>JAEUQO010000197.1 GCA_016789605.1 Acidobacteriota bacterium
CTGCGCCAACGCAATTTGGGCAGAACGATAGCTGGCACGCGCGTTTGCCAGGCCCCTAGCGCAGCAGATTCCGCCGCCATCAGCAATCCGCCACAATCATTTTGCCCATCCAGCAAAGCACGCACCGAACTGCGCGCAGGCAATTCGCGCCGCGCAAGCAGCCAGGCCACAACGACAACCGCGACCAAACCGAGCGCTCCCCACAGCAACGGTTTACGCGGCGTTCCGGCAACGACCCGCAACAACAACACGGCCAATCCCCAGGCGAAACACCACCCGGCAGAAAGCAACAACGCGTGTTTTAGCGTCAATAAGGCCAAAAGCCGACGCAAAAACCGATTGATCAGATGTTCGTGAGCGGCTGAGTCTGGCGACAAGGTCATAACGTCTTTTCTCATAGGCGCAGCATAGCAGAGTTGTTTTACACGCCTCTACCAATTTCCGGCATTTCATACGACCTGATATTGTTAGCTACGGATTTGGCGCAAGCGCTTGCTCTAGACGCCGGATGTACGCTCTGTGTTCCATTAACTTTTGAGCGAACTCCTGCCCAGCAAGCTTCGTACAGAGGCTGACTCCCTTGACCCAATGATTTCGATTCGTTTCGTTTTGAGGAGAACATCATGTTGCTCACCATTGTTACTGTGTTTCTTTCCCTGTTTGCAGTTCCCGTCAACAAAACATCTGAAGCTGTAGCGACCTCTGCTGACCCTATCGAATACAAATTACTCGCGACCAATAAGACTTCGACGATGGAGCGAGAAATGAATCAGGCCGCCGCCGAAGGCTACCGGCTGGAAGGTACGATGGGGGGCGAAACCGCTGGCGGCGGCAATGAGATCGTCGTCATTATGTCGCGCAAGGCTGGCACGAATAATGGCCCGCGCGTTCAGTACCGGCTGTTAGCAACCCAGAAGACTTCGACCATGCAAAAAGAGATGAGCGCGGCTGGCGCGGAAGGTTTTTTGTATGTCGGGCAATCAATTTACAACTCGGCTTTTGGCGGACGCGAAGTCGTGGTCATTCTCGAACGCAACGACAGTCAAAAAGTCGTCTATGAGTACAAACTGCTGGCCACGTCGCGAACGTCAACGATGGAAAAAGAGCTCAATGGCGTGGGCAAAGATGGCTATATCTTCTGCGGCATTACGGTTGCTGAAACCGCGTTCGGCGGGCGTGAAGTTGTCAGCATCCTGCGACGGCCTCCTGCAGGAAAATAACTCTTGCCGCCGTTCGCTTGTCACGCCAAGGTGACAAGCGAACGGCTCACACAATTCTTACCGCTTGCTCTTCATGCCAATTTTCAGCTTGCACTGATTGACAGTTTTTCTGCTTCGGTCAGCGAGGCGATCATCGGATTGTCTTTGTCTCCCAGACTGGTAATCGCTGGGCGGGCGATGGCTTTGGATTGTGACAACGGCCCTTCGACGTGAAGTTTGTCGAGCGAAAAGCCCAGCACCTGACAGGCGTTATCAACGATCACATCGCCAATGACGCCAATTTTGGTGCCTCCGTCCGTCTGTACTTCGCGTCCGCGCAAGTCGTCGGCCAGAATATAGGTGTCACGGTTTTCGCCGTCGTCTTTGGCAATGACTTTGTCAGAGCCGTTGATCATCCAGCAATCAATGCCAAACAGCGCAACGTGATCAATTTCGATGAGCAAGGATTTGCGATTGATCAGCCCCGATTTGCCCAGATAAACGGCCACGATCTTGCCTGCGGTTTCGTCCAGAAAGACATCTTTAACTTCGCCCAGCTTTTTGCCGTCGGTTGCGCTGATCAGCAATTTGCCTTGAAAGCTTTTGGTAAGCGCCATGCAAGTTCTCCCAATGAAATGCGTTTGAATGCGTTCGTGTTGCAACTTTCGTCGGCCATGCTACGTTAGGCCCTCACGAAGTCAACGCACGTCTCGGAATTAGAGCAACAGGCAATTCAACACAGAGGTCATTCCATGTCCTTGTATTCGTCGTCGCACTCGGTTTCCCAGCTCACACGCCGCCAGTTTGGCCAATTGCTCAGCGGGGCCGGTTTGTTAGGGTTACTCGACCAGGTTTCGTTCGCCGCCCTGCCGCTGGAAAACAAACGACGCTTGAGCTGGCTTGCCTATCGCAATCCCAGCGCGGAAGGCGTCTGGCAGTTGACCAAAATCGAAGGCAAGGTGCCCAAAGAACTGAACGGCACGCTCTACCGCATTGCTCCCGGTCAAAAAGAAAACCACGGCGTTTTGCTGAAGCACCTGTTTGATGGCGACGCGTTCATTTCGGGTTTTAGTTTTCGCGGCGGCAACGTCACACTGCGCGCAAAATTCGTGGATTTGCCGGAACGACTGGAAGAGCTGAAAGCCAAACGAATGCTCTACACCGAATTCGGCACAATGCCGCCGCCTGCGCCAGACGGTTCGCCAGTGCCACGCAAAAGCAAAAACCAGCCGAGCGTCAATGTCATTCACTGGGACAACACGTTGTTGGGGCTGTCAGAAGGCGGGCATCCGACGGAGATTGATCCGGTGGATTTGTCGTATCGCGCACGACACGATTTTTACGGCACATTGCCCCGCGATGTGCCTTTCACAGCGCATCCGAAATTCGATCCGCTGACAGGCGAAGGCTACGGATTCGGCGTGCAACAAGGCATGGGCACAGCGCTGAAAGTGTATCGCATGGAGTTGACGGGCAAATTGACGCCGCTCTATTCGCTGCCGCAAAAAGGCTACTTCATGATTCACGATATGCTGCTCAGCAAACAGTATCTGATTTTCATCATTCCGCCTGTGCGCTTTGACTTGGCGACGCTGTTTTCCGGCAAGGCAACGCCCGCCGAAGCGCTACGCTATTTTGAAAAAGAACCGACGCGCGTGTTGCTTTTGCGGCGTGACGGAACTGGCAAGCCGGTCACGATCGAATTGCCTGCCCATATGGTTTTTCATCACGGCAATGCCTATGAACGCGACGGCAAGTTGATCCTCGACACGATTCTCAGCCCCAACCAGCAAGTGCTGGATGCGTTGTATTCCTGGTCAAAAGAGCAACTGCCGCCAAGCACGCCGACCAAGGTCACACGATTGGTGCTCGATCCAGCCAAAGCTTCGCTTGTCAGTCAGACAGACCTGGCCGAAGCGCAGGAGTTTCCGCGCTTTGACAGCCGTCGTACCGGCGACGAAGCGCGTTACTTGTACGCATTGGAATCAGGATTGAAAGACGATGGATTTGCGCCCAATGTGCTGGTGCGCCACGACCTGAAACAAGGAAAACAGCAGCGTATCGTAGCGGAAACTGGGCGGGTCTTTGGCGAAGCCGTCTTTGTGCCGCGTCCTGGCAACACAGAGGAAAACAACGGCTGGTTGCTGGTCCAAGGGTATGACGGAAAACGCGACGAGAATTTTCTGGAAGTGCGCGACGCGGCGACGCTTTCATTGGAAGCGCGTATCTGGACAGGCCAACATTTCCCGCTGGGCTTTCACGGTAACTTCACGACGGCGGCGTTTGTTTCGACCGAAGCGCTTTGAATCCGCCGCAGTATTTCCTGCGCGGTTTCGTCCGGCGTTTGTCCGGCATTATTGATGGTTTCGCCGAATTCGGGCGTCGCCAGCTTTGTCTCGAAGTGGTATTTGATCCGCTCGCGTTCCCAATCAGTCAGTTCACGCGTGCCGCGATTTTGCAGCTCGATTTCCAATCCCGGGTTGAGCGTAAAGCAAAAGACCGGCACGCTCAGCGCCGCCAATTCGCGCGCCAAATACTCGTAATCTTCCGGACGCAGCGGGTAGCTAAACACCACATTCAGCCCGTGGCTGGCAAAAATTTTTGTCACCGCCAGTGCCGTCTGAATGTTAATCGGAATGCTTTCTTCGAGCGGCATCCAGGCAATGAAATCCCGCAGCGAATCTACTTCGACATGCGCCGTCTGCGGCAACAAACGACAAAGCGCCTTGGAAGCGGTCGTCTTCCCGGCGTTGATCGAACCGTTTAGCAAAATGATCATTGATGCAATCCCACGTATGAGTCAGTCTGGCAATCTCAATTATTGATCCAGCCGTTTGATTCGGCCCTCAACCTTGGGGGCTACCGTTCCGGCAGCTTGCACATAACTGCCCAGCACAGCCGCATCCACCGGACCGGAATCTTCACTAATCAGATACTTCACATTACTGAACATGCCGTACCCGTTGCCGCCTTTGAGCAAAAACACGGATGACACCAACGTGTAGGTCTTCTTTTCGTCCAGCGGTTGATTGTTGACAAGCGCTGAAACAACTCGTGTGCCAACCGGTTTGCGTGCGTCGTATTCAAACGTCAGGCCTGAGATCTGAGGAAAGCCGCCAAACTCCGTCTCAATGCCGACTTTGCTAACGCCGTTTTCCAGGGCGGCTTTGATCTGTGCGCCGGTTGCTTCGACTTTTACGATTGGATTTTCAAACGGCAAAATTGAGAGCATATCGCGTTTGCTCAATGGCCCTACCGGGTAAGTCGTATTTCCGCGCACGGAACCGCCATTGATCAATGCGATGTCGGCATTGAGAGCCTGACGAAACGCATCTGCCACCATATCTCCCAGGTTGGTTTCGCGATTACGGTTGCTGACTTGCAGCGCGTCCAAATCTACGGTCGTGGAACCGATTGGCGCATCCAATGCCGCAGAGATTTTCTTTTCGTATTCACCAATGACGACATTGGCCTCGGCATCTGGCGTCACAGCATCAGTCACCGGCAATCCTACCCAATCAATGCTCTGCAGCCGTTTT
>JAEUQO010000200.1 GCA_016789605.1 Acidobacteriota bacterium
GGCGACGTTGGAGCAATTGTGGCCGCGCAATCTGAAAGACGAAACGAAATTCAGTGGACTGGCGCGTGATGTGATGCGTCTGGGCCAGGTTGCGCGCGATCTTTCCAGCGAACGCGAAGAGCAGGCGCGCATCGAAAACGAACGTCAGGAACGCATGCGCCGTCTGGCCGAAGCCAAGGATCAGGCCGAGCGTGCTCAGGCCGAAGCCAACCGCGTCCGACTGGAAGCCGAGCGCGCCAAAGCCGAAGCCGAACGGGCAAAAGCTCAGGCGGAAGCCGCCAAATTGGAAGCCGAGAAAGCGGAACGCGCTGCGGCTGAAGAACGTGCCCGCCGTGAACAGGCTGCGCGTGATGCCGAAGCGGTCAAGGCACGCGCTGAAGCCGAACGTCGTGCTGCGGAAGACGCCACGCGCCGCGCTGAAGCGGATCGCGCGGCAGCACGCGCTGAAGCGGAAAAAGCCAAGCAGATGGCCGAAGAAGCCAAACGCGAACGCGATGCCGCGTTGCAAAAACTCTACGTTTCGTTGTCAGAGATTTTGGACACCAAACGCGAAACGCGCGGTTTCATTGTGAACCTGGGCGATGTGCTGTTTGACACCGGACGCGCCACACTCAAACCCGCTGCGCGCGAAAAACTGAGCAAGCTCGCGGGGATTTTGCTGGCCTATCCTGGCAATCTGACGCTCGAAATCGAAGGCCACACCGATGCTGTTGGTTCTGACGAATTGAACAACAAGTTGTCAGAAAGCCGCGCTGGTTCTGTGCGTGACTATTTGGTTAGCGCAGGCGTCAAGTCGGAAAAGGTCAAAGCCGTGCGTGGATTTGGCAAAACGAAACCGATTGCGACGAATGACACTGCCGCCGGACGTCAGCAAAATCGTCGTGTCGAAGTCGTCATCGAAGACGCCGATCAACAAGCCAAATCAGGCGGGCAATAACGTGCGATAGTTAATTCAACCAACCGATAGGAAAACGCGGAGAGCTTGGATGAACGTCCTGCTCCGCGTTTTTCTTTTTGGCTGACCTTCAGACGCTTGGAGTGTTTTATCGTTTCTGTATGATCTGATTATTTGTCGTTTCTCTCTGGTTGAATACCTTCCAAAAACTGTCTGATGCTGTTTTCCAAGAAACCAAACGCCATCCGAAATTCTGAACCTGCGCGCTGAAATAAAGTGCAGGCTTGCGCGTCATCAGCCGCGCGCTTCCACGTAAAAAGCACGTCTGACAAAAGGGTTTTCACTGTCTGGGCCGACAACTGTGCGTCGTTGGAATGGTCATTGCACAACGTGACTGTGCAATTGTGCTTAAACAGGTTGGACGAGTTTCCAACTATGACTGAACAACAAGACCATTTCCCTACAGGAGGAGGCTATGAAATCCAAAGCATTGTTTTTGGTGCTGGCGCTCTGTTGCTGGGCGGTGACAGGGTTGGCACAGACCAGCCGTGGCACCGTCAGTGGCACGGTGACAGACCCTACCGGTGCGATGATCGCTGGCGCCAGCGTGACACTGACCAACACGGGCACGACTGTCAGCCGTTCGACCATCACCACTGGTGAAGGCGTTTTTCGTTTCGATGCCGTGGACTTGGGCAACTATACGATCAAGTTCACCGCCAACGGATTTGGCACCGTGGTGAAATCAAACATCGCGGTCAGCGCGAATTTGACCTCTACGGTCGACACGCAACTGTCGCCGGGTGGGCAGGAAATGTCAGTGGACGTGACTGCCGAATCGGGCGCGTTGTTGCAAACCGAAGCGCCTGTGCGCGGCGGCAACATTGATGCAGGGCGCATCACCGAATTGCCGATTGCCTTGCGTAATCCTGTTGCGCTGGCCCTGACCTTGCCGGGCGTTTCGTCCAATCGTTTCGGATTTGGCGTGGCCACGTTTGCCGTCAACGGCGGACGCGGACGCTCAAACAACTTCCTGATTGACGGCACCGAAAACAACGACATCTCGATTGCCGGACAAGGCTTCCAGATCAAAAACCCCGATGCCGTGCAGGAAGTTTCCGTGCAGACTTCCAACTATGACGCTGAATTCGGGCGCGCGGGCGGCGCGGTGGTCAACACCATCACCAAAGCCGGCACCAATCAATTTCACGGCACGGCTTCGTGGCAATACGATTCAACGCGTGATGATGCGTTGACCAACACGCAATCGCTCGATCCCAATTTGCGGCGGCGCGGCTATCCGCCGTATGGCACGGAGCACATTTTTGCCGGCACCATCGGCGGGCCCGTGAAAATTCCTGGCTTGTATGACGGCAAAGACCGCACCTTCTTTTTCGGTTCGTATCAGAACCAACGTCAGGCGTCGAATACCGTCACCAGCGTGTTGGTGCCGTCAGCCGCAGGACGTGCGACGTTGCGCCAACTGTTTGCGCAAGGAGCGAATCCGCGCGTAGATACCTTGTTGGCCGTCACCGATGGCACCGTGGGCGTCGCCAACCTGACGCGCATCGCGCTGGGCAACAATCGTCCTGATGTCGAATTTGGTCAGGCCGTGACTGCGTTTGCGCAAAGTTATGTCGAACCGCAATACCAGGTCAGAATTGATCACAAGGTTAGCGAGAAATCGCAATTGTCGGCGCGCTATCTGTTCGCTGACCAGAATGCGCCTGTGGGAGGCGCGACGCTTGGGCTGCCGGGATTTACGACCAGCCAGGCCAACCGCTTCCAGAACTTCC
The DNA here is from genome assembly GCA_016789605.1 of Acidobacteriota bacterium. GTDB lineage: Bacteria > Acidobacteriota > Blastocatellia > RBC074 > RBC074 > RBC074. Next base: position 2,692 of record JAEUQO010000200.1, read on the forward strand.
TGATCAGCGAAACGCATGTGTTTTCGCCGACGCTAACCAACGAATTGCGTTTGTCTTACAACCGCATCGCGCTGGCGTTTCCCTTCGATCCGCCGAACGCGCTGGCGCAAACCTTGCCCAGCATTGCCATTGCTGGCGTGACGACGGCGCAAGGCGTGGGTTGGAACTTCGGCATTCAAACCAACTTGCCGCAAGGCCGCATCGCCAACAACTACGTCATTCAAGACACCGTGACGTACATCAAATCCAATCACACCTTCCGCACCGGCTTTGACTTGTTGCAACAACGTTCGCGGCAATTTGCGCCGATCAACGAACGCGGTTCGCTGACGTATAACGCGGGCGGCGGGTTCACCGGTCTGGCCAACTACGTGGATGATTTTGGCGGCGCCGGTCCAGGCACGGGCAGCGCCAACCGCGATTTCGGCAGCCCGCGCTATTACCCTGAACTGTTCCGGCAAGCGTATTTCTTCCAGGATCGCTGGCGCGTGAACGATGCGCTGACGCTGACGCTGGGCGTGCGCTATGAAAATTTCGGCAATCCGATCAACTCCGTTCGCACGGCGGCGTTTACCGGGTTGTTCAATGTTGACCCGGTGACGTTGCAAGGTCCGTATTCACGGCCGAGCAAGGTTGCTGCGGACAACAACAACTGGGCGCCGACCATCGGCATTGCCTATTCACCGTCGTTCAAGAGCGGCGTGCTCGGCGCGCTGTTTGGCGATAAGAAGAGCGTCATTCGCAGTGGATATCAGATGGGCTACGATTCGTTCTTCAACAACATCGCGTCGAACGCGGCCACCTCAGCGCCGAACGTGGTGGCGACGCAAGTCATCTCTTCGGTGACGACCGCCAATCCGCGCGGATTGGGCACCCTGTCAGCGCAATTGCCGACGACCGCGCGTGCGTTGTCGCCGTTTGATGCGCAAACGCTGGCCGATCCGAACCTGGTCAATCCTTACTATCAACGTTGGTCGTTGGGCATTCAGCGCGAATTGCCGGGCCAATTGATTGTGGACGCTTCGTATGTCGGATCGAAAGGCACGAAGCTTTACATGAATGAAGACCGTAATCCGCTGGTTCCGGCGGCGTTGCAAGTCACGCCCGCCGGTTACACCGGCACCCGTTCGGGCCGTCTGGACAACCTGCAAGGCGGGCGCACGATTCGTTCCAACAGCGGCGGATCGAACTACCACGCCGGTCAATTGTCGGTGTCGCGTCGTTTTAGCAAAGGCTTGTCGCTGACGGGCGGTTATACCTGGTCGAAGATGATTGATAACAACAGTGAAATCTTCGCTTCGGCGGGATTGAGCAACGGTTCGCTTTCGATCACGCCGCACATTTTGGGCGGTGAACGCAACGAACGCGCCGTATCGTTGTTTGATCGTACGCATCGTGCGGTGTTCACGTATGTTTACGAACTTCCGTTCATGCGTGACCAAAAAGGCGTGCTGGGCCGCATCGTGGGTGGCTGGCAATTGTCGGGCATCACGACGTTTGAAACCGGTGTGCCGTTCACGGTTGCCAATGGTGTTGATGCCAACGGTTTTGGCGGTAACAACGACCGTCCTGACTTGAACCCCTTTGGGCAAAAAGGCGTGCGCGCCGTGCCCAATGCGACCAGCCCGACAGGCTATGTCAACCCTGATGCCAACAACGCGCCGATTGATCCGAAAACGGCGCAATACATCGGGGTGGCTGCGGGCAGCAATCGCAATGGCACTGCCGGACGCAACACGGAACGTACGCGTGGCGTGAACAACTTTGATTTCACCGTGCAGAAACAGTTCCGTCTGACGGAACGGACGAGCCTGCAATTCCGCACGGAGTTCTTCAACGTGTTCAACCATCCGCAATATGGTTCGGTCAGCATCAGCCCGTTTGCTCCAGCGACGGCTGGTCCTTCGGCCAACGTCATCAACACGGCGGCAGGCCAGTTCCTGCAACCGCAATTTGGCGATGGCGGCGGGCGCGTGGTGCGTTACCTGATGAAGCTGACGTTCTAAGTCCGCAGCATTTCACGGGCGGTGATCGGTTACTGAATCACTGGCCCAGTTTGGTTACTCATTGTCTGGCTCAGCGAGTTTTCTCGCTGAGCCTCTTTTTTTTCTTTTGTGCTGGACACGCCTGCACGGTGTTTATGCCTGTCATAAAGACTGGAAGTTTTGCGCAGCGCGATGCCAGTTTTCTTGAAGCCTTTCCGTTTCATTCGTCCCAAATCCGAGAACGCTTATGTCGAATTCGGTACGCCAACACACATTGTTCAGCGCGCGCGTGGCGTTTCCACGACTTTTCCTGCAATCGTCTCTGCGTGGATATGAAAAGCTGAAGAATCATTCGCATTTTCAAACGACAGTTGAAACGCATAAGCCGCATTTCACGCGCTAAACCCTTGTCATCTCTAGCTACAAAGAGCTGGAACAACAGTTGCGCATAGGACGGTGTCCATCTGGAAAATCAGATTGGAATGATCTCCAACGAACCGAGTCGCACGATGCGCCAATGCTTGCCGGTAGCGGATTGCTTCCCAAGAACTTGTAGCCCGCAGGCGGGCTGGTTGCGTGGTGCGTGAGCCGATAACAAAAAATGGTAAGGAGGGTTCAGATGTATCGTCTGACACGATTTCGCGGGCGGGCTTTATGCGCGCTCCTCTTCGCACTGTGCCTGAATGTGCATGGCTTTGCGCAATCGTTCAATTCCAGTGTGAGCGGCACCGTGAAAGATCCCACCGGCGCTGTGATCGCAGGCGCGAAGATTACGTTGATTGATTTATCCACTCGTCGTGAAGTCACGGCGACCACCAACGAACAGGGACAATACGTTTTCACCGACGTGCGCGCGGGCAATTACAAATTGATTGCCGAACGTGATGGCTTCAAGAAAGAAGAAGTCAACGGCGTGCAGGTCAACGTCGCCACACCAGCCACGGTCAATTTTGATTTGCAAACCGGTCAGATTGCCGAAGTCATCACGACCTCGGCGTCTGAAGCGCAAACCGTCGTCAACACCGAAAACGCGACGTTGCAAACAACCGTGCTCGAACGTCAGATCAACGATCTGCCGCTGAACGGGCGCAATCCGCTTTCGCTGGCGGGTTTGCAAGCGGGCGTTAACACCAGCGGCAGCAACCGCACGGCCACCGTCAACGGCATGCGCGGAACCTTTACCAACCTGACCTGGGACGGTATCAACATCAACGACAACTTCATCCGCACCGACAGCTTTTTTGGCAGCGCCGCGCCAAGCGTGGTCAGCGTTTCGGAATTCACTTTGACTACGCAAAACGGCGGGCCAGGCGACGGACTGGGTGTTGCGCAAGTCAAACTGGTGACGCCGCGCGGTTCGACTGAATACCACGGCAACGTGTTTGAATATCATCGTAACGATGCGCTCGACGCCAATTCGTTTTTCAACAACGCGGCGGGCATCGAAAAAGAAAAGCTGATTCAGAACCAGTTCGGTTTTGGCCTGGGCGGTCCCATCAAATTGCCCAAGAAAGTGTTTGGGCCGCTTGGGTTCGACAGCAGCAAGCTGTTCTTTTACGGCTATTACGAAGGCACGCGCATCGCGACCGACACCAGCGTGTTGCGCACGGTGTTGACGCAAAACGCGCGGCAAGGGCAATTCACCTATCGCCGCGCCGACAACGGGCAATTTCAGACGGTCAATTTGCTGGGCTTGGGCGGACTCACCGCCGATCCCAAAGTCGCCAGTCTGATTGGTACCACGCCGTTGCCGAACGATTTCACCAACGCCGACATCACGGCCAATACGGCGCTGGCCAATACGGCTGGCTTCCGTTTCAACAGCCCGACCGGCGCTGACAGTGATCTGTGGGGCTTCCGCATTGATTACGACGCTTCGGCGCGCCACCGGTTCGAAGCGATCTTCAGCCGTTTCACCTTTAACTTCCCAAACAGTGGCAATGAACCGTTTCCGGGGCGTCCGGGCGACGGACAATCGTCCAAACGTCCGCGCGGATCGTTCGCCTGGAACTGGACGCCCAAAGACACGTTGTTCAACGAACTGCGTGTTGGCTTTAACAACTACAACGTCAACTTCTTCACCAACGAAAAATTTGCTGAGGGCTATCAGTTGACCTTCCCGTTGATCACCGATCCGGTGGACAACCAGATGGCGCAAGGCCGCATTGCCGACAATTACGAACTGATGGACAACGCCAACTGGCTGAAAGGCAGCCATCAGGTGCGTTTTGGCGGCAATTACCGCCGCGTCTATATCGAACCATACAACGCGGCGGGCACCTTGCCGCTGTATACGATTGGCTTCAACGCGACGGGCAACGTCAATCCGCTGCGCACCGGATTGTTCCCGGGCGGGATTTCCAGCAACGATTTCACACGCGCGGGCAACGTGCTGGCGATTTTGGCTGCGCCGCTGTCGGAAGTGGATCAGAGCTTCTTTTCCACCAGCCGCACGTCGGGGTTTGTGCCGGGCGCACCAGAACGGCAGCGCTTCCAGTATCACACCTTTGGGTTGTTTGCGGGCGACACCTGGCGCGTAAAACAGAATCTGACGCTCAATCTGGGATTGCGTTGGGAATTCATTTCGGTGCCGACAGAAAAACGCGGACTGGCATTGTTGCCGCGTACGCAAGGGCTTGACGCGCTGTATGACAAGAACGCCTTGCTCGATTTTGCCGGTTCGGGAACGGGCCGTCCGTTTTTCAAGAACGACTGGAACAACTTTGCGCCGAGCATCAGTTTGGCGTGGGACCCGTTTGGCAATGGCAAGACTTCGATCCGGGCGGGCTATTCGATTTCGTACGTGATTGACAACAACATCACGACGGTGCTGAACGCCGCTGTGCGTGGCAATGACGGGTTGCAAGCCGACCTGAACATTCAGGATTTGCGCGGAACGGTCAGCAACGGCATTCGCGCGTTGCCCGTGCCTGCTTTCAAAGTGCCGCGTCTGATCGGCGAAAACCTGGCGAATGATCCTGAAACGGCGTTGTTCACCATTGACCCGAATTTCAAGACGCCTTACGTGCAGCAATGGACGTTGGGCATCGAACGCGAAATCTTCAAGGACACGGCGTTTGAGGTGCGTTATGTCGGCAACCGTGGCGTTAAATTGACGCGCGGCATTGACGTTAACCAGGTGCGCATTTTCGACAACGGCTTTTTGGACGATTTCCGGCGCGCGGAACGCAACCTGGCCGCCAACGGCGATCCGCGCCGCGGCGAAACGTTGCAGGTGTTTCCGAAACTGGGGCTGGCCGGATTGCTGACCAATCCCACGATTCTCAACCTGATCGCACAAGGGCAAGCGGGTGAATTGGCGCGCATTTATGTCTCGAACCGCGATCTGTTTTTGATTCCGGGCGAATTGGGTTCGCAACTGGGGCCGGAGTTTTTCCTGCGTGCCAATCCGAATGCGTATGTCGCTGATTATGTCGGCAACGGATCGTATTCCGATTATCACGCCTTGCAAACTGAAGTGCGCCGCCGTTTCCGCAACGGCTTGTACTTCCAGGCCAATTACACCTACAGCAAAGGCTTCAGCGATTACGAAGGCGGCCAGGCCAACTTCGCCGGATTGCTCGACCTCGGTTCAACCAATGCCGTGGAAAAACAGCGCATCGCCGATGACATCACGCACGTGTTCAAGGCGAACGGCGTGTTTGAATTGCCGTTCGGACGCGGCAAGCGCTTCCTGGATACGGGCGGCGTGTTGGGCAAACTGGTTGGTGGCTGGAGCTTCAACCCCATCATCCGCTGGCAATCGGGCGAGCCGATTTCGATCGTTTCGGCGCGCGGTACGCTCAACCGTGCCGGACGTTCGGCCAAAAACACGGTCAATACGACGCTTTCTGTCAGCGACCTGCAAAACAAAACAGGCCTGTTCCGCGATGCACAAGGCCGCCCGCTCATTTTTGATCCGAGCCTGATCGGAGCGGACGGACGCGCCAATACGCAACTGTTTAAGAACCCGGCTTCGGGAACGTTGGGCACGTTGCAGTTGACGCCCGTCAGCGGTCCCAGCCGTTTTGATTTCGACGCCGGACTGATCAAACGCACGGCGTTGACCGAACGCGTGAACCTGGAATTCCGCGCCGAAGCCTTCAATCTGTTCAATCGCACGAACTTTGACGTGGGCCAGGCGCAGAACATCAACAACACGAACTTTGGCCGCATCACCGCGACGTTTGCGCCGCGCGTGTTGCAATTTGCGGCGAAGATCAATTTCTAACCCCAAAGTGCGCGCGCGTTGCGTGCGCTGACTTTGGCAACGGACAACGGCTGGCCGTCATTTCCTGTGGGAGATGGCGGCCAGTTGCCGTTTGGGGAGCAAAATTTCGTTTTGCATACGGGATACGCCATCAGGGTTCGGGCAGGGGACAGGCCGCCGCCGCTCGCCACGGTTTCCCTCCAGTGTTCACTTTAGGCATAGGTTAAGACCATCAGGCCGCCGCCGGTTGACGAATTTGTAAACCATATGGTAGGTTTCGCTTCCATCAAGATTAACCCCGTCAATATTGGCTTTTCCGCATTTTTTACGAGGTCGGCTAAGGTGTCACAAACACAACTGAAAAAGACCGCACTCAACGACGCACACAGAAAATCAGGTGGAAAGATGATTGATTTCGGCGGCTGGGATATGCCCGTGCAATATACCGCCGGAACCATCGAAGAACACATGACCGTGCGCACACGCGTCGGATTGTTCGATGTCAGCCACATGGGCGAGATCGAAATCCGAGGGCCGCAAGCGCTCAATCTGGTGCAACACGTAACCACCAACGACGCAAGCAAACTGGCAGATGGACAGGCGCAATATTCCGGCTTGACCTATCCCGAAGGCACCTTTGTGGATGACATCCTGGTGCATCGGTTTGCTGATGATCATTACTTTCTCTGCGTCAACGCCTCCAACGCCGACAAGGATTTCGCCTGGATTGCCAGCCACGCGGGCGAATTTGATTGCGAAGCCAGCAATGTCAGCGCCAATTATTCGCAAATTGCCGTGCAAGGGCCGCAAGCGCTGGCCACCTTGCAGCCGCTGACCGACGTTTCGCTGGCCGACATCAAGTATTACTGGTTTACGCGCGGTCACGTGGACGGCGTTCCGGCGCTGATCGCACGCACGGGCTACACCGGCGAAGACGGCTTCGAGATTTATTTTGACCCGCATGAATCTGAGCGCATTTGGGACAAATTGTTGGCACAGGGGCAATCGTTCAACATCCTGCCGTGCGGATTGGCCGCGCGCAACACGTTGCGCCTGGAAGCGAAAATGGCGCTGTATGGTCACGAAATTGACGACACGACCACCGTACTCGAAGCCGATCTAGCCTGGATTTGCAAATTGAATAAAGGCGATTTCATCGGACGCGATAAACTGGTGGCGCAAAAAGCCGCTGGACTGACGCGCAAACTGGTCGGCTTTGAAGTACTGGACAAAGGCATTGCGCGCGATCATTACCCGGTCTTCATCGGGGATGAACAGGTCGGGTATGTGACGTCCGGCAGCCCCGCGCCATTTTTGAAAAAGAACATTGGCATGGCCTACCTGCCTTTGGCGCATACCGCCGTGGGCAGCCAGTTTGACATTGACGTACGCGGACGCAGATTAAAGGCACAGGTCGTGCCGACTCCGTTTTATAAGCGAAGCAAATAATTTGCGGCGTCCCGACACGAATGCCAAGCTTTCGACACAGTTCAGTTAACACCCGTCATTAACATCAGAGAGGAAACGATGTCTGTCTATCCCGACAATCTGCACTATACCAAAGATCATGAATGGATTCGCGTTGAGGGCGATACCGGCACGGTCGGCATTACGCATTTCGCGCAGGAACAATTGGGCGACGTTGTGCACGTGCAATTGCCGCGCGCAGGCGAAAAGTTTGACGCGCACGCCACCTTTGGCGAAGTCGAATCGGTAAAAACTTTCAGCGAACTTTTCACGCCGGTTTCTGGCGAAATAGTGGCCGCGAACGACGCGCTGGCCGACACGCCCGAACTGGTCAACAGTGAACCTTACGGCGGCGGCTGGATGATCAAACTGAAACTGGGCGATCCCAGCGAAGTGGACAAACTGTTGTCTGCCAGCGAATACGAAGATTATCTTGAGTCTCAGAAGGAAGACTAAAACCACGATTTCAGGCCACACGGTCACGACTGTGCGGCCTGAAATCTGAGACTGATCACCTGACACTGAACTATGCGTTACATACCTAATTCGGCCCAGGAACGCGATCTGATGCTGCGCGACATGGGCGTCGAATCTGTTGCTCATCTGTTTCGCGGCATCCCGGCACACTTACGGTTACAAAACCTGCTTGACCTGACTCCGGCGCTCTCTGAACCTGAAACGCTGAGCTATTTTCACGGGCTGGCTGCGCGCAATGCGATCCACAGCAATACCAGTTCGTTTCTGGGCGGCGGTTCATATGACCATTTCATTCCCACCGTCATTGACACGCTGATCTCGCGTTCAGAGTTTTACACTTCCTACACACCGTATCAGCCGGAAATCAGCCAGGGCACATTGCAGGCAATCTTCGAATACCAAACGATGATCTGCGACTTGACCGGGCTGGATGTGTCGAACGCGTCCTTGTACGACGGTTCGACGGCGGCGGCAGAAGCGGTGCTGATGGCGGCGCGCATCAATGGCCGGGGCAAGGTCGCTTTGGCGGAAAACCTGCATCCTGAATATGCGCAAGTTGTGGATACTTACATCCATCACGCCGGGATCGAAAAACAGACCATTGCGTTTGATGCCGAGACAGGCGCGATCAACCCGGATGCGCTGGCGAATTTGGGCAATGACGTTTCTGCCGTGGTGGTGCAATCACCGAACTTTTTCGGTGGCGTCGAGCAATTGCAAAAGCTGGCCGATGCGACGCACAAAGCGGGCGCGCTGTTTGTCGTTGTCGTTACCGAAGCCGTCAGTCTTGGCTTGCTGAAAGCGCCGGGCAAAGCGGGGGCCGATATCGTTTGTGGTGAAGCGCAGGCGCTGGGCGTTCCGATGGCATTCGGCGGCGCATACTGCGGCTTTTTTGCCTGCCAGGAAAAATACCAACGCCAGATTCCGGGCCGATTGGTCGGCGAAGCCTATGACGCGCAAGGACGCAAAGGCTATGTGCTGACCCTGGCCACGCGCGAACAACACATTCGACGCGAAAAGGCGACCTCGAACATCTGCACCAATCAAGGGTTGTATGCCTTGATGGCGACCGTTTATCTGACCTTGCTGGGTCGTCACGGATTGAAAGAAGTCGCCACGCAAAACCTGCAAAAAGCCCATTACGCCGCCGCGCAGATCGCTGCCGTGCCGGGTTATAAGCTGCGTTTCAGCGGACCGTATTTCAACGAATTCGTGGTGAGCTGCCCGAAACCGGCGCAGGACGTGCTGGCCAAACTGGCGGCGAAAAACATTTTGGGCGGATTGGCGCTGGAGCGGTTCTTCCCCACATTGCAGAACGAGATTCTGGTGTGTGTGACAGAAACCGCCAGCAAAGACGAAATTGACGCGCTGGCCGCGGCATTACGGGAAATCTAGCATTACCAAGGAAACGCTGTGATCAAGAAATCCACTGCACACATCAACCAAAACGAAGGGCTGATTTTTGAACGTTCGCGGCCTGGCAAAACCGGCTACTGCCTGACGGCGCTGGATGTGCCAGCGGTGAAGCCGGAAGAATTGCTCGATCCGTCGTTGTTGCGCGACGACGATCTGGCAGGTTTGCCCGAAGTCAGCGAACCGGAAGTCGTGCGTCATTTCACGCGGCTTTCGACCTGGAATTACGCGATTGATCTGGGCATGTATCCGCTCGGCTCCTGCACGATGAAATACAACCCCAAGCTCAACGAACGCGTCGCGCGCATTCCGGGCTTTGCGTATGCGCATCCGTATTTGCCGGATGAATTTGCGCAAGGCAACCTGGCATTGTTGTGGGAGCTGGAACAGAACTTGGCCGAAATCACCGGAATGGCGGCGGTGAGTTTGCAACCTGCGGCGGGCGCGCAAGGCGAATATACCGGCTTGATGGTCATTCGCGCTTTGCTCGAAGCGCGTGGCGATGCGCGCAAGATCGTGCTGGTGCCTGATTCGGCACACGGTACCAATCCTGCGTCAGCGCACATGATCGGGTACAAGGTCTTGACGCTGAAATCCAACGCCGAAGGCGCAGTGGATATGGACGGGCTGAAAAAAGTGCTGAGCGAGCACGGCCCGGACGTTGCCGCCTTGATGTTGACCAATCCTTCGACGTTGGGGCTGTTTGAAGAGAACATCGAAGAGATTTGCCGTCTGGTGCATGACGCGGGCGGGCTTGTGTATATGGACGGCGCAAACATGAACGCGCTGGTCGGCATCACGCGACCGGGTGACATGGGCGTGGACGTGTTGCACTTGAACCTGCACAAGACGTTCTCAACGCCGCACGGCGGCGGTGGACCTGGCGCGGGACCGATTTGCGTGGTCAAAGAGTTGGAGCCGTTTTTGCCGTTTCCGCGCGTGATTCGCGATGCTGACGAGACCTTCCGGCTGGAATACAACTGTCCGCAATCGGTCGGACGCGTGCGCGCCTGGTTTGGCAATTTTTCCGTGTTGGTGCGCGCCTTGTGTTACATCAAGACGTTGGGGCCGACCGGATTGCGCGAAGCGACCGAAACCGCCGTGCTCAATGCGAATTACATCGCGCACCAGTTGCGTGACGATTACGAAACGGCGTATCCCGACGGCAAACCGATGCACGAAGTCGTGTTGAACGACAAGAAGCAAGCGAAATTCGGCGTGCATACGCTCGACATTGCCAAGCGTTTGATTGATTACGGATTCCATCCGATGACGATGTATTTTCCGTTGATCGTGCACGGCGCGATTATGATCGAGCCTACCGAAAGCGAAGGCCGCGAAGAACTGGATTTGTTTATTGACGCCATGAAATCCATTGCGCGCGAAGCCGAAGAGAATCCGGAGCTGGTCAAATCCGCGCCTCACCACACGCGCATTGGCCGGTTGGATGAAGCGACCGCTGCCCGCAAACCCGTGTTGCGCTGGAAACCTGCCAGCAACGCGGCGGCTGGTTCGTCGCGTTAGATCAACTCTCACTTTGATGGCGAGTGGCCGAGCCTGGCATTGGCAGTCACATCGGCATTCAGCTAATAACCAGACAACAACGCCAGACACGTTTCCGCAAGCGTGTCTGGCGTTGTTTTTTCAGAGACAGGCAGGTGGAGATTCGCTTGCTGATAAAGCGGCAGGCGCTGCTGGTAACGTTGGCGGGCGCTGCTTTCGTCCGCAGCCAGCGGACGCGTAGCGCCGTCTTGTAGAATCCGCTGCCAGCAAACTTCAAAAGGGGCATCCAGCCAGATGGTCAGGCCGTGCGCGGCCATCAGGGCGCGATTTTCGACGCGTGTGATCGCGCCGCCGCCCGGCGCAATGACTGCCGGAGGACCTGACGCCGCTTCGCGCAAGGTTTCTGTTTCCAGACGGCGAAAGTGCTCCTCACCCGAACGCGCAATCAGTTCGGCGATGCTGCAACCGACGTTGCGTTCGATCACGCGATCCAGATCAATGAAGGGCCGTTGCAGTTTTTCAGCCAATAACGGGCCAACAGTTGTTTTGCCGCTGGCCATGAATCCAACCAGAAAAATTACCGCTGGCGGCGCATTGCGATCAGAAGTCATGTTCACAGACTCGTCACTTGGTTTGTGTCAGGCGCGGCAATTCGCGATCAATTGGTAAAACTCCGGCAGGGAAACCGAAGCGGCTTCCGCACCGTGAATTTCGGTTTCGCCTTCGGCCACCAGACCCGCGACGGCAAACGCCATTGCGATACGGTGATCGCCATACGATTCGATGGCTGCGCCCTGCAGTTTTTGCTTGCCGCTCAGGCGCAACCCGTCTTCGAACTCTTCCACGACAACGCCCATCTTTTGCAAGTTGTCCACAATGGCGCGAATGCGGTCGCTTTCTTTCACGCGCAGTTCGCGCGCATCGCGAATGGTCAGCGTGCCGTCCAGTTGTGTTGCCGCGACGGCCAGAATGGGAATTTCGTCAATCAGGTTGGCGATGACTGCGCCTGACAGTTCCAAATCTCCGCGCAGCGTGGACGATTGCACCCGCAAATCGGAGACCGGTTCGCCGTGTGCCAGACGTGGATTTTCGACTTCGATGCGCGCTCCGATGGATGTGAGCACATCCAGCAATGCCGTGCGCGAAGGGTTCACGCCGATATGACGCAACCGTAACTCGGCGTCAGGCGTGATCAACGCTGCCACCAGGAAGAACGCCGCCGAAGATAAATCGCCAGCAACTGTGTAATCGCCCAGCGCCTTGAGCGGTTGGCGACCCGCGACAGAAATGTGTTGTCCGTCAGCTGCGGTTTCAATCTGCAAGGCCGCGCCGACTTCGCGCAACATCACTTCGGTGTGATTGCGCGTCGGCGTTTTTTCGATGACGGTGGTTTTTCCGTCGGTAAACAAACCCGCTAGCAAGACACAGGATTTGACCTGTGCGCTGGCCATCGGCGGCGTGTAGGTGAATGCCTGCAAGTTGCCGCCGTGAATGGTGAGCGGCGCAAAATTGCTTTCACGCGCTTCGATACGTGCGCCCATCGCCACCAGCGGTTCGATGATGCGTTTCATCGGGCGGCGTTGGATGCTTTCGTCACCGGTAATTTCTGACGTGAAGTTTTGCCCGGCCAGAATGCCGGACAGCAGGCGGATGGTTGTGCCGGAATTGCCTGCGTCGAGCATTTGCGTGGGCGCGCGCAATCCGTCAATGCCTGCGCCTTCGACGGTAATCAGTCCGGGCTCGCGTTTGACGACGATGCCCAAGGCTTCTAGACAGTCCAGCGTGCTCTGACAATCGCGGGCAGAAGAATAATTGCGTAAGCGGGAAGTGCCCGCGCCAATGGCGGCAAACATGGCGCTGCGGTGTGAGATGGATTTATCTCCAGGTAAATGGAAATCGCCGCGCAAGCTTACAGCAGACGTGATTTTGACAACACTACGAGAACTCTCTGGTGCAACTGACATTTCTTTTTGGCCCTTTGGGTTAAATGCTTGGGAACTTTCGCCGGGCGCGTGCCGTAGAGGTGTGCGATCTCCAAAAAAGCCCGCTAAGACCTTATCTTGACAGTGCTTTTTACGCTGTGTTACACAGTGCGCGGTTTCGTCAAACCGTCGGCGGAAACGCTGACCGCACGCGCCGTGGCATTGATTCGCGGGCATCTTAACAGATCCAAAATTCGCCTGGAAAAGGAACCACCGGCTTATGATGCTAGCCGAAAACGTGGTCGAATTGACCATCGCCAGTCAACTGGAATTCATTGACCTGGTCACCACGCTTACCGACAACCTGACGCATATGGTCGGCTTCGATGAAGAGTCCGCCTATTGGATCAATATGGCGGTGCGCGAATCGGTTGCCAATGCGGTCGAACACGGCAACAAATATGACCCGCAAAAGTCCGTTGACATCCGTTTTACGATCGGTGTGGACGCGTTGCGGGTGACCGTGCGGGATTATGGAGAAGGCTTCGATCCCAGCACATTGCCTGATCCGTTGGACCCAAACAATCTGCTCAACCCGGCTGGGCGCGGCATTTTGTATATGCGCACTTTTATGGACAGCGTTGAATACGAGCGTCACCCCGACGGGGGAATGATCGTTTCGATGTCCAAGCGCCGCCTACCCAAAGCTGCGCAAGAGGCAGGTGAAGGAGAGCACAAACACGATGCAGTTAGAAATTAGAGAACGCACCTCTGGCGATGTCGCCATTCTGGATTTGATCGGCAAAATCACCATCGGCGAAGGCAGTGTGCAGTTGCGTGATGCCGTCAGCAAATTGCTCGAAGCTGGCCGCAATCGGATTGTTCTGAATCTGGGCGGCGTCACCTATGTGGATAGCTCTGGCATCGGTGAACTCGTTTCGCGCTATACCACGACGAAAAACACCGGTGGTCGGTTGAAGTTGTTGAACTTGCCCAAAAAGATCAAAGACTTGTTGATGATCACCAAGCTGCTGACCGTCTTTGAAATTTACGAAGACGAACAGGCTGCGCTCGACAGCTTCCAATAACGCGCGACAAGTATTCTGAAAAACAAAGAGCCCGAAGCGAACCAATGGTTTTGCTTCGGGCTCTTGTTGTTTAGCTGTTACAGTGAATCTTTACGGACAGTGCATTCTTAGGGACAGAGGATTCTTACGGGAAGATGCCCAGTTCGCCGTAAGTGCGCGCCACTTTCTCGATGGCGTCATAAAACGCTGCCGTGCGCAGGTCGGGAATGCGTTTATCCGCTTTCCAGATTTCGCGCAGCCGTTGATAGGCTTCGACCATTGTGTCTTCCAGACCGGAATTGACGAAATCCTGTTCGTCTGGCCCTTTGATCACCAGATTGCGTTCCGTATCGGTGAAGCGTTTGCCCGTGGCAACTTCGATGGCGTGAAGCATGCGCGTTTCCGCCGCCTGCTCGTAACGTTTGCCCATGCGTCCGATGCGCACGTGCGAAAGGTTTTTCAGCCACTCGAAATATGACACCGTCACGCCGCCTGCGTTGGCGTAAACGTCAGGGACGATCAGCACGCCTTTTTTCAACAGAATTTCTTCTGCGCCGGGCGTCGTCGGGCCGTTGGCTCCTTCGATGATGATGCGTGCCTGAATGCGTTCGGCATTGGCTTCGGTAATCTGGTTTTCGAGCGCTGCCGGGATCAGCACGTCGCATTCCAGTTCCAGCGCATCGGCGGAATTCGGAATGTTGGTTGCGCCGGGGAAGTTCAGCACCGAGCCGGTTTCTTTCCGAAATTGGAAGACATCGGTTTCGTTCAGCCCGTTTTCGTTAAAGATCGCGCCTTCGCGTTCGATGATGGCGATGATCTTGGCATCGCCTTCTTCGCGGCAAAACTTGGCGGCGTGAAAACCGACGTTGCCCAGTCCTTGCACGACGACGCGTTTGCCGACGATGCCGGGCGTCAGGCCCAACGCTTTCATGTCGTCGGCGTGCGCACAAGCTTCGCGCAGCGCGTAATAACATCCGCGTCCAGTGGCTTCGCGGCGTCCGCGCACGCCACCTTGTGAAATCGGTTTGCCGGTAACGCAAGCGATCGCGTCAATTTGACCGGGATTCATGGCTGAATAGGTGTCGGCGATCCAGGCCATTTCGCGTTCGCCCGTGCCGTAATCCGGCGCAGGCACGTCTACGCCCGGCCCGATGAAGTTCTTTTTGGCGAGTTCGTGCGTGTAACGGCGCGTAATGCGTTCGAGTTGATCCAGCGAATATTTGCTGGGATCAATTTGAATCGCGCCTTTTGCGCCGCCGAAGGGCACGTCCACGATGGCGCACTTGTACGTCATCAAAGCTGCCAGCGCCTTCACTTCGTCCTCGTTAACTTCCGGGGCATAGCGGATGCCGCCTTTGGTCGGCAATTTGTGGTGGCTATGTTCCACGCGCCAGGCCTTGACCACTTCGACCGAACCGTCTGGGTGACGGATGGGAAATTCAAAGTGATAGACACTGTTGCAATGTTTGATTTGATCGAGCAGGCCTTTGGAGTGCTTGGTCAAGGCCGCGGCACGATCCACGTAGCTAATGACATTTTCAAAAAAGCTGGCGTGAGCCGTCATGCGCTCTTCCTTTCGTTGATGGTGATTGATTTGAGTTGCCGTTGATTGTCATTTCGTAAGGAACAATTCAGTTTGATCATTTCAGTTTGATCATTTGCATTAGTGCTCTGGAAGTAAGACGGATTATAGCCGTTGGCACTGTCACGAAGCTATGGGGCATTTTGTCTGGTAGCTCACTTTTGTGTTTGTTCGGCTTGCAGGGCGGCACGGTACTGAGCGGCCTTGGCCGGTTGCCCTTTGGCGTCATACAGCCGGGCCAGCCGATCCAACGCAATTTGCGCCAGTTTTGTCTTGTTGCCCTTGACGGCATAAATCGTCTCGTAGCTTTTGAGCAACAAGGGTTCGGCTTCGTCATACCGGCGCAATCCGGTCAAACACGCGCCCAGTACGTTTTCGGCGTCGGCGGTCATGGTGCTGGTCTTGGGAAATTTGTTGCGAAACGTCTCAACCGCTCTGCGCAACAGCGGTTCAGCTTCCTGAAACTTGGCCTGCGTGGTGAGCAAGCGGCCCAGCAAAATAGCAGAATGCCCGACTTCGGGATTGTCTGCCGGAAAGACTTTGCTGCGAATTTCGAGCGCGCGGCGCAAGATGGTTTCGGCTTCTGCATTGTTGCCGCGTTGCGTTAACACGTAGCCCAGATTGGCCAGATACAGCCCGACGTGGTGATTTTCTTCACCGTAAAGCTTGCGCCCTGCCGCGACCAATTCGCGAAAGGCTTGCTCAGCCCCGGCCAAATCTTGTTTGTTGAGCAATAGCACTGCCAGGTTGTTCAGATTGCTGACTGAGGTCGGATGCGCTTCGCCCAGCAATTTGCGTGACGTGTTGAGCGCCTGTCGCAACAGCGGTTCTGCCTCGTCGGTTCTGCGCGTTTCCTGTAACAGTGTGCCGAGGTTGCTCTGATAGCTGGCCAGTTCGGCGTCTTCATCGCCCAAGAGTCCACGTTGCATTTCGATGGCCTGACGAAAGAGCGGCTCGGCGGTTTGATATTCGCGTTTCAGGTAAAACAGATAACCCAGATTGTTCAAACTGCTGGCAATGGCTTTGTGATTGTCGCTATAAAGTTTGCGCCGCGCATCCAGCGCCGCGCGCGCCAGCGGTTCGGCTTCGGCAAAATCGCCGTGCTCCATGCGCAATAGCGCCAGGTTTTGCAGCGTTTCCGCCGTCTCGACGTTTTCGTTGCCATAAAGCCGTTGCCGGGTTTGCAGTGCATTTTCGAGCAGTGGCAAGGCACGATCAAACAGTCCCAGGCTGCGATAGGCGTCGCCCATTGTATGCATCAGGTTGGCTTGCAACGCGGGTTGCGCCTGCAATTCGAGTTTGATGCGTTCCGCGCCTTTGTCGAGCAATTCGCGCGCGGTGATCTGATTGCCTTTGGCTTCGCTCGGATCGTTGACCTTGAACAATTCGACCAAAAAGCGCGAAACCTGTGCCGCTTTGTCGCGCTCGGCCTGAGCCAGATCGCGTTCGCGCCGCACACGTTGTGATTGCAGCAAGAGAGTCACGACAAACGCAACCAACAGCAATGCGAAAACGCCCGCTGCGGCGACGGCGACCTGGTTGCGTTTGATAAATTTTTCGGCGCGATAACCGAACGTGTCTTCGCGCGCGATGACGGGCAAACCGGCCAGATGGCGGCGAATGTCTTCGCTGAATTGTTCGACCGACGCATAGCGACGCGCCGGTTCCTTGCGCAGCGCCATCAGCACGATGTTGTCCAGATCGCCTTGCAAGCGGCGGCGCAATCGATCGGCGTCAGTGCCAGCGGTTTTATTGACGCCGCTATCTTCTTTGGTCGTGACCGAACGAATCACCGCCGTGCTGGGGCGAACCGGTTCGGTTTCGCAAACGATTTGGGCGATTTCGTGCGGCGCTATGCCTTTGACTTCGTACGGGCGCTGGCCGGTCAGCAATTCGTACAGAATGACGCCCAGGCTGTAAACGTCGCTGGCCGTGGTGATTTGTTGCCCGCGCACCTGTTCGGGACTGGCATACGCGGGCGTCATCGGACGATCCCAAGTGCGCGTCGGCAGCACGGTGTCGGGAAACATGTCCGGGTTGAGGATTTTGGCGATGCCGAAATCGAGCAATTTGACTGTCCCCGGATTGCCTTCGCTGGCGGGCGTGACCAGGATGTTGGAAGGTTTCAGGTCGCGGTGAACGACCAGATTCTGATGGGCATAATGCACGGCGTCACAAACCGTGCGGAACAATTGCAACCGTTGCTCAGTGGTCAGTTTGTGCGCGGCGCAATATTTGTCTATCGGTTGCCCCTCGATATGTTCCATCACGAAGTAGGGCAACCCGTCTGTCGTCGTGCCGCCATCGAGCAAGCGCGCGATGTGCGGATGATCGAGGCTGGCCAGAATCTGCCGTTCGTGGCGAAAGCGCGCCAGGATATCGTCGGTATCCATGCCGCGTTTGACCAGTTTGAGCGCGACGCGTTTTTGAAATTCTTCGTCGGCGCGTTCGGCCAGAAAGACTGTGCCCATGCCGCCCTGGCCGAGTTCGCGCAGGATTTTGTAGGGCCCGATCATTTGTCCCAACATCGCCAGCGGAGAACCCAGCGCATCACGCAACGGCACAACTGGCAATTGGGCAAGCGGTTCCAGAAAGGTGCGCGTTTCGCCTGCTTCCGCCAACAGGGTTTCGACATCGCGAAATAGCTCTTCGTCTGTGGCGCAGGCTTCGGCCAACCAGGACAATCGTTTTTCCGGCTCCAGTTCCAGCGCGGATTGATATAGCTCTTTGATCTGCTGATACCGTTCGGGTGTCATCGCATTTCCTCAACGTTTGTTTGCCAACGGCACGGCGTTGGTTTCACCGCTATAAGATTGCCCGGCCATTTCCTTTCACGCTTGCTCAAATCGTTTTTGCCGCTGTCGTTCACCTCAGACTGTGTTCGGCTGCAATTCGGTGCCCGCGCAAAAAAAGATTCTGCGTTTGAGCCAAGCGAAGCCCAAATTCCGCATGTATCAAACGAATGTGAGCGCGGTCAATCCGCAGGAATTTGTGTGTGCAATTGTGAATAGATTGAAATGCCGCCTGAGCAGGGATTCAGAGCCAAACGGTTGATGGTCTGCACGCAAAACGCGGCGTGTCAGGATGAGTGAGAAGAGGTTTGTTTCAATTGATGCTGTAACCAGGCTTTGGCCATGTTCCATTCGCGCTTGATGGTGGCGGGCGAAAGCGAGAGCACGGTCGCCGTTTCTTCGATGGAAAGCCCGCCGAAATAGCGCAACTCGACAATCTGGCCTTGCCGCACATCCAGTCGGGCAAGTTCGTCGAGCGCGTCATTCAGCGCCAGCAGCGTGAAATCTTTTTGACTGGGAACGGCAATCGCTTCGTCCAAGGCCAAGGCCGGTTCGCCGCCGCCGCGTTTTTCGGCCTGGTGGGCGCGGGCATAATCCACCAGAATGCGGCGCATCAGGCGCGCGGCCACGCCAAAAAAATGTGCCCGGCTTTCCCAGCTCACCTGACTTTGATCAATCAATTGCATGAAGGCTTCATTGACCAACGCCGTCGGTTGCAAGGTGTGATCAGGACGTTCGCGGCGCAAATAGCGCGCAGCTTGCTGACGCAATTCGTCATAGACCACAGACAACAATTGGTCGCGCGCCGTTTCATCGCCGCTTTGCCAGGCGTGCAAAAGCTGTGTGACATCGGCTGGGCTGGTTTGGCTCATTGTTGTGTTGCTGTGGTTCGTCAGAGATGACCGACGCTGCCAACCGCCTGCTTATCGTTGCGCAGGCGGTTTGGTTGGCGGCGTGGTTGGTTCGTCAATAAATTTGATGTCGGTTTCGAACTTCCGATAGAACTTGAAATACAGCATGTTGCGGAAATATTGCTTTTGGCGGCGGTCGGCGATGATGAATTCGGCGCGGATCGGCAAGAGAAAATCCACGTCAATCCCGCGCAATTTGACCATGTCGTAATCAATGATGCTTTCGGAATTGGTGACCGGATAGCCTTTGGGTAAATCGTCCACGGCTTGTTCGATTTTCAGCACCAGCTTCTTTTCTTCGTCTATCCAGATGCTGCCGCTGTAACCGGCAATGATCATCGGCGCGCCATCGGCTTTGACAGAAAGTTTTGAGGTCTCTTTCGGCACGGTGAAGTCGTAAATCAGGGTTGGCCGATTGCCCAGCCGTTCTTTGCCCGCCGGTTTGAACGAGGCTTTGGTTTCGGGCGCAAACAACGCCGCCAGCGAGGACGCAAAATCGCCAGTCGAATATGCGCCGCCTGCCTGTTCCAGCGAACGCGTTTGCGGACGGCCCACGGCGTTGATTGGTTTATAGCTTTCGCGTTTGTTGTTGTAGGTCAGCTCGTAGGTGAGCGTGTCGGCTTTGTCCCAAGCGCCGCGCGCTTCCAGGTCGTAATAGCGCTGGACTTCCTGGTGGCAGATAAAGTCTGGCAGCTCTTCCAGATAATCGCGCACATTTTTGCGCGTGGTTTCGAGAAATTCGTCGGGTTTGGGTTCGCTGATCTGCACCACTTTGCTGGCGGTGGACAGTTTTTCCGCCGCCCGTTTGATGGTGTTGAGCAGATTCGGATGCGCGCCATTCGCACGCAAACGAGCGATGACTTCGGGCGTCGGGTCAAACGCGATGCCGACGCGTTCGATGTGCACGGCCAGATTGGCTTCGGTCAAATCACGTCCGATGTTGCGACGCAAGAGGATGTTCATCTCCTGCAGCGTCAGCGCCTGAGTTGGCAGTTGCGACATCTGTGCCTGCGCCACAAACGGCGCATACAACTTAACGGGGCTACCCACCAGGCAGAAGCCGCCGCTGGCAAGCAGCAGACAACTCCAAATGGCGATCTTGGTTTTCATCTCTATCACTCCTTGAAAAATTGCGGTGTCATTGTCAGTCATCATTCCGCGAAATTCCAGCCGCAGCCAGCGCCTGTTGTACACCGTCGGTAGCCGCATACCTCTCCGTGCTTTCCCGTCCGTACCATTCTTGAATGATTTCAATTAGAATCCTTGCCGTTTGAATTACTGATTGCCTCACGCAGTCATCCCCTAAGACTGTTACTGACTGCAAGATTTTGAACTGGAGTTGAGGATGGAATTTGGCAGACTGAAGCGTTGTCTCACATTTTTGCTGGTCACATTACTTACGGGAAATCTTTCGCTGTCTGGTTTTGCGCAATCTTCTTTGCCCTCCCGCGCGCACAATCACAACCACGCGGCGCATGCTTCGCTTTCTCTAAACAATGATCCTGCCACGGGCGATTCGTCACGCGTTGGCATAGACACGACGCATAAACGCAATACGGCAGAAAGTTTTGATCGCATTTGGCAGCTCACCGGGCCGTTTGGCGGTGACGTGACTGCGCTCGTGATTGATCCGCGCAACCCGGACGCAATTTGGCTGGGCACCAGCGACGGCCAGATGTTTCGTTCGACTGACGGCGGCATGGTCTGGAAGCGCATCAAACCCGGATTGCAGGCGCCGGGGTTCACCGTTTCTGTCATTCATTTTGATCGGGAAAAGGCGGGCGTGATTTACGCCGGGATCAAAGCCGTTTCACAAGACGAAGAAACCAAGGGCGGCACGCTGTATCGCAGCGAAGACAATGGCGAAACCTGGCGCGAGGTTGAAGCTTTGCACGGACGCGCCGTGCGCAATCTGGCGCAAGCCGCCAAAGACCCAAATGTCATGGCATTGGCGGCGCGTGATGGCGTTTATCGTTCGCTGGATCGCGGCAAAGCCTGGGAGCGCATCAGTCCGCTGAACGATCCGGAATTGCGCGGCTTTCATTCGGTGGCAATTGATCCGCGCGACGTAAACATCATTTACGTCGGCACGCATCATTTGCCCTGGAAGACGACCGACGGCGGCGTCACCTGGAAGCGCACCGGATACAAAGAAGTCGGCATGATTGACGATTCCGACATTTTCACCATCCACATTGACGAACAGAATCCTGACACGGTGTTGATGAGCGCGTGCAGCGGCATTTATCGCTCTCAGGATGGCAGCGCCAACTGGACCAAGTTTCAAGGCATTCCGTTTACCAGCCGCCGCACGCATGTCATCTATCCGCATCCGACGCGGCCCGGTGTGTTGTATGCGGGCACAACCGAAGGGCTGTGGTTTTCGACGACGAACGGCAAGCCGGATGGCTGGCGGCGAATGACGTCTGCACGCCTGACCGTCAATGCGATTGCAATTCACCCCGACCGGCCAGATCGCGTCTTGCTCGGCACAGAAGACAACGGTGTATTGATCAGCCAGGACGGCGGCGAAACCTATGAAGCCAGCAATGCGGGCTTCATCAATCGGCACGTGCGCACTGTCTTGGCCGACCGCAGCGAAAAAGGCCGCGTGTATGCCGGAGTGATTTTTGACGGTGTGAACAGCGGTTTGTTCGTCAGCGAAGACGGCGGCATCACCTGGCAGCAATCCATGAACGGAATGGGCGTGCGCGATGTGTATTCGCTTTACCAATCTGCCCGCAAGCCAGAAACCGTTTACGCCGGAACCAATCAGGGGCTGTATCGTTCGGACGATCACGGACGCAATTGGGCACTTGTGAAAAAAGAAGAGCCCGTGCCTCCGGCGACTGAAAAAGACAACGCTGCGCCAGCGAGCAAAGACGGCAAGTCTGTTTCTGAAGAGAAGACTTCTGAGACGGGGGCCACACGCCCGCGCCGTGTCACTGATGACGTGCAAGTCAAATCCGTCGTGCAAACCCGTGCGAAGCCAAACGCCGCCAAACCGACAGCTCCGGCGAAAGCTGGGAGCAAGGCGGCGACGACGACGCAAAAAACGCCTGCCAACGGCAGTGCCAAATCTGCGCCGCCAGCTTCGCGGCCAACGAATGTTGCCGCCAAAGGCAATGCCGCCCAGCGCAACCCGGGCAAAGGCAGCACGAAAAAGAAAGTGAAAAAAGAACCGCCGCCGCCGCCTGTGCCGGTGGACGTGCGCGTGGATTTGGAAAGCCATATTTTTTCGCTCGTTCCGTTTACGCCGCGCCCGGATGCAGCTGCGCCTGTCGCTGATGGCGCACCTGTGGCAAACGAATGGCTGATTGCTTCGACCTGGGACGGGCTGTTCTATACCGAAGACGAAAAGAAGGGCTGGAAAGAACTGAAGTTGAAATTGTCGCCCGAGGCTCCGGTTACGGGTGATCCGGCTGTTACCAGCGTCAGCAAACCGCGCATCAATGCACTGGTGACCAATGCGCAATTGCCGGGTGTGTTTTTCGTCGGCACTGACGAAGGCTTGTTTGTTTCGCGCGACAATGGGACGAGCTTCAAACGGATTACGCTGGACGAAGACGCGACGCGCCGCATTCGTCAGATTGTGTTTGATCCTCGTTCGCCGGAAACAGTCTTTGTGGGAACGGCCAACGGCTTTTTCCGTTCGCTGGACGGCGGCAACAGTTGGGAACATCGTGGCGGCGGTATGCCGCAAGCGGTCAACGTCGCCGCCTTGGTTGTCAGCGGAGCCAATCCCGATCAGTTGTATCTGAGCGACGAATTGCGCAACACGCTCTTTTATTCCAAAGATCGCGGCAAAAACTGGGAACGTCTGGAAATGGCCGCACTGCCCAGTATGAAACTTTGGTCGGTGGTCAGCGACCCGTTTGAACCAGATCGTCTGTATTTCGGTTCATATTCGGGCGGCGTGTATGTGATGAGCCGTCAGTAAAAGGCATTAACTTGCTAGCTAGATCAGATTTCATTTTGGCGTACGGGGATTGCCACAGAGGCACAGAGCCACAGAGATTTCTAAGCATTTCTCTGAGCCTCCGTGGCTCTGTGGCGAATCCGTAAAGCGAATTGAAAACCGATCTAAAACGGGGAGAGCGAAGCTTGCTGGCTTCGCTCTCCCCGTTTTTTGCGCCGTATGGCTTTGTGTTTATGTTGTTAGCTTTCCCGGTAGGCCAGCGCTTTGGCTTTGTCGGCGACGACCGGAATTTGATTTTGCGCCGCGCGCCGCTTGCTCGCCGGTGTGGCGGGAATCGCTGCGGCAGAATTGACCGGTTGCGGCGTCGGCAAAACCCGGGTGTTGATGGCCGGGCAGGTTTTGATCCTCAGCTTGATGTAATCCACCGCCGCATCATCCTGAATGTAAACATCCAGCGTGCCGTCCGCCAACGCGCCCAAAATGTTGGCACCGCCATTGGGCAGGTTTGCCAGGTTGAGCTTGACGATGACCGGCGCATAGTTGGACGAGGTCGTGACCGTGCCGACGCCGATGCGTACGACTGATGTGCTGCCGCCGTTGATCGGGTCATTCACTGGAACGGAACTGCTCGGCCAATTGGGTAACACGTTCGGCAAATTGACGATGGGAGAACCCCAGGCAAAGGCCGTCGGACCGCCGCTCGATTTCAGGTCCAGATGCAGCCAATCATTGTAGGCCTGGAAATTGATCGCTTGCATACGAATTTCCAATTCAGCTTCGACGATGCCGCTAGGCAAACCTTTGAAGGTATGTCCCACACCGCGATCAGAGGTGTAATCGTCAAGGTCTTTCCAGCCGTAGGGCGGCGTGCGCAAGGCATCCAGCGCCGCGCTACGTGACGTCAGGTCGAACGGTTGCGCAAAGTTGTCTTCCGAGAACGCCACCGAAAGCAGTGTATAAGTTGCGCTGTCGCATTTGCACACGGTGATCGTCAGTTTGGCGTAATCCACGATGGTGTCGTCTTGCAAATACACATCCAGCGCGCGGTCCGTATTCAGCGAAGGCAACAAGCAAGTGGTGCTGCCGTCTTCGTTGGGCAGGTTGGCCAAATCCAGCACCAGCGTCTGTTCTTTTCCTAATTCCCACGGCGCGGAAGAAAGCGCCATTTTGCTGTAGTTGTTGATGACTCCCGTGCCACTCCCCGTGCCCGTGCCGCTGCCGGTTCCCAAAAACGCTGACCAGCCAAATGAGCCGCTGCCGTATTCCAGGTGAATGGCGTCGTTGGTCGAAAGCGTGCTGGCTGCGCGCAACCGCAGTTCCAGTTTCGCGGCGATGATGTTCGAGGGCAGTCCGCTGAACGTATGAACAAACTGACGATTGGCTTGCGGTTCGTCAAAATTGGCCAACGTGCCGCCGAATGAACTCACAAACGTTTGTAACGCAGTGCTCGGCGATGCCGGATCAATCGGCGCGGTGAACGTGTCCTGGCGTCCGGCTTCATACACGATGGTTTGCTGTCTGTCGCGCGGACAATCACCGGCACAGACTGTTTTACAGACGGCTGGGTCAACATCAATGACAACGGTTTCAGACGCTTTGCCAGGCGCAGGGTTACCCAGCGAGTCATAACCCGTGAAGACAATTGTCACACTGGCCGGGCCAGTGGTGCTGAAACAGGCCGAGACTTTCTCAGACGGATTCAGACCTAGCGGCGTCGGTGTCGTCCAGGTGATCTGATTGGACGTATAGGTTGGTTGTGTGGTCCACGCATTAGACGCGTTTTTTACTGTCACGCCTGGGGTCGTGATCTGAGCCGTGATTTTTGTAATGTTGCCGGCCGTTCCCCATTTTTGGAGCAGGGTGAATTCCCAGCAGCAGTCTTTCTCGGATGGTTCGGCAGTGACGTACAGCTCTGCATTTGGGCGCGCGGCACTGGCGCTGGTTGGTTGCGCAAAATGTCCCACGAGCAGGCTTGCGGAAATCAGTGCGATGAAGCCAAGCAGCAACAGGCTGCGGGTTGGCAAATGAAATTTGGCTGAAAAGTTGTTCTTTCGTTGCATGGCTTGTTCCTCTCTTTTCCTTGTTCGGACAACGTTATTTTGCGGCGCGCTATATTGGCGTTTGCTGATTGCCTCCCGCCTCACCAGCTATCACTGTGATAACCGCGAAGCATCGCGCGCTCTTTTTTGTTGTTCACCTGACTAAGCGCGAGTTGGCGAAAGGCGGTATCACGATGGTGAAATAAAAATTGTGTGCGGATGTTTTTCTTCTGACGGGAGGCTTCGCGTAGGCAGGGAAAAACGCTGACGGTATAATCCGCCGCATCCTTGCAATTGGTCAGCAGTCGGCCAGGACGGCCAAGCTCGTTGCCTAAAAAAAGAGCCGTCGCCAACGTGCAGTAATTAAGACAAAGGAATAGGGAGCACTATGATGACACCGGCAGTACCACCGTCTACACCTTCAAATACGGCGTCGAATGTCACCCAGTTGCTGGTGGACTGGCGCAATGGCGATCAGGCGGCGTTTGAGCAGTTGATGCCCGTTGTGTATGACGAATTGCGCCGCATCGCCAAACGTTACATGAGCCGTGAAGCTTCGCATCACACGCTGCAAACCACCGCGCTGGTCAACGAAGCCTATTTGCGATTGGTCAATCAGCAGGATGTGGAATGGCAAAACCGCGCGCACTTTTTTGCCATCTCGGCCCAGATCATGCGCCATTTGCTGGTGGACCACGCGCGCGCGCGCAATTACGCCAAACGCGGCGGCGGCGCGATTCAGGTTTCGCTCAACGAAGAAATCGCCAGCGTCGCCGATGAAACCGTGGATTTGCTGGCGCTGGACGAAGCGTTGACGCGTCTGGCCGCCGTGGATGCGCGCAAAAGCCGCATCGTCGAATTGCGGTTTTTTGGTGGCTTGAGCGTCGAAGAAACCGCCGAAGTCCTGAACGTGTCGGCCATCACCATCAAACGCGAATGGCTTAAAGCCAAAGCGTGGCTCTATCGAGAACTCAGCCAGGAGCAACCCGATGACCCCGGAGCGTTGGAAGCAGATTGATGAACTCTTCGATCAGGTTTTGGATTTGGCTCCGGCGGAACGCGCCGCGTTTTTGCGCGTGAACTGTGCGGACGATGCCGAATTGCGCCGCGAAGTCGCCGCCTTGCTTGCGGCGCACGAGCAAGCCGGAGAGTTCATTGAAGAACCGCCGCACGAGTCAGTGCAGGAAGTGCTGGACAAGACCGATACCCTGATCGGCAAACACATTGGCCCGTATCAAATTCAACGTGAAATCGGGCGCGGCGGGATGGGCGTGGTGTATTTGGCCGTGCGCGCCGACGAAGAATACCGCCAACAGGTCGCGATCAAACTGGTTTGGTCGGGGCCGCAAAATGCTGAGCTGCTGCGTCGGTTTCGTCGCGAACGGCAGATTCTGGCGAACCTCGATCATCCCAACATTGCCCGTTTGCTCGACGGCGGACGCACAGAACAAGGCTGGCCGTATCTGGTGATGGAATACATCGAAGGCGTGCGCATCACGCAATATTGCGACGAGCGCAAGCTTTCGATTTCCGAACGGCTGCACCTGTTTCGCGATGTGTGCGCGGCGGTGCAATACGCGCATCAGAATCTGGTCATTCATCGCGACCTGAAACCTTCCAACATCCTGGTCACGCGGCAAGGCACCGTCAAACTGCTGGATTTCGGCATCGCCAAATTGCTGACGACCGACGTTCAGCAACCGACAGAACTATCCGACGGCAGTCCGTTCACCACCAAGATGCATTTGATGACGCCCGAATATGCCAGTCCGGAACAGATTCGCGGCGAATCGGTGACTACGGCCAGCGATGTGTATAGCTTGGGGCTGATTTTGTACGAACTGCTGAGCGGCCATTACCCCTATCGTCTCAAAAGCCGCGCATTGCCGGACGTCATCGCGGCCATTTGCGGCGAAGACCCGGAATCGCCCAGCACTGCCGTCAATCGCATTGTCACGCGTTCAAGCGGCGGCACCAAAACCCAGCCCAACATCACCCCCGAATCTGTCAGCCAAACGCGCGAAGGCCGTCCCGAAAAATTGCGTGGCCGGTTGCGTGGCGATTTGGACAGCATCGTGCTGACGGCGCTCAGCAAGGATTTGCAACAGCGCTATCTCACCGTCGAACAGCTCAGCGAAGACATTCGCCGCCATCTGGAAGGCAAGGCCGTGTTTGCGCGTCAGCACACGCGGCTCTATCGCGCGGGCAAATTCATACAGCAGTACAAACGTGGCGTCGCGATGACGGCCTTGCTGTTGTTGACGCTGATCGGCGGCATCATCACCACCGTCTGGCAGATGCGCGTCGCGCGCGAACAGGCGCGCGCCAACCGTCGGCTGGCATATGACGCGCAAATGAATCTGGCGCAACAAGCCTGGCAAAACGCCAACATCCCGCGCGTGCTGGAATTGCTTGCCGAACACGTACCGCAATCCGGTCAGGAGGATTTGCGCGGTTTTGAGTGGTATTACCTTTGGCGGTTGTGTCATCGCGAACAGTTGAATCTTCCGCACGACGAGGCTGTGTATGGCGTGGCGTTTTCGCCTGCGGGAACGTTGCTGGCGACGGCGGGCGGCGACAAATTGATACGGCTGCGCGATCTGGCGGCGCAACGCGAAATCGCGGTTTTTTCCGGGCACACGGATTTGGTCGAGTGCGTGGCGTTTTCGCCGGATGGCGAATTGCTGGCCAGCGGCAGCGATGATCAAAGCATTCGGTTGTGGGATGTGACGGCGAATCGTCAGCTCGCGCTGCTGAAAGGACACACGGGCGTCGTCCGTTCCGTGGTGTTTTCGCCAGACGGCAAGACGCTGGCTTCGGCCAGCGAAGATGACACCGCGCGGTTGTGGGACGTCAACGCGCAACGCGAACGCGCCCGGTTGCCGCACGGCGGAGACGTCATTTCCGCCGTGTTTTCGCCGGATGGGCGCACGCTGGCGACTGCCAGTTGGGACAAAACCATCAAGCTGTGGGACGCCGCGACCGGCGCGAAGTTGGCGACCTTGAACGGCGCCGGTGACCGATTGGTGGCGGTTGCGTTTTCGCCGGATGGCAATTCGCTGGCAGCAGGCAGCGAATTGCATCTGGTTCGGCGTTGGCACAAATCTTCTGACGGTGTTTGGCTGGAGTTGCAACCGCTGACCGGGCACACCAGCTATGTGTATGCGCTGGCGTTTTCGCCCGACGGACGGTTGCTGGCTTCGGCCAGTGGCGATCACACGGTCAGATTCTGGGACACGCTGACCGGACAAGAAGCAGGCGCGCTGGCCGGGCACGCGGACGAAATCTTTGCGCTGGCCTTTTCGCCCGATGGCAGCCAGCTCGCGACAGGCAGCGCAGACAAAACTGCCAAGCTCTGGCGTGTTGGCGGCAATCTGGAATCTGCTGCGCTGAACGGACACGACAACGCCGTGCGTGCGCTGGCGTTTTCACCTGACAACAAAATCCTGGCAACCGGCAGTGACGATCACACCGCCAGATTGTGGGAAGTGGCGACTTCGCGCGAAATCAACGCGCTGATCGGACACAGCGGCCCTGTGACCGGCGTCGCGTTTTCGCCGGATGGAACATTGTTGGCAACCATCAGCCGGGACAACACGGTGCGGTTGTGGCAGACAGCTTCGTGGCAAGAGACGGCGCGGCTTTCCGGTCATCAGGATCAAATTCGCGCGCTGGCGTTTGCTCCCGACGGGCAGACGCTGGCGACTGCGGGCAATGATCAGACGATCAGGCTTTGGCAGGTCGCGACCGGCAAGGAATTGGCCGTGCTGAATGCCGAACATCGTGTGTTGTCGTTGGCGTTTTCTCCGCGCGGCGATGTGCTCGCCGCGGGCAGCGGCAGCGATGTGATGGGGCAGGGAAGTCTGGCGACGCTCTGGCAAATCAGCACAAAACAGAAACGGTTGGTGCTGGCCAATCATACCGATCAGGTGACGTCGGTGGCGTTTTCTCCCGATGGCGCTTTGCTCGCCACTGCCAGCGAAGACAAAACCGTGCGCTTGTGGGAGGCCGCGACAGGAAAAGAACTGGCCGTTTTTCGCGGTCACACCGGCGAAGTCCAGGCGGTGCGTTTCTCACCCGATGGTCGTCGTCTGGTGACAGCCAGTACAGACAAAACCGTACGTGTGTGGGATGTCGGCTTGCGACAGGAATTGCTGACGCTACGCGGTCATCGCGATATGGTGCACGCCGTTGCTTTTGCGCCGAACGGGGAAGTCCTGGCCACTGGCGGACGCGACCGCACCGCACAGCTTTGGCGCGCCGCCACCGCGCAAGACGTCGCCGCCGAACAGCGTCCGCGCTGAACTAGATCAGATTTCATTTTGGTGTACGGGTTTTGCCACAGAGGCACAGAGCCACAGAGGTTTCCAAGTCTTTCTCTGAGCCTCCGTGACTCTGTGGCTAATCCGTAAAGCGAATTGAAAACCGATCTAAATCGTAACAGCCGTCATGAGAACCCGCGACGCTTAAACATTCCGATGAATCTTGGTGTCCTGACTTTGTCGTGTACCAATGTCGCGTGTTCTGATTTAGCCAGACGCGCGCGCATTCGTTTTCAATCCGCAGGCTCGTGCTATAATCCCGCGCTTCGTACGTCAGAGTAATTTTTTATCCGCTTTTTTGTCTGCTTTTTTGTCTGCTTTTTTGTCTGCAAGGAGAGACTCGTGAAAGAAGGTTGGGAAGCCGTTATCGGCCTGGAAGTCCACGCACAGCTCAATACCGATTCCAAAATTTTCTGTGCCTGTTCGACGCAATTTGGTCAGGAGCCGAACGAAAACACCTGTCCGGTGTGTCTGGGATTGCCGGGCGCGCTGCCGGTGCTCAACCGCGAAGCCGTCAGCAATGCGGGCAAAGCCGCCCTGGCGCTCAACCTGCACATCAACGAAGAATCCATCTTTGCGCGCAAGAATTACTTCTATCCCGATTTGCCCAAGGGCTATCAGATTTCGCAATACGACAAACCGTTTTCGGAACACGGCGCGGTCGAAATTTTGACCAGCGAACGCGATGAAGGCGGACGGCCTACCGAATGGCAGCTCAAGCGCTTTCGCATTACACGCGCGCACATCGAAGAAGACGCCGGCAAATCCGTACACGATCTGGGCGATCCCTCAAAATCGCACGTCAATTTGAATCGCGCCGGAACTCCCTTGCTCGAAATCGTCAGCGAACCGGACTTTCGCACCAGTTGGGAAGCCTATGATTACGTCGGCTTCCTGCGTCGCACATTGCAATACATCGGCGTGTGCGACGGCAACATGGAAGAAGGCAATTTGCGTTGCGACGCCAACGTGTCGGTGCGTCCCGCCGGGCAGGAAAAACTTGGCACGCGCGCCGAAATCAAAAACGTCAATTCGCTGCGCTTCTTGCAAAAGGCGATTGATTACGAAATTGACCGCCAGATTTCGCTGATCGAAGCCGGTGGCGTCATCGTGCAGGAAACGCGTTTGTGGAACGAAAAGGAAGGGAAGACCTACACGATGCGCTCCAAGGAAGATGCGCACGATTACCGGTATTTTCCCGAACCCGATTTGCCGCCGCTCGAAGTCAGCTCTGAATGGGTGGAAACGCTCAAAGCTGAATTGCCCGAATTGCCCGAAGCGCGCCGTCAGCGGTTTATGCGCGAATACGAATTGAACGCCGACGAAGCTTTCACGCTGACGGGCGAACGCGCGCTGGCCGAATATTTTGAGACGGCGGCCAACGCCGCCCAGAATCATCGCGCCGCTGCCAACTGGATTTTGTCCGAATTGCTGCGCGAACTGAAAAACGCCGAAATTGACATCAGCGCCTGCAAAATCTCTGCGGCAGATTTGGGCGGGCTGATTCGCCTGATTGATGACAAAACCATTTCGGGCAAAATCGCCAAAGACGTTTTTGCCGACATGTTTGCCACGGGCAAAGCGCCCGGCGACATCGTCAAGGAAAAAGGGCTGGTACAAATCACCGACACCGGCGCGATTGAAAAAATCGTGGATGAAGTCATCGCGGCCAACCCGAAGCCAGTAGAGAATTATCGGGCGGGCAAAACAGCGTTAATG
The DNA here is from genome assembly GCA_016789605.1 of Acidobacteriota bacterium. Taxonomy (GTDB): domain Bacteria; phylum Acidobacteriota; class Blastocatellia; order RBC074; family RBC074; genus RBC074. The sequence continues at coordinate 34,020 of JAEUQO010000200.1, forward strand.
GGATTTTTTGTCGGACAAGTGTTGAAAGCATCGGGCGGCAAAGCCAACCCGGCAGCCGTCAACGAGATTTTGAAACAGAAACTGGACGGCTGACGCCACGCTTTTCGGCTGTCGCCAGAAACGAACAAGAAACGAGGCTCCATACCAAACGTATGAAACGATTTTTTTTACTGACCACCATTTTGCTGTTGGCCTTGGGAGCGCTGTCGTGCTCTTCGGGGACGCCGCAAACGGCGACCATCGAAACCGAATACGGGACGATCAAGGTGAAACTGTATAACGATGTCGCGCCCAAACACGTCGAGAACTTCGCCAAACTGACGCGCGAAGGCTTTTTCGATGGCTTGGCCTTTCATCGCGCAGTGCCGAATTTGCTGATTCAGGGCGGCGATCCCAACACGCGTACGGACGATCGCAACAGTTGGGGCATGGGCCAACCGGGCCAACCCAATGTGCCTGCGGAATTCAGCGACCGTCCGTTCAAACGCGGCGTGCTCGGCGCAGCCCGGCGCGGCAACGACGTCAACAGCGCGACCAGCCAGTTTTTCATTTGTTTGCGCGATTTTCCGCAATGGAACGGTCAGTACACGGTTTTTGGCGAAGTCACTGAAGGCATCGAAGTCGTAGACAAGATTGCCAATTTGCCGACCGATGCCAGTCAACGGCTGCTGAGCAAAGCCGTGATGAAAAAGGTATCAGTCCAATAAGCCTGCTCAGGGAAGGCAGGCAATGTATCTGCCTTCCCCAAAAAACTTCTTCCAAATCCTCCCGCCAGGCCGTAAATTCCCGTTTCATAGCTGAAACTTAGCCGCTTCCTTGTTCGTACACTCGACTTGTAACCAAACAGGGCGAAACACATGCATTTTTCAGAAGCCATCAAACTCGCGGTCGAATCCATTTGGGGCCATAAACTTCGGTCGTTCTTGACGTTACTGGGCGTCATCTTTGGCGTGGCGACGGTGATTGTCGTCGTGTCCCTGATCGAAGGCTTCAACAAATACGTGGACGAAAAGATTGCCAACATCGGCACCAACGCCTTCAGCGTGCAGAAATTTTCTATCGAAGATTTCTCCAGCCTGGACGCGTATGACAAGGCCCGCCGCCGCAACAAAGATGTGGTGATGGACGATCTGGCGGTGTTGCGTATGCGGGCGGGCAGCGGCGCGATCAAGGAAGTCGGCGCGCAAGAGCAGGATCAGTGCGAACTGAAATACGGCACGCAATCACTGATCGGCGTCAGTTTGCTGGCGCAAACCGCCAATGTGATCGAAATCCAAAACAAGGAAATTGCCGAGGGGCGCTCTTTCACGCTTGCCGACGAGACGGCCGCGCGGCTGGTGTGTTTTATCGGGCAGGACGTCGCCGACAAATTCTTTCCCACCAGCAGCGCCATCGGCCAGAAAATCAAAGTTGATGGCCGTCCGTTTGAAGTCCTGGGCGTGGCCAAAGCGTTGGGTTCGGTGTTTGGCCAATCGCGCGACAAGTTCGTGACGATTCCGATGACGACGTTTTTGAATATGTATGGTTCGCGACGTTCGATTCAGTTGCTGGTGACTTCGACCAGCGCCGCCACATACGACGACGCCATTGACGAAGCGCGCGTCGTGATGCGCACGCGCCGCAAATTGCAACCGAACGAAGCGGACAATTTCGGCATCATCACGCCCAGCGCGGTCAATAACCTGCGCGAAAAAATCTTTGGCACAATTCAATTCGTGGCGGTGGGCGTGACTTCGATTGCGTTGGTGGTCGGCGGCATCGTGATCATGAACATCATGCTGGTCAGCGTGACCGAACGCACCAAAGAGATTGGCATTCGCAAAAGTCTGGGCGCGCGCCGCCGCGACATCCTGCGCCAGTTTCTGGTCGAATCCACGATTCAGGCGCTGGTCGGCGGCGCAACAGGCGTGAGCATCGCCTGGGGCTTGAGCAAACTGGTTTCGACGTTCACACCGATTCCCACGGCGTTGCCGATGCTGGCCGTTGCCGTCGCGCTGCTGGTTTCGGGCGGCGTCGGCCTGATCGCCGGAGTCTATCCGGCCTGGCGCGCAGCCAGTTTGGATCCCATCAAGGCCATGCGCGCCGATTGACCTGATCTGCTGTACAAGAAAGACGAGGAACGCGTATGACGCGACACGATTTCCGCGAAAATATCTGGATGGCGTTTGACACGTTGTTGCAGCACAAGCTGCGGTCGTTTTTGACGATTCTGGGCGTTGTCATCGGCACGACGACCGTGATTGTCATTGCGGCGTTTGTGTCAGGCATTGATGCGCAAGTCGCCAAGGAAATTGAATCCTTCGGTACGAATTCGATCTACATCTTCAAATTCAATCCGGGCTTCAACTTCAATCCGACGGCGGAAGAGCGCCAGCGCAAACCGATCAGTTACGAAGACGCCATGGCCATTCGCGACGAATGCCCGTCGGTGGTGGATGTCGCGCCCTTTATGTCGCCGGTGGATTTCATGCAGGGGCCGATGGCCGAACGCGTCAAGATTCGTTACCAGGACACCGAGATGGTCAATGCAACGGTGCAGGGAACTTTGCCCTCCTACTTTCGCATGGGCAATACCGAAGTCACCGAAGGCCGCTTTTTTACCGACGGCGAAAACCTCACGCGCGCCGACGTCTGTGTGATCGGACGCGATGTGGCCAACACGCTCTTTCCCGCCGTCAACGCCGTGGGCAAAGACATCATGATCAACGGACGGATGTACAGCGTGGTCGGCGTGCTCAAAAAACGCGACATGTTCATTTCGCCCGACGAAGACCCCGGCAACGAAAACAAAGCCGTTTACATTCCCTACGAAACCATTCGCAAGATTTTCCCGAACGTCAAAGAGAACTTCGTGATGGCGCAATTCGCGCCCGGCAAACAGGAACAGGCGCTGGATGAAATCCGGCAGGCGCTGCGCAAACGCCGCAAAGTCGCCTATAACCAGCCGGACAATTTCGGCGTTCAAACTTCCGAAGGCATCATCCAGCAATTCAAAGCCATCACGGGCGGCGTCTTTTTGTTGATGGTGGCGATTTCCAGCGTCGGGTTGCTGATCGGCGGCATCGGCGTGATGAACATCATGCTGGTGTCAGTCACCGAACGCACCAAGGAAATCGGCGTGCGCAAAGCCATCGGCGCACGTCGCCGCGACATCATCCTGCAATTTCTGGTCGAAGCCGCCACCCTGACCGGCCTGGGCGGCATTGTCGGCATTTTTATCGGTTGGGGATTGGCGGCCCTGATCAAACTGGTGATGCCGACGTTTGTGCCGCTGTGGGCGCCGCTTGTCGGCTTTGGCGTGTCGGTCGGCCTGGGCGTAGGCTTCGGTTTGTGGCCCGCCTGGAAAGCCGCCCGCCTCGATCCGATTGAAGCCCTGCGTTACGAATAACTCTCAGCAAAATCCACCGTGTCAGGCTGCGCGCCGGGGCAGGAGTCCGCTATAATCCCCGGCGCACATGCGATCCAAACTGCAAACATTGGCAGACGCGCCCAGCGCGATTGAGGCGCGGCTTTCTGTGGGGGCCTGGTATGCCGAAGGCGATTCCACAGATGTCGCCGCTGAGGTGTTGTCGCGCCCGGAACGGTTCGACGACCTGTTTGAATGTTTGCTTAGTTCCGCTGTCGGTGTTGCCAAGCGCGCGGCACAAGCGCTGGAAATCGTTTCGCGGCAACGCCCCGACCTGTTCCAGGAATACAAGGAAGTGTTGTTTCACGAACTGGAGCGGCAACATTGGTTCGTGCAATATCGCCTGTGTTTGATCTTGCCGCGTTTGCGGCTGAATGCGTATGACATCGAACGCGCGGCGGAGCTGTTTCAAACCTTGCTCGAAGGTTCGCAAAATGCCTTGTGCGTCAATGCGCTCGACGGATTGACCGAACTGGCCTTGCTCGACCCGACGCGAAAAGAAGAAACGCTCTGGCTGATCGAAGCGAAAATGCGTCACGGCACGCCTGCCATGAAAGCGCGCGGACGCAGATTGCTCGCCCGATTGCGCGCCGCAACGCGCGCGGCCTAAAACGCATTCCCGGTGCAAGATTTCCGTGCTGGCGGGTTCCGTCTTTGGCGTAACTGACCGTCCGCCGCCTGGCACCAACCCGTTCTGTTGCGTTCATTTATTTGAGTCCATTCTTGAGTCCGTGAGGAAAAAACAGATGTTTCGTTCGTCCCATTTCATTCTGGCTGCGGTGTTGTTTGTCGGCGCTGTGGCGCAACAACCGCCTGCCGCGCCGCAATCCAAACCGGCGACCGAGGCTGCGCCTGCGACGTCGCAACAAGCGCCGCCCAAAGCGCCCGTCGTCGATCGCCGCAAATTACCGTTGGCTGACCGGCCCAATCTTTCGCTGGCTGACGTCAACACGGACATCACCGTGGACAAACGCGTGATTGTGATGATGGCTGCGCTGAATCTGGCGGGATACGATTACGAATCGAGCAATCGTGCGTCGTCGGCGTTTCGCCAGCAGGTGCGCGCCGATTTGCAGGGCGCCAAGCCGGAACTGGTGGCGAAGCTGCGCAATTACTTTCAGTCGCATCGCAAAGGGTTGACCGATGCGGCTGCGGTTGCGCCCTATCTGAGTTTGGCGCTGAGTCTGACTGAACCGCCTGCGTTTTTGGTGGATGTGTCGGCAGATCGTTTGCCTGAGGACGTGCGCGAAATCACCGATTTCACCTTGTTGCTGGAAGAGTTCTACCGCGAAACCAACTTTTCCCGGTTGTTGCCCAAATACGTCAACGAATATGTGAAAGTGGCGCAAACCTATCCGACCCCGGCGGGCATCGCTTTGGGGTCTGTGCTGGTTTATTTGCACACCGAACCGGTGCTCGAATTGCCGCCGCTGTTTATGCCGCGTCCGAGCGCGGCCAGCAAACCCGCCAAGAAAGAGCCGGAAAAGAAACAGGACAAGAAGAACAAAGACAGTCAGACTGAAAAAGACCGGCTGGCTGCCGAACAAAAGGCCAGACTGGAAGAAGCCGAAGCGCAGAAAGTTCCCAATCGGGTGCGCGAATTCGTCATCATGCCGGATTTGCTGAATGCCGCAGGCGCAGCCAACTTGCGCGTTGTGCGCGACACCTACTTTTTGTTGCTCGGCCCGGCCAGCGAACCCAGCATCGAAGCCATGCGCCGCAGCTTTTTGACGTTTGTGCTCGATCCGCTGATCGAACGGCGCATCAAGGAAGTGGCGGCGATTCGCGGCGATTTGCGCAAATTGATGGAAGCGCGTGGCGGCAAACTCGATCAGGATTACGCCCAACGCAGCGCCTACTTTTTGGTCACGGATTCGTTGGTGCGCGCCACCGATGCGCGTATGGACGTGTTGGGATTGGCTGCGCGCCGCAAATCATCCGAAGACGAAGCCATTTACGATATGAGTTTGGGGTACGAACGCGGCGCGGTGTTGGTCTATCACTTCTACGATCAGATAAAGGCCTATGAAGCTGTCGGCGTGAACGTGCGCGATTACGTCGGCGACCTGCTCAAGAATATTGATTTCGAACGTGAAGGCCGCCGCCTGGATGAATATGCGCAGCGGCTGACGCGCATCAAACAGTTGCGCATGGAAGCGACGCTGGCGCCCGCGCCGCCGCCGACCATCTCCAACGCCGACGAAAAACTGGTTGCCCGCATCATCGAAGCCGACCAGTTGATGAAAGCGAAGAAGTACGCCGACGCGAAAACCATCCTGGAAGCGTCGTTGCGCGAACGTCCGAACAATGCTCGCGTGTTGTTCGGCTTGGCTGAGGTCAACAGCAAACAGGCCAGCGCCATGGGCGAAGGCGACCCGGTCGAAGAAACGCTCTATGCCGCCGTCGAATTTTATAAACAAGCGGCGCAACAGGCTTCGCCGGAAAGCGAAAAATGGTTGGCGCAACGCAGTTATGTCGCGGCGGCCAAGATTCTGGATTTCATTGCGGAGATCAATCCGGCGGTTGCCGAACGCGTCGTTGCTAATGCCACTGCGGCGTATGAACTGGCGTTAAAGCTGGGCAAGGTCGAAGGCGGCGCATACGACGAAGCGGAAAAGGCATTGAAACAACGCAGCCAGAAGCCCAAACCATAATCGGTCAGCGATTGCTGCGATTGCCAAACACAAAACCGCGCCAGAGAGGATTGTCAGACTCTCTGGCGCGGTTTTCGTTTGGCGCGGTGGCGCGGCTTATTCGTAACGCAGGGCTTCAATCGGATCGAGCCGCGAGGCTTTGAACGCCGGATACAACCCGGCAATCAGTCCGATGGCGACCGACACGCTGAATCCGATGCCGACATACAACATCGGCACTTGCGAGGGGAAGTTGAACAACTTGAGCAGCGAGCTGATCAAAAAGCCGACGACAATGCCGATGACGCCGCCGATGCCGGTCAGCATGCTGGCTTCGAGCAGGAATTGAAAAATGATGTCGCGCCGCGTTGCGCCAATCGCGCGCCGCACGCCGATTTCCTTGGTGCGTTCGGTGACTGACACGAGCATGATGTTCATCACGCCGATGCCGCCGACCAGCAACGCCACCGAAACAATCGGGATGACGATCATCGCCACCATCGAAAGCATCTTGCCGAAACTTTCCTGAATGCCGCTGGGCGTGTTGATCTCAAAGCTGTCCGGTTTGTCATACGCCACATTGCGGCGACGACGCATCAGTTCGCGCGCTTCGTCCACGAGTTTGTCCAGTTGCCC
>JAEUQO010000292.1 GCA_016789605.1 Acidobacteriota bacterium
ACAGCTTTGCGCTCGCATTGAAGCCTTTCGCAGCAACATCGCCGGGTTTCGCAAACCGCTGTCTGACGAATTTCGCCGCGCCGCCGCCGAATGGCTGAAAATCGCCGAGCGACAACTGGCCGAAGCGCGCCGCGTCACCACCAAAGAATTGACGGCACAGGTCTTTCGCGCGGGTGATCCGGCCAACCCTGAAAGCGAAGCGTTTATCGCGCGCTATCCCGTCATTGGCGAATTGGAACAACAGGTAATGTTGAGCACGGGCTGTCCCGGCATTGTGCTCTATGCGCGCCGCCGCATGGGCAAATCCACCATTTTGCGCAACCTGACGGGCTTTTTGCCGCCGGACGTGCTGACGGCGTTTGTCTCGATGCAACAGCCACAGCTTTTCACTTCGGTTGAAACAGCGGTAGGCGCGCTGCACGACGAAATCCGCAAACAATTGCCGTCCTTGCCCGCTGAAGCGCCGCCGACCGACCTGCCCGGCTTTTTCAGCTTCCTGACCGCTTGCAACGACAAACTCGCCGCCGACGGCAAACGATTGTTGCTGGCCGTGGACGAATACGAAACGATTGACGCCAAAATCGGCGCGGGCGTCTTTCCGCGCGATTTGCTCGACACGATCCGCGAATCCATCCAGACGCATCGCCGCCTGACCTGGATTTTTGCGGGCAGCCACGAAATCTACGAACTGACAAACGCGCCCTGGACGTCGTATCTGGTCAGCGCGCGCACCATCGAAGTCCCCGCTTTTACCGAAGCCGAAACCCGTTTGCTGCTGACCGAACCGCTGAAACATTCCAGTTTGTGGCGCAACAATGAAGACAAACGCCCGCGCTTTGCGGCTTCGTTTTGGGGCATAAATGGAATTGAACGCATCCACGCCGAAGCGGGCGGCTGGCCGCATCTGGTACAACTGATCGCCGAAACGGTCGTGGATTTGGTCAACGACGAAGAAGTCGGCGAAGTCTCGCCGGAGTTGCTGGAACGCGCGCTCGACAAAGCCGTCGTGCGCGGACAAAACGTGCTGTATGAATTGATGCGCCGCGAATGCACGCTGCCGGGCGAATGGGACTATCTGGAAGGCTTCAAACGAAACGACACGCAACCGCCGCCCGTGGACGAAACGCTGGCGCGTTCGTTGCGGCGTCGCTTGCTGATCGCCGAAGAAGCCGGATGCTGGCGTTTGCGCGTACCGCTGATGGCCCGCTGGCTAAAAACACGCGGATAGAGGCACTGAGGCACTGAGAGAAAACCTGAGCCAAAACCGATAACAACCCGACTGGCCAAACCCGACTGGCCAAAAAGGCTACGCCGGGCCAAACACGGTGACCAACTTTTTGAGCGCGTTACAGAAACAATGCTTCACCGGATTGGCTTTGTCTCTGCGGCTCCGTGGCTCTGTGGCCAATTCTTTTTTGAGGGATTCATGGCAGACAACACGACGGCTCTTGAAACAGTAATTACGGCGCGTGACCGCGACCTGGGCGGATTGATGGTGCGGCGCGTGTTGCCCTTTCGCGAACGGCGCACGGTCGGTCCCTTTATCTTTTTGGATCAATTCGGGCCGCTGGCATTGCTCGACGGGCGTTCGCTCGAAATCGCGCCGCATCCGCACATCGGGTTGGCGACGGTGACGTATCTGTTTTCGGGAAAGATGATGCACCGCGACAGTTTGGGATCAACGCAAATCATCCAGCCCGGCGACGTCAACTGGATGACGGCAGGACGCGGCATCGTGCACGCCGAACGCACCAGTCAGGCAGCCAATCCGCCCGGCGCGTTGCTGTCAGGCGTGCAAACCTGGGTCGCCTTGCCGCAAGCCTACGAAGAAACCGATCCGGCGTTTGCGCATCACGGCGTCGCCGAATTGCCTGAACTCACGGGCGACGGTTTGCAGGTCAAAGTCATTCTGGGCAAGGTTTTTGGGCGGCGTTCTCCGGTGGCGACACTGGGCGAACCGGCGTATGCCGATTGCCAGCTTCAGACGGGTGCGCGGCTGGAAGTCCCAACCACGGAAATGGAAGAGTGCGCCGTGTGTGTCGTCAGCGGCAGCGTATTGATCGAAGGACAAGCGTTTACACCGGGCATGCTGGCCGCCTTCAAACCCGGCGCGCAAGGCACGGTGACGGCGACTGAACCGGCGCGCGTGATGTTGCTGGGCGGCACGCGGCTGGATGGCCCGCGTCACATCTGGTGGAATTTCGTGTCTTCGTCAAAAGACCGCATCGAAGCCGCCAAAGACGATTGGCGCAACGGGAAATTCGCTGCTGTTCCCGGCGAAACGGAATTCATTCCTTTGCCAAACTGATGCCGCTAGTGGAGCGCGGGCGTCCCGCCCGCCGGTTAAGAAGCGCGCAGCTTCCTTTTTCCACCGCGCTAAAACTGATGCCGCTAGTGGAGCGCGGGCGTCCCGCCCGCCGGTTAAGAAGCGCGCAGCTTCCTTTTTCCACGGCGCTAACACTGATGCCGCGAGTGGAGCGCGGGCGTCCCGCCCGCCGGTTGAGAAGCGCGCAGCTTCCTTTTTCCACGGCGCTAAAAAGGAAGCTGCGCGACATTCATTTTTTGCGGGCGAGACGCCCGCGCTCCCATTACAAATACGCTTCGTCTTCGTAACACCAGCCCCAGCTTTCGCCCGGTTCCAGCGAAGCCATCAACGGATGCCCCTGCTGGGCAAAATGCGCCGACGCGTGTTTGTTCTTTGACGAATCGCAACAACCGACGTGGCCGCAGGTCAAACACAGCCGCAAATGCACCCAGCTATCGCCCAAAGCCAGGCATTCTTCGCAGCCGCGCGCGCTGGGCACCACCGGGCGAATTTGGTCCAAATGCGTGCAGATGGTGTCAGCCGGATTGGGCGTAAACACAATGGTCTGTTCCGTATCAATGCCGTTTTCATTGCGCCGAGCCAACCCAGAGGCGACTTCGGTTGCGGACGGCACACGGCATTCCATCACGCCATCCAGATTGACGTGACAGACGACCGAAGGCGGTTCGCCCGCTTCGGGCTGGTGCAATAGCGCGGCATAGCCGCCGCTGCGAATGGCCTTTTCGTTTGCATCTATTTCTTCGGCGGGAATCTGGTAATGCTGCATGACTTCGGTAAAGATGCGCGCGATGCTTTCCATCTCTTCGGCAATTACACTGTCAACACCGGCTTCGGTCAGCGACTGCACATCGCTGATATAGCGTGTGCGCACAACGACGCGCAAATTCGGATTCAACGTTTTGGCGACGGCGACGACGTGGTGCGTCATCGTCGGATCATCATCGGCGATGACCATCATCTGGGCGCGAGCGACGCCCGCGTGTTCCAGGATGTTGCGTTTGCTGTAATCGCCGCGCAACACGGTCAGGCCTGCGGCTTCGGCTTCGTTAGCGCCGCCCGGACTCAGCGTTGTGATGAGATACGGAATGCCGGAACCGCTGAGCACGTGCACCAACCGGCGCGCAGCTTGTCCGTATCCGGCAACAATGACGTGCGCATCCAATTGCTGAACATGTTCAGGCGCGGGCGCGGCGTCCATTCCGGCAACGGCTCTGGCTGTCGCTTTGCGTTCGATCTTGCCTGCCAACCGCGAACCGATCTGCATCAGAAACGGCGTCACCACCATCAACATCACCGTGCCCGCAATGAAGGCCTGTGATCCTGAAGCTTCCATGCCCGCCGGAGACAACCCGACTTCGCGCCCGGCGCGTTCCAGCACAAAGGAGAATTCGCCGATTTGCGCCAGCATCAAGGCGCTGGCGGCGGTCACGGGCAAACTGTATCCCAAGGCGCGCACGCTCAGCGCCGTCGTCACGATTTTGACCAGCAAGGTCACACCAATCACCGCCAACGCCAACGGCAAATGCGTCACCAGAAACCGCAGATCAAGCAAAATGCCGACCGACACAAAAAACGTGGCGCTGAACAAAATCTGCAAAGGCATGATTTCGCCCAAAGCGTGATGGCTGAAACGGCTTTCGCTGACAAGCAAGCCCGCCAGAAATGCGCCGAGCGACAAACTGACACCCGCCAAACTGGTCAGATACGCCGTGCCGAAACAGATCGCGATGACCGTCAGCAAAAACAATTCCGGCGAACAGGTTTCGGCGACTTTCTCCAGAATTTTGGGCATCAGCTTGCGCGCGACAAACAGCACCAAAAAGATGATGGCCAGCGCTTTGCCCAAGGCCCAAACGATGCCCAGCGCCGAACCGCCTGTGCCGCTCAACATCGGCACCAGCAACACCATGACGATGATCGCCAGGTCTTGAAAGATCAGCAGCCCCAAACCAACCTGCCCCTGTGCGCTGTTGGTTTCGCTGCGGTCGCCCAGGACTTTGAGCACAATCGCCGTCGAACTGAGCGCCACCAAAAAGCCGGTGAATAAGCCTGCGCGCCAATTCACGCCAAACACCGCCAGCAACCCCATCGTCGCCAGCGAAGCCAGCACGACTTGCAATCCGCCGCCGACAAAAATCAGCCGCTTGATGCTGGCCAGTTTTTCCAAACTGAATTCGATGCCGATGGTAAACAACAACAGAATGACACCGACTTCGGCGGCGTTGTCCACCAGTTCGCGATTGCGCACCAGCCCAAGCGCGTGCGGCCCGATCAACACGCCCGCCAGCAAAAACCCCACGATGGGCACCAACCGAAAGCGAAAGCTGATATACGCGATGATTGCGCCCGCCACCAGCAACGCAACGGCATCTGTCAGATAGGCCGGGACGGCCCCGGACGCAAAAATTGTCGGCAAATTCATGATCAAGTTGTTCCTCGTTGTTTGTCTGATCGCTGGTGGATCATGACGGCTGAGGCTCTATGCGACAAGTTCAGCCGACGCGCACCGTCAGCATCGAGATAGAACCGCCGTCCATGCCTTCGCTGGGAAAGGAAATGTCTTCGCCGGGTTGGCGCAGCGCCAGCACATACAACAACGGCAGGTAATGTTCCGGCGTCGGAATTGAGAGCAGCGCATCGCGTCCCAATTGTTCGTATTGGATCAGCGGCGCAACGTCGTCAGCCAGCATCAATGCGCGCGCTTGTTGCTCAAACCGCGCCGCCCAATCATATGCGCCGACAGAGGGCTGTCCCCAGGCATACGCGCGCAGGTTATGCACCAGATTTCCGCTGCCGACGATCAACACGCCTTCCGCCCGCAAAGGCGCAAGCTGCTTTCCCAATGCGTAATGAAACGCCGCTGGCTTGCTCGCATCCAGACTGAGCTGCACCAGCGGCACATCCGCTTGCGGAAAGACGTGACACAACACCGCCCACGTTCCGTGATCCAGCCCCCATTGCTCATCCAACCGCACCGGCAAGGGAGCCAACAGCGCCTGCACACGCTGAGCCAGCGCAGGATCGCCCGGCGCGGGATATTCCACCCGAAAGAGTTCGGGCGGAAAGCCGCCAAAATCATGAATCGTGCGCGGTTGTGTCATCGCCGTCACAGCAGTTTCCGGCACATACCAATGCGCCGAGATGCACAACACGGCTTTTGGTCGCGGTATGGAGCGGCCAAGTTCAGCCCAGCCTTCGGTCCAGGCATTCTGTTGCAAGGCATTCATCGGATTACCGTGACCGAAGAAAATTGCGGGCAGCAATGCAGTCATCCCACCTCCCTAAAAACACATTGAAAGAAAAAGCGGCGCTACACGCCGCACTCCAAAGCTTCGCCGCTGGGGGACGGAGCGAAATCTATGATTCAGACAGAAACTCTTCGGCGAACATATTTCCCCGCCCCAAAATGCCTGCCGGGTCAAACGCGCGTTTCAGCGCGGCCATTTCGCGCAGCGCCTGATCGCCATACATCATTTGCAGATACGGACGTTTGAGTTTACCGATGCCGTGTTCGGCTGAAACGGTGCCGCCTGTGGCGAGGGCGCGTTCGACAAATTGCCGATACAGGTCGCGCGCGCTGGCGGCTTCGGCGGCGTCGCGCGGCAGGATGTTGACGTGCACGTGGTTGTCGCCGATGTGGCCAAAAATGACATACCGCAAACCGCTGGCGCGCAACGTGTCTTGATAACAGCGCAACATCGCGGGAAAGGCTTCATCGGGCACGGCCATATCCGTCGAAACTTTGCGTTGGCCGTGACGGGCAATCCATTCGTTGACGCGCACCGGAAGCTGATGGCGAAAGTCGCGCAACGCCTGGCGGTCGTTTGCGTTGGTCGCAAACCACGAATCGTCGAGCAAGGCCTGATGCGTTTCGAGCAAGGAAAGCCAGGCGGTCATCAATTCGTCTTCGGTGTCGTCACTGATCTGCTGTTCGAAAAAGATCGCGCCCGCGACATCCGCAGGCACGCGCGCATTGTGTTCACGCAAAAATGCCAGCGACTCTGCGTCGAAATATTCCAGCGCTTGCGCATCCAAACCGGCTTCGCCTGCCTGCCGTGTTTGCCCTGCCTGCCGTGTTTGTAACGATTGCGCGCGCGCCGCACGTACAAACGCCAGCAAATCGGTTTCGCTGGCAAAAAAGACGATCCCCGCCAACACGTTGGCCGGTTGCGGCAACAAGGCAGCTTCGATTTCGGTGATAACGCCTAACGTGCCTTCGCTGCCGATGAACAAATCGAGCACATCCATGCCCGGCGCGATGAAATATCCGGCGGCGTGTTTGCGCGTGCGCGGCATTTGATAGCGCGGCAAGTGCGCAACGAGCACACGCCCCGAAGCCAGCGGCAAGCGCACCTGCCCGGCGTCATCCGCGCGCCATTCGCCGCGTCGCACATCCAGCACTTCTCCGTCGGGCAACACGATTTTCAAACGGCGAATGTAATCGCGTGTCGTGCCGTATTTGAAGGTGCGCGCGCCCGAAGCATTGGTCGCCACGGTGCCGCCCAGATAACAGCTCCATTCGGTGGGATCAGGCGGATAGAGCAACCCTTGCGCGGCAACGGCGCGTTGAAAGGTTTGCAGCACAACTCCGGCTTCAGCGGTGGCATACCCGCCGCCGCTTTCGTGCACGATGTCACCGATGCGCGCCAGCCGTTCTGTCGCCAGCACGACGCCGCCAAACGGCACGCGCCCGCCGGTGACGCCTGTGCCCGCGCCGGAAATGGTGACCGGCGTGCCTGTACGCGTGGCGTCGGCCATCACTTCGGCAACCTCTGCTGTCGAAGCAGGAAACACAACGCGCGCCGTATGGCCGCCCTGCATATTGCTGGCATCGGTCAGATAAGAAGCGATTTCGTCAGCGTTTGATTTGGTCAACATGGAAAGAATCAGAGAAAGCGCAGCAAGTGAAACTCAGTCTTGCAGTTCCGGTAAATTCTCAAACAAGCGCAGCGCGTCGGGATTGGCCAGCGCTTCCTGGTTTTTGACTGCGCGCCCGTGCACCACATCGCGCACCGCAAGTTCGGTAATCTTGCCGGATTTGGTGCGCGGCAAATCGGCGACCGCGATGATTTTGGCGGGCACGTGGCGCGGCGTGGTGTTGGCGCGAATCGTCTGTTTGATGCGCGTTTGCAATGCGTCATCGAGCACAACATCCGGTTGCAACTTCACAAACAACACGACGCGCACATCGCCTTGCCAGTCCTGTCCGATGACAAGCGATTCCAGAATCTCTGGCAGGGATTCGACCTGCCGGTAAATTTCCGCCGTGCCGATGCGCACGCCCCCCGGATTCAAAGTCGCATCCGAACGGCCATAAATGATCAGGCCGTCGTGCGCCGTCAGTTCCGCGTAATCGCCGTGCGCCCACACACCCGCAAAGCGTGCAAAATACGCCGCGCGGTATTTTGCACCGTCGTCATCGTGCCAGAATCCGAGCGGCTGTGAGGGAAACGGTTTGGTGCACACCAACTCGCCTTTTGCTTCGCGCACGGGCTGACCATTGTCGTCAAAAACTTCGACGGCCATGCCCAGGCCTTTGCATTGAATTTCGCCGCGCCAGACTGGCAGCGTCGGATTGCCCAACACAAAGCAAGAGATGATGTCAGTGCCACCCGAAATCGAAGCCAGGTTCACATCCGCTTTGATTTCCTGATAAACGAAATCAAAGCCTTCGGCGGCGAGCGGGCTGCCGGTAGAAAACACCGTGCGCAATGCTGGCAACGAAAATTCCGCGCGTGGGCGCAATGCGCTTTTGCTGAGCGCGTCTATGAATTTGGCCGACGTGCCGAAATGCGTCACCTGTTCGCGCGCTAAAAAGGCAAACAGCAACCGCCCGTCATTGGCAAACGGCGATCCGTCATAGAGCAACAACGTTGCGCCTGAAGCCAACCCCGACGCCAGCCAGTTCCACATCATCCAGCCGCAGGTCGTGAAATAGAACAACCGGTCGCCCGGTTTGATGTCCCCGTGCAGTTGCTGCTCTTTCAGATGCTGCAACAACGTGCCGCCTGCGCCGTGCACAATGCATTTGGGCACGCCCGTCGTGCCAGAGGAATACATCACATACAGCGGATGAGCGAACGGCAGGCGCGCAAATTCGATTTCGCTGACGTGGGCAAATGGCGCGGTGAATTCCGCCAGGGTTTGCGCCAGGGGAACACCGGCGAGCAACGGCGTTTCGTGCAGGTATGGGACCAGGATGACGCGTTCCAGCGAAGGCAATTGCGCGACGATCTCAGTCAGTTTGTCGCGCGTATCCAGCTCTTTTTCGTTGTAGACGTAAGCATCCGTGGCAAAGAGGATTTTGGGCGTGATTTGCCCGAACCGATCCAGCACGCCGCGCACACCGAAATCCGGCGAACACGAAGAAAAGATCGCGCCAATGCTGGCGGCAGCCAACATTGCCATGATCGTTTCGGGCAAGTTGGGCAAATACGCCGCCACGCGATCTCCGGCAACCACGCCTGCCTGACGCAATGCGGCGGCGAGTTGCGCCACACGAACATACAGTTCGGCGTGCGATAAACGCCGCGTCACACGCCCTTCACCGCAAAAAACCAGCGCATCGGTATCGTCACGCTGTCGCAGCAAGTTCTCAGCAAAATTCAATCGCGCCTGGGGAAACCAACGCGCGCCGAGCATCGTGTCGCCATTCGTAACCACAGTGTCGCCCGATTCGCCGATGACGCCGGTAAAATCCCAAACCGCTTGCCAGAACTCTGCCGGTTTGCTGACCGACCAATGATGCAAGGCGGCGTAATCGTCGCCCGCGAACCGATAGCGCGCGCGCATTTCCCGCGCAAACGCGGTGATGCGTGCCGCTTCGATTTGCGCGGCAGAAGGCGTCCAAATCGGTTGTGTCGTCGTTGACTGCATATTCATCTTGTTTTTACCGGGCGTCAGCTTCAACGCCGCCCCGGCAAGGGCGGAAGCTGGGCGCTGGTCATTTGCACATAGGCCGCCAGCAATTCTTCTTTCTTTGCTTCGGCCACGGTCAGATAGCGATGTTGTCCCGTTGGGTCTGGCTGGAAGGTCGTGCGGCCATCGGCCTGCGCGCGAATCGTTCCCGGCCCGGACAACGAAAAAAACTCCGCGTCAGGTTTCAGCGCAAACAAGGTTGCCGCCAGCGCATCTGTGCGCGCGTCATACGGCATCGGCTGAAATGCGCGATACGCCTCAGCGACGGGATGGCCCGCCTGCCAGGCAAAATCTTTCTCGATGCTGGCAGCGGGAAAGCGTATGCGCGCGCCTGCTTCCGTTGTCACGGCAACAATCGGCGTCGGCCATTCGGCAAAAAGCGTTTGCGCCGCTGCACCGTCGGCACGCAACACAACCTCCGTCGGCGCAGTTTGTTCATCCAGCGTATAGCTCGCAGCCACCACCAGCAATTTCGCTTTTTGCGCGAGCAAGGCTTTGGCGCCGGGATGTCGCAGCAATCGTGCCGCGTTTGTGGCCGGTCCGGTGATAACCACGACCAGGCTTTGATCCGGTTGGCTGGCCAGCGCATTGCGCATCAGCGGCAATGGGTCTGCCGTGTCGTGCCGTTTTTGAATGCCGTGCGGATAGGCGGGTTTTCCGTCAGCGTTGCGTTTGGCCGTCAACGCCACAGCCATCGGCGTTTCGGCTTTTAGCCGAGCCGAAAGATACAACCCGATGGGAAAGGGATCGCGTTCTGGCGTTTGCCGATAAAAGCGGCTGAGCGCAGCGCACGCCGCCGCCGCATTCAATTCGGCAGTGCTAAGGCTGAGCGACAAAATGCGCGCTTCGTTTTTGCTGTCGGCGTGAAAAAGCAAGGCCAACGCCAACGGATCATCTGCGCGATGTCCGAACGCACAATCGAAAATAACGCCCAATGGAGCTTTGCCTTTGTTGGCAGCTTGCATACTCAAGCCAAATCCAGCCCTTCCAGCGGGCCGGTGGAATCGCCGAATTGTTCCATCGGCAAGCCCAGCCGATCCATGATCGTGACAAACAGGTTCGTCATCGGCGTTTCTTTTTGATAAACGATGCGGCGGCCCGGTTTGAATGCGCCGCCTGCGCGTCCGGCGACGAGCGTCGGCAAATCTTCGTGAACGTGTCCGTTGCCGTCGGCCAAACCTGTGCCATAAATGATGATCGAATTGTCCAGCAAATTCGCGTCGCCTTCTTTGGTCGCTTTCAGCCGCTCCAGCCATTTGGCAAATTGCGCCACGTGGTAGGTATTGATTTGCGCGACCTTGTCCATCAACGCGACTTCGTTGCGATGGTGCGTCAGTTGGTGGTGGCCTTCGGGAATGCCGATTTCGGGATACGGGCGCGGCGTGCCTTCGCGCGTGACGATGAAGGTGGCAACGCGCGTCAAATCCGCCTGAAACGCAACCGTCATCATGTCTGTGATCAATTTGAAGTGTTCGGCAAAATTGCTCGGCGTGCCATAGGGCTTGTCCATTTTAGGATTGATCTGAGCATTGTCCTTTTCCGCGCGTTCCAGTTGTTGTTCGATGTCGCGCACGGCGGTGGCGTATTGATCCAGTTTGCGTTTATCGCTGGGGCCGACCGCGCCTTTCAGCTTCTTCAAGTCTTCGTTGACGTAATCCAGGATGCTGCGGCGCAAGGCGTTTTCGCGTGCGCGCGCTTCGGGCGTCAGCGCGACGCCATCGCCGAACAGGCGTTCAAAGACGGCGCGCGGTTCCAGAATCGGCGGCAGCGGCTGGGTTTCGGTTTTCCAGGCCAGATTGTTGGTGTAAGCGCACGAATAACCGGAATCGCAACTGCCGGTTTGCCGCGCGTCTTCGAGTCCGAGTT
>JAEUQO010000252.1 GCA_016789605.1 Acidobacteriota bacterium
TAACGTCGCGCAGTTGCAAATGGTCTGGCGCTACGATTCGCAAGACGAATTCACCGGCTCGGAAATTCAGTGCAATCCGATTGTGGTGGATGGCGTGTTGTATGCCACCACGCCCAAAGTGCGGGTGATCGCGCTGGATGCGGCGACCGGCAAGTTGATTTGGAGTTTCGATCCGAATGAAGGCCGCAAAGGCACCGGCAAAATGCGCAGTCGCGGCGTGACTTATTGGCAGGACGGCGCGGACAAACGCATTTTTGTCGGCTTTCGCAATCGGTTGTATGCGCTCGACGCAAGCAACGGCCAACCCATTGCGGGCTTTGGCCAAAACGGCTGGATAGATTTGCGGCAGGATTTGGGCCGCACGCAAGTGGACGGATTGACGGTGACGTTGACAACGCCGGGCGTGCTTTACCAAGACATGTTGATCGTTGGCAGTTTGGTCAGCGAAGGCTTGCCCGCCGCGCCCGGCGACATTCGCGCGTATGACGTGCGCACAGGAAAATTGCGTTGGGGGTTTCGTACGATTCCGGCGGCGGGTGAATTTGGCGCAGACACCTGGCCCAAAGACGCGCGCTCGTTTTTGGGCGGTGCAAACAACTGGCCCGGCATGGTGGTGGATCAAAAACGCGGATTGCTGTTTGCGCCGACCGGTTCAGCGGCGTTTGATTTTTACGGAGCGAATCGTCCGGGAGACAATTTATTCGCCAATTCGCTGTTGTGTCTGGACGCCAACACCGGCAAACGCATCTGGCATTTTCAAGCCGTCAAACACGATGTTTGGGATCGAGATTTTCCCAGCGCACCGGTGCTGGTGACGTTGCGCCGCAACGGACGCGCGGTGGACGCCGTCGCGCAAATCACCAAATCCGGCCACGTCTATGTGTTTGAACGCCAGACGGGCAAATCGCTCTTCCCCATCGAATACAAAAAATATCCGGCTTCGCCGGTGGACGGCGAAGTGCTGGCCGCAACGCAACCGCTGCCATTGCTGCCTGAAGCCTTCGCGCGACAACGATTGACCGAAGACATGTTGACCAATCGCACGCCAGAAGCACATCAATTTGCCCTGGATAAATTCCGCAAGATTCGCAGCAACGGCCAGTTTGAACCGCCCAGTCTGGAAGGCACGATCATCTTTCCCGGCTTTGACGGCGGCGGCGAATGGGGCGGTGCAGCGTTTGATCCCGAATCCGGTTTGCTTTACGTCAATTCGAACGAGATGGCCTGGGTGTTACAACTCGTGCCCAAAGCCAAAGCGAAACAAGTCACGGGCAAATCGCTCTATGAAAATAATTGCGCCAATTGCCACCAGAAAGACTTGAGCGGTTCGCCGCCTGAATTTCCCTCGTTGAAAAACCTGACCGGCAAAATCAACGAGTCGGATTTGCGCGGCGTCATTCGCAACGGACAAGGACGCATGCCGGGGTTTGCGCGTCTGGGCAGCGAAGCGATTCAGGCCATTGCGACCTATGTGCTGACCGGACAAGACGTCGTCGTGTCAAAAGAAGTCATGGATTTGCCGACCGATTTGAAATACACGCACACCGGCTACAACAAATTCCTCGACCACGAAGGCTATCCGGCGATTGCGCCGCCTTGGGGTACCTTGAATGCGATTGATCTGAATACTGGCAAAATTCGCTGGAAGATTCCCTTTGGCGAATACCCGGACCTGGCCGCCAAAGGCCTGAAAGACACCGGCAGCGAAAATTACGGCGGCGGCATTGTGACCAAAAACGGATTGTTTTTTATCGCCGCGACCAACTTCGACAAAAAGTTCCGCGTGTTCGACAAACGCACGGGCAAGCTGCTTTGGGAAACGCAATTGCCCGCCGCAGGCAACGCGACTCCTGCCATGTACGAAGTCAACGGGCGACAATTTATCGTGCTCGCTTGTGGCGGCGGTAAAGGCTCACCGCCGGGCGGCAGCTATGTGGCGTTCGCGCTGCCGCAAAAGTAAGTGGCAGCAGCACACCTTGCTGACACCTGACCAAACCTGAAGTAACCCGGAGTAGCAGTTGAACGATCCGCAAACGGAATACACGCAGCGCCTGACCGCCCGGCGCGCGACTTTGGCGCAAGAACAGCAATACAGCCAGCGGCTTTGGCTTTGGCGGCGCATCGTGTTTGCCGTAATTGCCATCCTGCCGGTGTTGGCGATTGAAAAATGGCTGTCGTTTTGGTGGCTGATTCTGCCGGTGGTGGTTTTCATCGCGTTGATGGCGATACATCAGCAAGTGCAACGCCGCATTCAGCGCTTGGAACGCGCCGTGAAATTCCATGAACGCGGATTGGCGCGGTTGGCCGATGACTGGAGCGGCAGCGGCGAAACGGGCGAAATCTTTGCCAACAAGCAGCATCCTTACGCTGAAGACCTGGACATTTTCGGGCGCGGATCGGTGTTTGAACTGCTTTCGACCGCACGCACGCGCGCGGGCGAAGAAACGTTGGCGGCCTGGTTGCTCACCCCGGCGTCCATCGCTGAAATCAAAGCGCGGCAAGCCGCCGTAGACGATTTGCGCACGCGCCTGGATTTACGCGAAGACCTGGCGTTGCTCGGCGCGGACGTGCGCGCGTCTTTGCACACTGAAGAGCTGGCAGCCTGGAGCACGGCGACGCCAACGCTAACCTGGCGCTGGCTGCCCTGGGTTGCAGCAGGCATCGGCGCGTTTGCCGCAGCCGCAGTCGTCGCCTGGCTTGGCTTTGGTTATGGCCGCGTCGCTTTTGCCGCGTTGTTGTGCGAATCCCTCTTCTTATTCCGCTTTCGCGCACAAATCAGTCAGGTCATTTCCTCTGTCGAAGGCCCCAGCCGCGATTTGCCTTTGCTGTCTGAAGTGCTCGCGCGCCTGGAACAAGAGAAATTCACGGCCCCGCGTTTATTGGCGTTACAACGCGAACTGGAAACAGACGGACTGCCGCCGTCACGGCAAATTGCGCGGCTGAACCGATTGTTGCAAACGCTCGATTCCACCAGAAATCAGTTTTTTGCACCGATTGCCTTTGTGCTGTTGTTGCCCGCGCAATTGGCCTATGCCATCGAACAATGGCGACAACATTCGGGCGCCAAAATTCCGCGCTGGCTGTCTGCCGTCGGCGAACTGGAAGCGCTGGGTTCCCTGGCGGGTTATGCCTATGAGCATCCACAAGACCCGTTCCCCGAACTGAGCGAAAGCGCCCCTTCTTTCACGGGCGAAGCGATTGGACATCCGCTCTTGCCCGCCGCACGTTGCGTGCGCAACGACGTAAAACTCAGTGACGGCTTGCAACTGCTGGTCATCAGCGGTTCGAACATGTCCGGCAAAAGCACGTTGATGCGCACCGTCGGCGTGAATGTCGTGTTGGCGCTGGCGGGTGCGCCAGTGCGCGCCCGGCGGTTGCAGTTGTCGCCGCTTTCCCTCGGCGCTTCCATTCATATTCTGGATTCGCTGCAAAGCGGCGCATCACGTTTTTACGCGGAAATCACCCGGCTCAAACAGATCGTCGAAATGACCAAAGAACAACCGCCGCTGCTGTTTTTGCTGGATGAGATTCTGAGCGGCACCAATTCGCATGACCGGCGCATCGGCGCAGAAGCCGTCGTCAAAGGTTTGGTCGAACGTGGCGCTATTGGTTTGGTCTCAACGCACGATCTGGCGCTGACCAAAATCGTGGATTCGCTCGGCGCGCGCGCCGCCAATGTTCATTTTGAAGACCACCTGGAAAACAGCGTGATGAAATTCGATTATCAAATGCGCGCGGGTGTCGTCGCGCGCAGCAACGCGCTGGCCCTGATGCGCGCCGTCGGCCTCGACGTTTAGATCAGATTTCATTTTGGCGTACGGGTTTTGCCACAGAGGCACAGAGGCACAGAGGTTTCTAAGTATTTCTCTGAGCCTCCGTGGCTCTGTGGCCAATCCGTAAAGCGAATTGAAAAACAATCTAAGATTGTGACAATCAACAAAGCGTCACAGTGACGGACGCTCCTGCCTTTCTGACGGCGTATCGTCGCCGCCGCAATCACATCAACATTCACTAGCAACATTTTCCGCAGCGACCTGCCGTGCTATGGTTCGTCTGCCATCTCCGCAATTCGCTGTATCTGAGCAGTATCCTCTGTCAAACAAACTCGAAGCCGTGCGTGTCAGCAAGGAGGTCTTATGCCTAACCCAACGCCCAGCGCAGCCGTTCCGGCCACTGCTACGCCCAAACAACGTTTGCGCATTTTGTTGTTGTCGCCACGCGGACCGCTCTATCGCCATCGCGGCGGCATCTGGAAAAAGACGATGCGATATGCGCCGCTGACACTCACGACGCTGGCGTCATTGATTCCGCCCGAACTCAACGCCGACGTACAGGTCATTGACGAAGGCATTGACCAGATCGAACCTGACAAGCTGCAAGCCGATCTGGTCGGCATCAGCGCCATCACTGGCACGTCGTTGCGCGCCTATGAAATCGCCGCGCAATTTCGGCGACGCGACGTGCCGGTGGTTTTGGGCGGCGTGCATCCGACCTTGTTGCCGGAGGAAGCCCAACAACACGCGGACGCCATCTGTGTCGGTTATGCCGAAGAATCCTGGCCGCAATTGCTGCGTGATTTCGCCGCCGGGCGCCTGGAAAAACGCTACGACCAAAGCCCCAATCTGAAACTGACGAACTTGCCGTTTCCGCGCCGCGAACTGTTTGACACCAGTCTGGTCAATGTCGCTCATACCATCGAAGCCACGCGCGGTTGCATTTACCAGTGCGAGTTTTGCGTGGTGCCTGCCGCCTGGGGCAAACCAATCCAAAAACCCGTGGCCGATGTTGTCGCCGACATCAAACAGATGGGCGCCAGGCGATTGATCTTTCTCGATCTGAATTTGATTGCCGATCTGGATTACGCCAAGGAGCTGTTTAGCGCGCTGATTCCGCTAAAAATCAAATGGGGCGGGTTGGCCACAACCACGTTGGCCTGGGATGAAGAATTGCTGGATCTGGCTGCGCGCAGCGGTTGTCGCGGCATCTTGATCGGTTTTGAATCGCTGGCGCAAGACTCACTCGATGAAATGAAAAAGAGCTTCAACGCGCGGCGCGATTACCAAGAGATCGTGCGCCGTATACACGACCGCGGCATCGCCATCATGGGCTGTTTCGTATTTGGGTTTGATCACGACACACGCGACACATTCGATGCCACCGTGGATTTCGTGCTTGACGCCAAAATTGATCTGCCGCGCTATGCCATCATGGTTCCCTTTCCCGGCACCGCCGCACATCGCCGCTTAAAAGCCGAAGGGCGCATTTTGACCGACAACTGGAGCCTGTACGACGGCCAGCATGTCGTCTTTGAACCCAAACAAATGACCGCAGACGAACTGTTGCACAACACCGGTCGCGCCTGGCGCAAAACCTATAGCTACGGTTCGATCTTCAAGCGCTTGGCTGGCGCACGCATCCAACTGCCGGTCGCGATCCCGGCGAACTTCGGCTATCGCTTTTACGCACACAATCTGCACCGGTTTTACACCTGCGATTGGCAACTCGGCCTGGAGACATAACCATGAGGTTGACATTCGTTCATCCCTGCATCGGTCGCCGCACAGGCGAACCGTACATTCGCGCTTGGCAGATGGAACCGCTCGCGCCCGCTACCCTGGCCGGATTGACGCCGCAGGATGTCGAAATCAGGTTTTATGACGATCGCATGGAGCGCATCCCGTTTGATGAACCAACCGATCTGGTGGCGCTGAGCGTCGAGACCTATACCGCCAAACGCTCCTATCAAATTGCCTCTGAATACCGGCGGCGTGGCGTCCCGGTTGTCATGGGCGGTTTTCATCCCACGCTG
>JAEUQO010000300.1 GCA_016789605.1 Acidobacteriota bacterium
TTGGTTTCGTAGGCAGGCACGCGCGTTTGCAATTCATCGGCGGCAATGGCGCAACCGGCTTCGCCGTCAGTGATAACCACGGCTTTGGCGCCGTATTGTTTGCGCAAAGCCTGCGCCGCCAACAACGCGTCACTTTCGCCCGTGATTTCGATGACAGCGGCTTTGGATGGTTTGATGTAATCAGCCAACTGCAACGCGCGTTCAAATTGTTCGGCAGTGCCGAGCGCTTTTAGCGCATCGCTGCGCGGAATATCCACATCAAGCACAGTTACAACACCCGCTTCGCGCGCGACTTCCAGCACGGCAACCACGGCATCCAACGGCAGTTGCGAGATTTCAGTCGAAACGATTTTCGCGCTGCGAATGTAATCAGCGTGTTCGGCGCGAATGTAATCGCCGGTGGTTTCGCTGGTCGCCGCCGGACTCATATAAATCGCGCGGCCACCTTGCGGGTTCACAAAGATGTGCGCGAACGAAGACGATGCGCCGTCCAACGTAATGTGTTTATCAATGCCATAACGATCCATTCCAGCGCGCAAAAACCGCCCGTATTCGTCTTCGCCCTGTTTGCCAAAAATGCCGACGCGCAGCCCGAGCAACCCCGCCCAGGACAAATGATTCAGCGTGACGCCGCCAACCAGCATTTGCGTCGTGGTGCCATCGCCATACCGATCAAGCGCAATCTTTTCTTCGCTGCCAATAATGCGCGGCGTGCGGTAGATCAAATCCACCACCATCGAACCGATACCTACGAGATCAAAGCGTTTACTCATCGAAGTTACAAGTTACAGGGTACAGGTGTCAGGTTACGGGTGTCAGGTTTCAAGCTGGTAAGTAACCAAATTTGCTGTTACCTGCCACCTATCACCTGCCACCTTTTTACAAATGATCAATGATGACGTTGGTCATCGCGGTCGTTTTGGCTGAACCGCCCAGGTCCGGCGTCAAAAACCGGCCTTGCTTGATGACAGATTTGACGGCATCGCGAATGCGCTGCGCGGCTTCCAGTTCGCCCAGATGTTCCAGCAACATCGCGCCGCACAAAATCAGGGCGACGGGGTTAACTTTGTTTTGCCCGGCCAGGTCGAGCGCTGCGCCGTGTGCGGCTTCAAAAATCGCCAGTTCGTCGCCAAAGCTCGCGCCGGGCGCCAAGCCAAAACTGCCGACCAACCCCGCGCACAAATCCGAGACGATGTCACCGTATTGATTCGACATCAGCAAGACATCCCAGCCTTCCGGGTTTGACGCCAGTTGATAGACGCACGAATCAATCATCGTGTCGTCGCATTTGATGCGCGGATACTCTTGTGCCACGGCACGCGCCGAACGCAAAAACAATCCGTCGGTCAATTGCAGTACGTTGGCTTTGTGAACGATGCTCACCCGTCGCCGCCAGCGTTGCGTGGCATACTCAAAAGCAAACCGCGCGGCTCGTTCGCTGGCTTTGCGCGTGGTGATTTTGATGGCTTCGGCGGCATCAGCGCCGATGGCGTGTTCGTAACCGCTATACAGGTCTTCGGTAATTTCGCGGATGACGACGACATCCAGCTTCGGCGCATGCGCGGAAACGCCTTCAAACGCCCGCAAAGGCCGTACGTTGACATACGCGCCCAACTCGATGCGCAGCGCCGTGTTGACGTTGGAATACATGCGCTGGGTGTGATCATCGTGCGACACCAACACCTTGTCGCCCATCTTTTCGATGATCACCGGGCCTTTGAGCACGGCGCGGCTGGCGCGAATTTTCTCCAGCGTTGCCGCGGGCAACGGGCTGCCATATTCCTTTTCGGCGGCACGCCCTACCAACGCGTATTCCCACTGACAGCGAACGCCGGCAGCTTCGATGACGCGCACGGCGGCATCGCAAACTTCCGGCCCAACCCCATCGCCACGAATGACCGTGATTTTGTGCATCTCGCAAACAATCAAAAAGCAAAGCGGGGCAACGCTTCACGGTCGAAGCGTGGGTTTGCCTTTTGCCTTTTCGGGTTACTTCTTTTTGAGGGCTTGCTGGATGGCCGCTTCTGCCAGCGGAGCCATGATCTTGTACCCTTCGGCGTTCGGGTGCAGCCCGTCATTGGCCAGTTCGGCTTTCAGCATGCCTTTGTCGTCCACCATCTTGCTGAAATAGTCCAGATAGAGGTGGCCGTTCGCCTTGCAGTAATTTTTCAGCCAATCATTCAGCTTCAGGATGTTTTCGGGCGAGCGACGTTCCGAAACTTTGTTTTTGCCGTAATCGTGAATCGGCAACACAGAAGCGAAAATGACTTTGATGCCGTTGGCTTTGGCCAATTCGGCAATCGAAGCGTAATTGTTGGTGATCATTTCGATGGTCATCGGGCCGGTATTGCCCGCGATGTCATTGGTACCGGCCAAAATCACCATGGCTTTGGGTTTGTGCACAACGACGTCCGGGCGCATGCGAATCAACATTTGCGGCGTTGTCTGTCCGCTGATGCCCCGGTTGAGATACGGTTTGCCCGGAAAGTATTCCGCCAGCTTCCAGCCGTCGGTAATGGAATCGCCCATAAAGACCACGCGGTCTTCGCCCTTGGCCAGCGGTTCGACTTTGGCGTTGGCGTCTTTGTAACGGTTGAGCTGTGGCCAATCCTGCAACCGGCGTTGCAACCGATCAATCTGTTGTTTGAGCGCTTCGACCGAATCAGCAGGCGGCGGCGTTTGCGATTGCGCAGGTGTTTGCCCGAAAACACTGGCCGACAACCAAACCGACAACAACAACACGGCGAGACAACGAACTTTCATCTTTGCGTTCTCCTGTGGGAATGTCCTGTAGGGGGAATAAATCTTATTGCGAATCGCTCGCAGCCGACAGATTCTGGGCGCGCGCAAACCAAATCTGATATTCGCTGCCGTTTGTCCCCGCTGCGGCAAACGGCGTCAAACGTAGTGGCACGCGTTCACCAGCGCGATGCCCGTTGACCTCCTGCGCCAGAACAGCTTCGGTTTCATAGACGGGAGCGCCATCCGCGTCGCGCAAATTGGCAACCGGTTTGAGCGTGTGGGCCTGTCCGGGGTTCAGTGCCAAGGCCGCCAGCGGCCAATCACTATTGAACTGTTGATCCGCAGTCAAAACGACCGGACCACGCACCAGCGCAAGCCTGCCGCCATTGACGCCTTCGCCGACGAGTTGGCGCACGGGCAAGGCAAAATCGAGCGTGATGGTTTGCGTGCCGCTCCAGGTTTGGCGCAACAGCCAATAGGTATTCGGTTGGGTTTTGAATCCAGTAACGTGCGACCACGACGGCACACGCACGCGCAACGCGAATTTCATCGGTTTGGGCACGGTCACGGTGATGGCAACGCGCCCTTCGCGCGGATAGGCCGTTTCCTGTTTGACGACTATGGTGGCGTCTTTGACGTTGAGCGCCACGGTGCTGGGCGTGAACAAGTTGACGACCACGCCATCGGCATCAGTCATATACACAAAACTCGGCAACAACGCCCAACCGCGCGGCCCTGACGAAGTGCAGCAATTCTGTTCCGTCTTGTACGGCTTTTTGCCATCAAGCGCGGTGAAATACGACCAAGCGGCTCCGTCTGGGCGTTGCGCAGCCGCCAGATGGTTGTAGTACGTTTTTTCCAGTTCATCGGCATAACGCGCGTCACCCGTCAGCCGCAACAACTGCCCCGTCAACTGAATCCAGGTCACGGTCACACAAGTTTCGGCGATGTCGTCTTTGGCCGCGCTCAGAAATTGTTTGCCGTCTGTCCAATGCTCGCGGCTGGAACCGCTGCCGGTAATCAGCAACTGATTGGTCGCCACGTCTTGCCAGGCGTTGACAACGGGCGTCAGGAATTTGGGGTCGCCGGTGGCGCGATAGAGTTCGCACAAACCGACCAAACACGAAAGCATCTCGTAGGCTTTGCCGTTGGCCGTATTTTTGACCGAAGTCCGATTGGTCAACGCGCTGATCAATTTCGGCCCGTTCGCCTCTTCCCAGTGCTCGGCGCAAAAGCGGGCAAACTCCAGATATTTCGCTTCGCCCGTGGCGCGATACAGCAGCACCAGCGGTTCGAGCACGCTGCCCGAAGCCATCCCGACGTGCGTGCTGCGTTCGTTCAAATCCAACGAGCCCGACTGGCCGCCCGGCCCAAACGTTTTGAGCAACAAATCGCCGATCTTTCGCGCAGCCTCCAGCGCCGCCTGATTGCCGGTGAATTGCGCATACGTCAGCAAGCCAAGCAAGTCATATTTGTGTACCCAGACATCCCAGCTTTGTTCTTTGCCCATCACCCAGTGCGCACCGTCGGCATAGGTACCCAGGTATCCGTCCGGCTGTTGCGTGGCCAGCAACGCGCCCGCGACACGATCCAATTTGACTTTCAATTCGGCGTCTTTGGTAAACGCCCAGGCGAGCGTTGCCGCTTGCAACCACTTGCCCGCGTGTTCGCCAACCCAGGCTTGTTTGCCGGGCCGCTGTTGAAATCCGCCGAGCAAATCGCTTTCGTCTTTGGTCAGCAACCGCGCGCGTTCGTTGTTGAGGCAACGAGCGCCCAGAAATCCTTGCAGTTGCACTGACGACGGATTGACCGGCGAAAATTTATCTGTGATGCGATCTGGTGTTTGCCCGGTGAACAAACTGCCTGCCTGTCCTGACACGGACATCAGCAGCGGAAGCGACGAGGCAGCCAAACCGAGCAACATCGTGCGGCGGGGGATCAATTCACTCATTCCGTATTTCACCGTGGGGGTAACAACCACAAACTGACGCGCATGCTCGCAAAAAGGCCATTTTGCCGGGGAGCCTTTTCGCGGTGTCGTTTCGTGGCAGGTTAAAAATGCCCGTTCAGGCGTTGGCGAAATCAAAGCCCTTTTTGTGTTCGCGACACATTTTCTGCGCCGGAACAGCCTTGCCCGGATTGCACAGGCCCAGCGGGTTGAAGACGTCTTTCACAGCCAACATGGTTTCCAGCGAATTCTGGTCAAAAATCATCGGCATGTAATCAATCTTGTCGAGTCCGACGCCGTGTTCGCCCGAAATCGAACCGCCTGCATCCACGCACAGCTTCATGATTTCCTTGCTCGCTTTGTGGACGCGTTCCACTTCGTCCGGGTCACGCCCATCGAAATTCAGATTGGGGTGCAAGTTGCCGTCTCCGGCGTGAAAAACGGTCGAAAGCCGTATGTTGTATTTCGCGCCGACGGCGTAAATACCCGCCAGGACTTCGGGAAGTTTGGTGCGCGGCACAACGGCGTCTTGCACAAACAAATCGGGACTGACACGGCCCAGCGCACCAAACGCGCCTTTGCGGCCCGCCCACAATTTTTTGCGCTCGGTTTCGTCAGAGGCCGCGCGTACGCTGCGCGCGCCATTTTGGTAACAAATCTCCGCCGCCTGTTTGGCTTGCGTTTCCAGCCCGGCGCGCAATCCGTCGAGTTCCACGATCAGACACGCCGCCGCATCGCGCGGATATCCGGCAGCATAAATCGAATCTTCCACCGCCTTGATGACGACCTTATCAATCATCTCCAGCGCGGCGGGCAGCAAGCCGGCGGCGATGATGGCAGACACCGCGCGGCTGGCGTCATTCAAATCCAGAAAATCTGCCAACAACGTGATGACCATTTGCGGCGTACGGGTCAGCCGCACGGTCACCTTGGTTGTGATGCCCATCGTGCCTTCGCTGCCGACAAACGCGCCCAGCAAGTCATAGCCAATGCCGTCTGCGCCTGCGCCACCCAAATTGATCACTTCGCCGGTGGGCAACACGACTTCCAAACCGAGAATGTGATTGGTTGTCGCGCCATATTTCAGACAGTGCGGCCCGCCCGCGTTTTCGGCGACATTGCCGCCAATCGTGCACGACGTTTGCGAAGACGGGTCTGGCGCATAGTGATAACCGCGCGCCGCCACCGCTTGCGACAAGCGGACATTGATCAACCCCGGTTGCACGATTGCGCGGCGGTTGGCGTAATCCACTTCGAGCACGCGGTTCATGCGCGCCATTTCGATCGTCACCGCGCGTTCGCCTTTTTCACAGCCAAGCGCCACCGCGCCAGAACTCAAGCCCGTGCCCGCTCCGCGCGGCCCAAACGGGATTCCATGTTTGTGCAGCAATTTGACCGTGCGCGAAACGTGTTCTGTCGTGCGCGGAAAAACCACTGCCAGCGGGCGCGATTTGTGGGTGGTCATGGCGTCGCATTCATACACCAACAACTCGGCATCGTCGGCGATAACGGCATCATTCCCCAGAATCTCGCGCAATTCGGCGATCAATTTTGCGTCTAGTTTTTCAGTCATAACAATTGCGGGATTGAGACGACGAAAGAAGTTCGCCGCCAAAGAACGCCTTAGTCTGACATCTCTGCGCGATTCTGTGAAGCATCCGGCGTCATTTCCTGGCCCAGGGTTTTGGGCGTCCAAGCCTTGGCGAATCCCCCCGCCTGACTTCGCGGCGTCGGGCTGTTAGAATGCCCGTCAGCGAAAATCCTGACTCAAGATGAATTTTGCAACTGTGATGACAACCGTTTTGCTCAAAGACAGTTATGGCCGCCCTATCCGTGATTTGCGGATTTCAGTAACCGACCGCTGCAATTTCCGCTGCTTCTATTGCATGCCGACCGAGGCGATGGAGTGGAAGCCGAAACCGGAAATTCTCAGCTACGAAGAAATCATCACGCTGGCTGAGGTCTTCGTTAGTTTGGGCGTCAACAAATTGCGCGTGACGGGCGGCGAACCGATGTTGCGCCGCGATCTGGAAAGCCTGGTCGAACGGCTGGGCGCAATTCCCGGCGTCGCGGACCTGGCCATGACGACCAACGCACACTTTTTGCGCGGACGAGCCGAAGCCTTGAAACGCGGCGGTTTGCAACGCATCACCATCAGTCTGGATTCACTCACGCCGGATCGGTTTTCGCTGTTGACGGGGCGCAACGAACTCAACCGCGTGCTGGATGGCATTGACGCCGCGCTCGAAGCTGGGCTGCATCCGGTCAAAGTCAATTGCGTGATGATGCGCGGCATCAACGATGATCAAGCCGTCGCGTTTGCCGAATTTGCCCGCGCCAAAGGCGTTCACGTTCGCTTTATCGAATTTATGCCGCTGGATAACGGCAAGGTCTGGAAGCGCGAAATGGTCATGCCCGGCGAAGAAACCCGCGCTCGCATCCACGCAGCGTTTCCGCTGGAACGCGTCACATCCGAAAACCTGAGCGAAACCGCGCGGCGTTGGCGTTTTGCCGACGGCGCGCCCGGCGAAATCGGCTTCATCAATCCGGTCACGCAACCGTTCTGCGGCCATTGCAGCCGCATCCGCCTGACCGCCGACGGACAGATTCGCACCTGTCTGTTTTCCAATGTCGAACACGACATCAAATCGCTCTTGCGCGCCGGAGCTTCACGCAACGACTTGATCGAATTCATCGCCGCGACCATCGCCAAGAAAGAAGAGCGCCACCACATCAACGACCCGGAGTTCGTGCAACCGCTCAGAACCATGTCGTGTATTGGGGGGTGAAGCTGTGAGCGAAGGAATTGAGCAAGCGCGACAGGTTTTGCAAGATGGCATTGTGCAGATCGCTGAAACACGGCTAGGGCGCGCTCTTTCTATGACCGAGGCTAACGGCATCAAACGCATTCAATCGCTCATGATGTTGGAATCAATCGAGCAAAGCTTCGGCCATGAGGCGACATCGCCTGACCAGATTGAGAAAGACCTGCAGGCATTAGCACAACAGACTGATGCCTTGTAACCCAGAGACATTGATCTCTATCAAAGAGGACACCGAATAACATGAACACGCTGAGCCGCCGGTTGCTGGCGGGGCTTCTGCTCGTTTTTTTCGCCCACACGCTGATCGCCGCACAAACGCTTTCGGCAGACGAACAAAAAATCGTTCGTTATGTAGACGCACACAACAACGACGCCATTGCGCTGCTGGAAAAAATCGTCAACCTCGAAAGCCCGACACAAAACAGTGCGGGCGTAAAACAGGTGGGCCTGACGCTCAAAGCCGAATTTGAAGCGCTGGGAATGACTGCCAAATGGATCGAAATGCCAGCGCAAATGAAACGCGCCGGACACTTGTGGGCAGAGACCAACGGCAGCAAGGGAAAACGAGTGCTCTTGCTTGGCCATCTGGACACCGTGCTGAGCGGTGAGAAATTCCGTCGCGAAGGCAATCGCGCGTATGGCACTGGCACCAGCGACATGAAAATCGGCGACGTCGTGATGCTTTACGCATTGAAAGCTTTGCACAACGCTGGCGCATTGCGCGATACGCGCATCATCACGCTCTATACCGGTGACGAAGAGAATTCTGGCGACCCGCTCGACATCAGCCGCGGCGATATGGTTGCGGCGGCCAAACGCAGCGACCTGGTGTTGAGTTTCGAAGGCGCAGTACGCAATACCGCTACCGTGGGACGGCGCGGCAGCAGTTCCTGGACGTTGGAAGTGACTGGCGAAACCGGTCATTCATCGCAAATTTTCGGCTCCCGAATGGGCAGCGGCGCAATCTTTGAAGCCTCTCGTATCCTGCAAGAGTTTTATCAGGCGTTGAGCCAAGAAAAGTATCTGACCTTCAACCCAAGTGTGTTTGTCGGTGGCAGCAGCAACGTCACCATGGATGCCGCCACCGGCACAGGCACCGCCACCGGCAAAACCAACGTCGTCCCCAACAAAGTCATCGTCAACGGCGATTTGCGCTTTATCAGCGAAGCGCAAAAAGAAGCGGCCCGCGCGAAGATGCGTGAGATCGTCGCCAAACATTTGCCAAAAACCAATGCCAGAATCACCTTTGAAGACGGCATTCCGGCGATGACGCCGACCGATGAAAATTACGCCCTGCTCAAACAACTCGATCAGGTCAGTCAGGATTTAGGCTTTGGCAAAGTTGAAGCGCTCGATCCCGGCGAACGCGGCGCAGGTGACATCGCGTTCATCTCGCATTTGATTCCTGGCCTGGATGGCTTGGGTGGCAAGGGCGGCAATTCTCACGCGCCGGGCGAATGGGCAGAACTCGATTCTCTTCCCATGTTGATCAAACGCGCCGCTGTGCTGATTTACCGACTGACCAGATAATTCAACCTAAAACCAAACACTTCGGGGGAGCCGCGAGCACTCACGGCTGAGAGTCCGAAAAACGGAGACCCTTAGAACCTGACACGGTTAGCACCGTCGTAGGAAGAAAGGACAAACATGAAAAACAACGGAACCAATTCCAATCATCCATCCTCACTCGAAACACAACTTCCCAGTTCACAGCGCGTTTATGTCGCCGGCCAGACCGACGGCGTGTCCGTGCCGTTTCGCGAAGTCAGTCAGAACGTCACCAAAGGCGTGAATGGCCAGATCGAAGTCAACGAACCGATTCGCGTGTATGACGTTAGCGGTCCGTGGGGCGATCCGCAGTTCAATGGCGATGTGCGCGACGGGCTTCCGGCGTTGCGGCGCAACTGGATCATCGCGCGCGGCGATGTCGAAGAGTACGA
>JAEUQO010000322.1 GCA_016789605.1 Acidobacteriota bacterium
CTTTTGAGCAGCGCATCCAGTTGTTTGGGCGAAAGCGGATTTTGGTCATAGCTATTGCGCAAGCCGCCTTGATAGCGCAGCGGATCAGGCGCAGCGTGAACAGCGCGTTGCGTGCAAACGCTGAGCGTCAACACGGCAAGGCAAAACAAGCTCTGTAAATGGCGGAAGTATGGCATCTGCACACAAACTTCCCGGTAACGAAGCGGCAAGGCCTGACAAGCGAGTCGGTTCATCCCTGTTCTCCTTACTCCTGGGGTATTGCCCAAAGGCGCGCAAGCGTGTGCTGTAACGCACCTGTGTGGTTGCCAAATTTTTTGTTTTGCTTCTACGACCAGCGTGTCGCTATTAAGGCGGACAATGCTGGCGCGGTTGCGTGATGTAGGGCCTCGCTTGCTACTACTAATGAGCCGTTCGTAGTGTTCCTATTGGCCCACACTTACAGGGTTGTTTTGCGTGCTTCAGGGCAGAAAAAAACAGGCCGACTGAGTGCGCTTTGATGGCGTGCGCGCATTTTTGGCGCGACTTGCGCAACGTTTACAAAAGGCCGCGTTGGCACACGGCGGAGCGGTTATCGGCAGGAAAAACTTTCAAACTCGCTGCCTTGCGTTAGCAATTATTGGATGTCAGTATCAGGCCCGCATTCAACTCACCTGAAACAGGACTCACATGCACATCGCTTCATATCAATATCTGGTGGATCCACAGCAGACGCGCAGCGCGCTGGCTGCCTTTGCGGAACAACCGATCATTGGCCTGGATACCGAGACTTTCTGGGATTGGAATACGCGACAGAATCGGTTGAGCCTGTTGCAACTGGCTGCGCCGACTGGTGAAGTGATCGTAATCGACGCGCTATCTGCCGGTATTAGCGAAGCGCGTGCGCTGATCGAAAATCCCGTGGCGATGATGGCGGCTCACAACGCGCGCTTTGATGATGGGGTGTTGCGTGCGGCGGGGTTTGCCGTCGCGGGATTAGTGGATACCTTACGTTTGGCGCGTCGTACGCTGCACTTGAAATCCTTTAGCCTGGCGTCTGTGTCCGCGCATTTGTTTGGCGTGTCGCTCGACAAAACGCAACAGGTCAGCGATTGGCGGCGGCGGCCTTTGAGCCGTGAACAGTTGGATTACGCCGCGCTCGACGCCCAAGTCGCTTTGCAGGTGTTTCAGGAATTGGCCGAACGGCTGGAAAGCGAAGGCCGATTGTCAGAAGAATTGCAGCGTGCGCGTATCGCTCCGCCAGAAGAAAATCCTGCGCCGCGCAATTCATCTTCCCGAACAAAAAAGCCTCCTGTGCAATTGCGCCCGCTGACCGCTGAAGAACAAACTCGCGTCGAAAGGCTGCGTGATTGGCGACGCGATGTGGCTGCTCGCGAACAGGTTCCTGTCTATCTGATTTGTCCTGACAAAACGCTGGAACATCTGGTGATTGTTCGTCCGCAAACCCTGGCAGAGCTGAGTCCCATCTATGGGCTGGGAGAAGCGAAAATCGCCCGCTTTGGAGAAGACCTGCTCAAGGAACTGTGCAGCGAATAGCAGCGCCGAGGATCAATTGGCGATTCACCTGAAATTCAGCCACGCGGCCTAAGACTGGTCATTCGGCAAAATCGCTTGCACGCCCAACAAAATCAACAAATTGATTGACAGTATTTTTCAGCTTGGGCTAATGTGCGTGGCGTATCACAACCGTAAGAGTACGGACGTTTTAACGCATTACCGGCATTTGCCGTCAGGGCTCCGCGCCGCAATCGCCACCTCCCCCTCATCGTTTTTTGGCGACGGCACGGCAAGACAGCAAACCATCTGAGTCTCAACATCAGTTTTATTTCGCGACGTGCGTTTTGGCGCTGCAGTTCCGCCGTTTTTCAGCGGTGTCTGCCTTGCTGCCGACAAAGAACGCAAGATTTCGCCAGATCGTGTGGGAAGCTCGCAGGTGCCCCTCGGGCTTCCCGCTCGATGAGGAGCCGAGGGTCTGAGTTTGAAAATTGAGCGGTGAGGACCCGATTCGATAATCAACTCACGCTCTCGCTCCTCGCCCAGCCAGAACGATTCCACCTCGTTCTCTCCCGCACAATTCCTAGAACCCCGCTCACGATCCATACTCACGCCGTACGTAAACTATCGCTCGCTCTCGTGCGACACGTCGTTTTAGTCTTCGCTTAATCGAATTACAAAAATGTTGATTGCGTTTCAGGGGCGCACATAAATGTTGAAAGAGGGGCGTCGTTATGAGTGGGCGTTTGGTGCGAATCACGGCTTCAGTACAGGTGATTCCATTTCTTTCGTTTCTGTGTTGTATGTGATCCAATCACTCAATCGAGAATCTCGTTGGCACAAAGAGGTGTGATTTATTTATCCAAGTGGTGGTTGATGAAGTTTGTGCTGGTTGAAGAGAATGACGTTACTCATCCGAAAATTTGCACATTATTCATTTTCTTGAACAGTTGAGTGAGCGAAATGATCTGAGACACTACTGCTAAAGTATTCGTTTACAAGACTGTTGAGCGGTGGGGACGGTTGAGCCATTCGGTTGGAATAGCAATTGCCAAACAGGATGTGTCTAAGCGGGTGAACTCTTCGCCCGCACTCTGGAAGCAATAATCTCTGGAAGTCATCGCTCACTCGGAACCCTTGAACCAGAATACCCTATGGTTCAAGAGCGCGCGCGTTTGGTGGTATGGGATGCCGAGCCGCGTTATCAGTATCGGGGTGAGTTTCTTTACTAACATCCCCAACAAGGAGCATCACAATGAAACTTAACCTTACTGCGAAGAAGATGCTCGGCGGAGCCTTGAGTATCTTGTTTGCCGCTGCCTTGTTTGTCGTGGCCGCGTCAACCGCGTTGGCCCAGGAGACGACTGGCACTGTTCAAGGGACGATCAAGGATGCCGCCGGAGCAGCTATTCCCGGCGCGACTGTGAAGGTCGAAGGCGCAGCGTTCAGCAGAACCGCCACGACCAACAGCGACGGATTCTTCCGTATGCTGCAAGTTCCCCCGGGTGTGTATAAAGTTGTGGTTTCTGCCAACAACTTCAGCACCGGCACCGCCGAAGCGGTCAACGTCGCACTCGGCAAAACGACCGAAGTTGATTTGGCGTTGAAAGTCGGTTCCGTGCAGGAACAGGTGGTCATCACCAGCGACGACGTCGCCCGCATTGACCCCAACGACAACAAGATTCAGACCAACATCACGGCCAAAGTGATTGATTCGTTGCCGAAAGGCACGAACATGACCAGCCTGTTGAAGGTTTCTCCGGCAGCACGTGCCGAGAGCAAGAGCGGTGGCTTCCAAATTGACGGCGCCAGCGGTTCGGAAAACTCCTTCATCATTGACGGTCAGGAAGTCAGCAACTTCCGTACTGGCGTGTTGAACACCAACAACAACCTGCCCTTCCAATTCGTGCAGGAAATCCAGATCAAGACCTCCGGTTTTGAAGCCGAATACGGCGGCGCGACCGGCGGCGTGGTCAACGTTGTGACCAAGGGCGGTTCGAACGAATTTCACGGCCTGGCCGAATACACTTTCGAACCGAACCAACTGTGGGCTGGCCCGCGTCCTGGTCTGAACACTTTCAGAACTGGCACCGGCGCCAACTTCGTGCAGATCAACGAATACCTGAAAGCGGACAAAGACGATTTCACCAACCACTTCCCGGCCTTTGGCCTGGGAGGTCCGATTGCCAAAGATCGTCTCTGGTTCTTCACCAGCTATGCGCCGCAGATTTACAACACCACGCGTTTAGCTCGTTATCTGACAAATGACCCACGCTCCCGTACCCAGGTTGGTTCTGAAACCTATAGCACCAAGATTCGCCAGGAATACTTCCAGGGCCGTCTTGATGCGGCCCCTACAAATACGCTGCGCTTGTCTGCCACGTACATTTGGAACCCGATCGTTCAGGAGGGGGTGATTCCCACAGGTAACATTGATCTGGGTGGTACCAACCTAGCAATCAGAATCCCAACCGCAGATTTTGGAGGTTCGATTGGACGGTTGACCGGAGCTGCGCTGACAAATCGTCAAGGCGGTCGCCAAAACTCAAACAATATTTCGACACAAGCTGTTTGGACGCCGACCAGTAAGCTTGTTGGGACATTTCGTTTTTCTCGTGGCTTCCTGAACGAAAAACTCAACTCCTATTTTGTTCCGCGCCAAACACGTTTTCGCTGCGTTGGGCTGAATCCTCCCGCAGCGCTGAATGTCGGTTGTTCGGCAGGTGATGATACGTTGCGCACAGGCAACAGCCAGGTCAATTTTGACGTTTCGGAACGGTTGAATTTTGAAGGTGACGTTAGCTATATCGTTAGTAAATTTGCCGGACGTCATGAGTTCAAAGGGGGCTACCAAAACACTCGGGTTTCCAACAGTGTTGACCGTGGATATGTCCCTTATGGTCGTGTTGATTTGTATCATGGTTACACGATTAACGACCTGACAGGTCGTGATGATGCTGTGAATCCCAACGCGATCGGCGCGGGCTTGTTGCTCCGCTTCGGTACGGTGGGTGATGCCAGCAACCGTGCGCAATCCGTCTATTTCCAGGATCGTTGGCAGCCGTTCAGCCGCCTGTCGATCAACGTCGGCCTGCGTTTGGAAAAAGAAGACCTGCCGTCGTTCAACGGCTATGCGCCTCCGATCAACTTCGGTTGGGGCGACAAAGTCGTGCCGCGTCTCGGCTTCGCCTATGACTTGACCGGCAATGGCAAGACGAAACTCTTCGCCAGCTATGGCATGTTCACGGATCGCTTGAAATTCGAGCTCCCGCGCGGCTCCTTCGGCGGCGATTTCTACCGTGTTGACTACTTCGAAATTTTGCCGAACAACCCGCAATACACCTATTACACGCTGGCTCGCATCCTGGGCAACAACCAGGACGTGCTGGGCGGCAAATGC
This sequence comes from Acidobacteriota bacterium, assembly GCA_016789605.1. Lineage (GTDB taxonomy): Bacteria > Acidobacteriota > Blastocatellia > RBC074 > RBC074 > RBC074. The sequence goes on from JAEUQO010000322.1 coordinate 4,892, forward strand.
CCGATCACGGGCGGCACGGGCCTGTCACGTTGCCAATACGACTATCGTATTGCTTCGAACGACCCGCAAGCTGACATTTACACCGGTAAAGTTGACCCGAACCTGAAGCCCTTCCGTCAGGCGGAATTCACGGTCGGTTTCGAACGCGAACTCAGCTCGAAATACTTGTTGAGCGTCCGTTACACTTACAAGAACGTGTTGAGCGCGATCGAAGACGCAGGCTTCCCGACTGCAGATGGCAGCGAAGCTTACATCATCGGCAACCCGGGCGAAGGCCTGCACGCCGCAACCGCCAAGCAGTTTGGCTATGCCAAAACGATCAAACCGCAACGCCGGTATGACGCTTTGGAAATCAAACTTGACCGTCGCTTCTCTGACAAATACCAGTTCCAAGCGGCTTACACCTACAGCCGCCTGTATGGTAACTACTCTGGTCTGGCCAGCTCCGACGAAAACGGTCGTACGTCCCCGGGCGTCAACCGCTTCTTCGACTTGCCGCACTTGGGCTTCAATGCCAACGGTCAACCGGACAACGGTCGCCTGGCGACTGACCGTCCGCACGTGTTCAACCTGTATGGGTCGTATGACTTCCACTGGTTCGAAAAAGTGAAAAACAACGTGACGACCTTTGGTCTGTTCACCACCGCGCAATCGGGCACGCCGCAAACCAGCTTCTATTCGTTCTATGCTGCTGCGGTGCTCGAAAGCCGTGGCAACCTGGGCCGCACGCCGGTCTTCACCAACACCGACTTCTACGTGTCGCACCGCGTCAGATTCGGTGGCAGCGAACGTTACGCGCTGAACTTCGACTTCAACGTGTTGAACATCTTCAACGAAGCGAACGTGCTGAGCATCGTGACCGATCCCGGCGCGATCAACCCCAGCATCGCCACGCTGAAACTGCCTGCGTCAGTGACGGACGAGCCCAAAGCGCTCAACTACATCCTGACCAACGGTATTCTCAGCAACTACCAGGCGTTCCTGAATGACGCGACCGCGCCGCAGCGTAAGCAAACGGCGTTGGGTCTGGCCAACGGCTTCCAAGGTGGCCGTCAGATTCGTTTGGGCCTGCGCTTCACGTTCTAAGTTCTTTCCAGAACACAAGAACACAAAAAGCCCATCCGGTTCGCCGGATGGGCTTTTTGGTTTATCAGGGACATTTTCAGACGCTCAGTCAAGCGGCCTTCGCGGGAGCGCGGACGTCTCGTCCGCAGGTAAAAATGCCGCGCAGCTTCCTTACTCACAGGGTTTACGTAAAAGAAGAAAAAAAGGAAGCTTCGCGCCTTTTATTTAGATTGTTTTTCGATTCGCTTTACGGATTAGCCACAGAGTCACGGAGCCTCAGAGAAAGACTTGGAAACCTCTGTGGCTCTGTGCCTCTGTGGCAAAACCCGTACGCCAAAATGAAATCTGATCTAGTGAGCGGGACGCTCGCGCTCCGAACTGTTGTGTAAGTCATGTGGATTCAGGTGGAGGAGAGCCGCAGCAAAGCTACCCGGCGTTGAAACGCCGCACCAAGTTCAACCGTCCCTACCAGGACGAAGAAACTGTCAAATGCTTGGCCTGATTTTCAATCGCGTAACATCCGTAACTATTACAACCTGTAGAGCAATAAAGGCAGTCAAGAAGCTGAGAGCAGGTAGCCCGCAAGGCGCAGGCTACCTTAGTGGTGGCAAGCATTATTTCTTTTCGTCAGGAGCGCCCAATTTTACGTTCGTGTCGCTGGCGTCAAAGCGTTTGAAGTTGGTGAACTCGAACCAGGCGTCCCAGTTCAAGCCGCCAAACAGGTTCTCGTCACCCCCCGAATTGATGCGAATCAGGCTGGGAGCCCAGACGCCCGCTGCCAGTCGTTGTTGCTGGTACACAAAATTGAACAGGGTGTTTTCGTCAATTTCGCTCCGTTCTTCCGGGCTTGCGGTTTGCACGGCCTCAATGCGCACCAGCGCCCGGTCAGCAGCATCAATCCAAACCGTCCCGGTCAGTTTTTGCACCCAGTTTTTGTCTTGTTCGAGTTGCGCGCTCGCGCGCGGACGGAAGTTCAAGACCAATGTTTCACGTCCTGCCAACAGCAACGAACGCGGCGCGCTAAATTCACAGGATTGAAAGAGCACTTCCGGGTCAATCGTCAAAAAGATGTTGCGCCGCGTCTGGCCGCGTTTTTGCACCTGACCTTCCAGACTGGCCCCCCAGTATCCGGTCTTCAGATTGACAGACTCAGCTTCCGCGGCGCTTTGGCTTTGCCGCTCTTCCTCGCTTTTGATCAGCATATCGGTGGCGGTTTTGCGGCTGATGTCAATGCGCGTTAGCGACAAGCGCGAGCCGTTTTCCGCCAATTGGATCAAGGCGTGCTTGCCCTTGATCGGATAGGCCTCGTAATCCTGGTAATCCTCGCTTTTGATCTTGCCTTTGGGCGTCAAGACACGGCGCACCTTGCGCAACGAATAGGTGTAATCGCCCAGCCGGGGGAACATCTGCACGCCGGTTTGGCTGATTTCCTGAATCAATGTTTGCGGAGACAGTTCCAGCGGTTGCACGGTTTTCAGCGCTTGCAAGGTCAATTGTCCGACCTTGTCCGACGCGCTGAGCGTGCTGGTGATGCCTGCTTCTTCTGCGACCGGCTTTTCCGGCGCGCGTCCACCGATGACGGTGAAATCCGCCACTTCTTCGACGGTGGTTTGCGCCTGTTTGACGACGGCGCGAAAGCGGTATGGCCCCGAAACAAAACCCGCTGTCGGCACGCTGGCCGTGAAATTGATGCGTCCGGTTTCATCCGCCGCCGGTAGGGTGGGGGAGGTTGACGCCACGCGTTGGCCTTCGTGCAACAGTTCCAGCGTCAAGGTCGGTTTGGCCGCGACTTTGGCGTCGGGATAAATCGCCAGGTGAAAGGAAAGTTCCGCGCGGTTGGCGGGCGTGATGGTATCGCTCAAATCGGGCGTCAGCTTGCTGTCTTGCACGACCAGTGGATTTTCGGGGTCGTTATTTGTCTGGCGGTCTATTTTTTCGACCTGTTTGACCAGGAACAGATTGCCGAGCTGCAATCCGTTGGGAGCCCCATCGCTGGCTTGTTTGTTCGGCGCTTTAACGACGAAGACGCGGCGCTGTCCGCTGAGCTTGTTGTTTTTTTGATCTTGCGCCGCCGTTTCGAGCGTGTATTTGCCCGGCGGCAACCAGAAATGACGTGTGATGGTCAGGCTGGATTTTTTGGCTTCTTCCAGCGCCGCCGCCGGGATTTCCAATTGGTGCGGTTCGCTGAATTTTTCCACCACCTCGCCGGTTTCGTCTTTGATCAATCCGAGCACGGCAAATGAAAGCGGATAGGTGGTTTGCGTTTGGGCAGAGGGCGGTATCAACGACGCCAGCGGCAATTCGAGCAGAGTCGCGCAATGAATTTCATTGGCGCGCGCTTCAAAATGCAACGCGCCGGTTTGGAAGGCAAAATCGCGCGGCACAACGGATTCGTGCAAGGCGGATAGCAACGGCGTTTCGTAACTGAGCACTGGCCGATGTTCTTCTGACGGAGGCAAGGCGAAATAGCCGCTACGCGTATGGGCTTTGAGGCCCGAGCGCAACACCTTGACTGTGATCGCGCGAAACTTTCCGTCATATTCCTGTCGTGAGGGTAGATACGACAAGGCGTAGTAATTTCCCAATTCCTGGCCCACGCGTTTCAACGCGCCGTTTAGATCATTGCTGTTGGTGATGAGAAAGCCGCCGGTGTTTTCGGTCAGATCGAGCAACGGCGAGCGTTTGTTCAGTTCGCGGTTGCGGTCATTCGCTTCGAACATGGAAAAGTTGCTGCTGATGCGCGAACGCGTCGGATAGCGGTCGCTGACGCTGAACGAATCGGCAAAGCCGTTGTTAAACGTGGCCGTTTCTGGCCGCCGGGTTTGGTTGACGACGGTCGAAGTTTCGACGCGGCTGACCTGGTTGCCTGCGCCCGCCAGCAAGGTGCGAATGTTGATGCCGTAAAAACTCAGGTTGGCCAAATTGGCTTCGCTGATGGCGGTGCGCAACACTTCTGACATGCCATCGGGCAGATACAAGCCGTCAGAAAAATACAGCGCCATTTTGCGACCGGGCAGGTTGCGGTGCGCGCGCGCCAGCGGCAACAGGGAAAACACGTGCAAATTGCTTTTGGTTTCCTGGGCGATTTTGTCCGAGGCGGCCAGCGTATCCAGTGAAAGCTTGGCCAGTTGGGTTTCCAACACTTTGGGATCTGCCAGGTTGAGCGGCTGGTTTCCTGGCGTTTGTTCGTCCTTGGCCGCGATCGCTTTCAATTCCTCAGCCAATTGCTGAGACGCATCAGCAAACGATTTTTCGACGGTTCCGGTGGCGCGCTCAACGGCCTTGCGCAATTTGGCGCGGTCGTTGGTGAACTGTTCCAGCAAATACAGCTTTTTGCCCGCCACGATCACCCGCACGAGCATGTCTTTGGTCAGCGAATTGTCCACGAAATTGAAGCCCGCTTCGCGTACCGCCTGCACACGCTGCACCGACAGGTGATCAAACAGCAACGTCACCAGATTGACCGGCGGCGCATCCACCAGGATTGGGGCCAGCGTGCCAGCATTGGCTGATCCATTATCTGCGGTGGCTGCCGCAGGTGCTTTGTCCGTAGCGGGATTGACTGTGCCGACAACTGCAAACTTGGTCAACGTTTGTTTGACGCCATCTTCATAGACTTCTATCTCGGTCGCTTTCAGATCGCGCACCGGGCGGCCTTTTTTGTCCTGCACGATGACATCCAGCAAGACTTCGCCGGTTTTGATTTTGACAGGGTTTTGTTCGTTAGCGGGCAGAGCAGGGGATTGCTGTGCAAAAGAAGGCAGCGTTAACGCAAAAATCTGTAAGAGCGCGACAAAACTGCGCACGTTGACAAGCATGTGGAACAGACCTCCGAGAAGAATGCAGTCGGGTAAGTGGCGTCACATACGCCGCAAGCAGCGTAGGCGACGATGGTCATTGAATATCCCCAAGTGATCGTGATTGTTGTGATTGCCAGGTTGCTACGTCGCCAGTCGGACGATGGATATTGCTATTGCGCGCCGTTTTTTGCTTTGGCGCGCAATTGTCTGATGATGTTCTTGATGTTTTCTGCGTCGCGCGCATCCGGCGTTTGCTTTAAGAACAGTTCCAGTTCGTCAGCCGCTTCCTTATAGCGTTTGTTGTTGCTGTAAAGCTGTGCCAGGTGCATATGGCAATCGGCGGGCGCCTGGTTGCCGCCGAGCTCATACGTGCGTTTCAGGTGCGTTTCGGCTTCCGTCGGCTTGTTGATCTTGAGCAAGCTCAGGCCCAGATAAAAGTGACCGTAAACGGCATTGGGGGAGGTCGGTGCCAGCACCAAGGAACGTTGCAATGATTCTGCTGCCTCGGGCCATTGGCGTGATTGATATTGCACGACGCCCAGCGCATACAAACTGGTTGCGCCGCTGGAATTGACGGTCAGGGCTTTGGTCAGGACGGTGCGCGCTGATTCGAGTTGTTGTCGTTTGACCAGTTCCAAGCCCAGGCGTTCCAGCGCCAGATAATAGTTGGGGAAAAAATTGAGCGCTTCTTGCAACGATTCCAGGCCTTGTTGCACCTGCTTCTCGTTTTCGAGCTGTTTGAGCGCGCGTTCATAGGCTTTGCGCGCATTTTCGGGCACTTCCTGCACAAACGTCGCACCCGGATTGACCGGGTTTGTGTTTCCTTTGATTTCGTCGCGGCTCTTTAAGGTGAAGTCCAACTGTTCGTAATGCGCACCGCCGTTGTTGCGCGCGGCGAATAAGGTCACGCGTGCCGAACGGTTCTGATAGTTTCCATCGGAATGCACTTTGACGATAAAGGTGCCCTGGGAAAGATTGCGGAACGAATACCGCCCGCTGGTATCAGTGAACGTTTGCATGATGCGCATTTCAACTTCATCGCAAAGTTCCACCCGAATGCGGTTGAGCGGTTGGCCGGACGTATTGGTGATAAGGCCGTTGATGACGTTGCGATTGTTCTGCAAGGTCGCTGACGTTGACGACAACACTGTTGTTGACGATGCCAATGTCGTAGGCGCAGTGAATTCTTTAACTCCCGGTGTCAATAGCAGGATGAGCAACAACGGTGAAGCGGTCGTCATGACGTTAGCTCCTGATCTCTATATAAGCGGCAACAGTAAAGACGCAGCAGGCCTTTGCTTGCGTTACGAATTTGTTTCCGACTTTGTCGCGCGCGGCAACGGCAACTGGTGACCAACGTGTATGAATTCGCAAATGGGAATTTGCTGGCTCCGTCGCAGATTCTAAAAATGCCACGCCGCCATCAGCGGGATTGTGTGCCGCGCAATGGCAAAGCAACGCAAACTCTCGTCAACTGTGAAATCTGTCGGAAAACTGAATGAGGGAACAACTACCGCGCGAATTTTACTGCGCGCGGCAACCGATGGCCAGAAAAATTTGCCCGCTGACAGTGCGCTCTTGTCACCGTGGTTAGGCTGTGGCAAAAAGCAATTGGTTTAACCGCACGCAAACCATCATCTACACCTCTTCAGGAGCAACACTATGAGTAACCGACGGGATTTTTTGAAGTCGTCCGCCGCTGCCGCTGCGGCTGGCACACTCGGATTCAATATCAGGACGTCTGCCGGCAGTCCGAATGACACAATTCGTGTCGCGGTGGTCGGCGTGCGTGGCCAGGGCAATTCCCACATTCGCGAATACCTGCGCATGCCCAACGTCGAAATTGCCGCCATTTGCGACATTGACGAAAGCGAGCGCAAAAAACGCTGTGGCGAAATCGAAAAAGCCTCTGGCAAAAAGCCGCAGGAATATGTGGACATCCGCAAATTGCTGGATGACAAATCCATCAATGCCATCTCGATTGCGACGCCCAACCATTGGCACAGCTTGATGGGCATCTGGGCCTGTCAGGCGGGCAAAGACGTATACGTCGAAAAACCCTGTTCGCACAGTTATTGGGAAGGCAAACAGTTGGTGGCGGCGGCGCGCAAATACAATCGCATCGTGCAACACGGCACCAACAGCCGTTCGACCGTCGCCTTGCGCGAGGCCATGCAGAAGCTCAAAGAAGGTGTCATTGGCGATGTGTATATGGCGCGCGGATTGTGCTTCAAATGGCGCGACACCATCGGCAAAAAGCCGGATGGGCCCGTGCCTGCCGGGGTGGATTATGATTTGTGGACCGGCCCGGCGCAGAAACGCCCGTTCAATCCGAATCGGTTCCATTACAACTGGCATTGGAATTGGGATTACGGCAATGGCGACATCGGCAACCAGGGCATTCACGAAATGGACATTTGCCGCTGGGGCCTGGGCGTGACATTGCCGAACAAGGTCTTTTCGATGGGCGGGCATTTCATGTTCGATGACGATCAGGTGACGCCCAACACGCAAATCGCCAACCTGGAATTCAACGTCAACGGCAAAAAGAAAATCATCGTTTTTGAAGTCCGTCACTGGATTTCCAACCACGAAGCAGGCATTGGCGAAGGCGGCGACAGCAACACCATCGGCAACATTTTTTATGGTTCCGAAGGTTATATGGCCATTTCCGGCTACAACTCCTACAAGACGTTTTTGGGCCGGAAACAGGAACCGGGGCCGTCACGACGCGAAGGCGGCAGCAACTGGGAAAACTTCATCAAGGCCGTGCGCAGCCGCAAACGCGAAGACCTCAACGGCGAAATCGAAGAAGGGCATTTGTCCAGCGCGTTGATGCATTTGTCGAACATTTCCTACCGGTTGGGGCGTTCGCTCGATTTCGACCCGGTCAAGGAAGTGGTCGTCAAAGATACCGAAGCCACGGCAATGTTGCGGGATAAATATCGCGCGCCGTTTGTCGTGCCCGAAAAAGTCTAACTGTGTGCGCAGCAGGCAAAAATGGCAGGTTGCGGGCCACTGAGGCGCGTGGGCACAGAGGAAAAAAACAGACCGAGCGCATCTCGTCGCTGTTTTTTCGCTCTGGCTCTGCGGTTCTGTGGCTAAGCCGCAAGCTCATTTTTGCCTGCTGCGATTTAGAAAGGCATTGCCTCGCTCGAGGGCAGAGAAGCGTCCGAAAAATTCCATTTTTAATCTCGCCGTAGTTCGTGCATAATCTGCCGCGACCCCACAACTCGGCGCCCCGCTTTCATCCCCTACAAAGTTTGTCTCTACGAAGGTTTGGCAATTTATGAAGCAGACATTTCGCGCGATCGTTTTCCTGATCGCTTTGCTGGCTTGCGCCGGGGTGGCCGCCGCGCAAAGTGGTAAATTCACGGTTCAATTAGAAGCCGCGCAGACTATCGAGGAAGCACAAGAAAAAGTCCGGCAATACAAGGCCAAAGGCGTCGAAGCGTATGTATTGAAAAGTCAGGTGCAAGGCAAAGGTACGTTTTATCGCGTGCGCGCCGGGATGTTTCCCAACGCAAACGAAGCGCGCAAATTCGGCGCGGATTTACAGCGCCGGGGCCTGGTCAGCGAATTTTTTATTGCTGCATTTGAACAGCCCAAAGATGAGTTGGTGACCTCCACCCCTGCGCCGAAAAAGACACCGCCCGTCGTCGTCAAAGAACCTGCCGTCAATCCCGCCAAAGACGCACCCAAAGAAGTCGCCAAAGAAACACCGCCGGTGAAAACGCCGCCCAAGGAAGTCGCGGCTGTACCGCCGAATCCGGCACCGGCAGAAGCTCCGGCGCCGAAAGAAAACCGTCCCAGCGAGCCGGTCAAACCGCCGGTCAAAGAGCCTGCGCCCAAAGAGGTTGCCGCTAGCAGCAAGGCTGCGCCGACGGGCGCGGCAGGGTTTGTGCGTTTTCAGGATTCCGGCGTGGGCTATTCTTTCGAGCATCCGGCGCATTGGACAGGCGGACCGCTGAAACTGGAAGAAGCCAAAGCGCAACGCGTTAATGCCGGTGCGCTGTTTACTTCGGCGGAAGATTCGGCGTTCTTAAATGCCATTTGGAACGAGCTGGACAAAGCCAACAGCCCGACCAATGACAATGACCTGATCGTGGACGTGATTTTACGCAGCATGAAATCCGGCGATGGCACGCAAAGCATGGAAGAGGTTTCGCGCCAGGTGAAAAATGAACAAGGCGCGGTAAAAACCTATTTGAACTTGCGTGCCAAGTTCCAGACGCAAGGGCAAAGCGCGCCGCTGGATTTTCTAGGCAAAGCTGTGATCGTGCGCGCGAACAAAGGCATTTTGCTGGTCGTGGCGTTCTATGCCAAAGACGGCCCCGCCGCTGTTGCCAACACCGCCGACAAGATCATCGCTTCGGTGCGTGCGCCGGAATAGCGCACGAAAACAGGTACGGCCATAAACCAAGAGGCAGAAGTCAAAGACCACGCGTCTGACAACTTCTGCCTCTTTCTGTTTTTGTGAGGCGTTCTTTCTGCCACCTGGTTTGAACTTTCTCTTGCCGCGAAGCGTTCAGCTCAACGGTAGAAGAAACCTGCAAGACCAACCAACCCAGGGAGGATTCCGTCATGTTGATGGCCGACACGATGGCGATCTTTTTCGTGATTCTCGGATTGTTGCTGGCATTTCCGGGCTTGTGGCTGCTGTGCCGTGGCGTCTGGCCACAGGCAGTGACCGGCGCCGCAGAAGCCTGTCGCAACGGATTGCTCAAACCATTTTTGCTGGGGTTGCCGCTGACTTGCGCCGTCATTCTGGCTGCCGTCATCATCGGCAAAGCCGGTTCGCCGGGCGCAATCACGGCCACGGCGTTGGTCTGTTTTTACCTCGTCTTTGCCCAATGCGGCGTCGCCGGATTGGCCACCAAGATCGGCATGACGCTGGGTTCTTCAAAAGACCAACGGCAACCGTGGCGCGCCACTTTGCGCGGCGGAATTGCACTGGAACTCGCCTGGTTGTTGCCCATTCTGGGGTGGTTTTTGTTGTTGCCAGTGGCGACAACCATTGGCAGCGGCGCTTTGTTGCTCGCGTTGTGGCGCAAACGATTGGCCGCCAAAACAACACAACCTGCCGCGCCTTTTGCCATTCCATCCGCGGCAGCACCATTCGCTGAATCAACAACTGCCGCCAGTCGCGCTACCAGTTCATTTGGCGAACGCGTCACTGGCGGACTGAGGACAGAGCGATGAGCAGCACACGCCGCGCCTGGTTGCGTGCGGCGGCGATTGCTGGCGGGGTCTTGCCGCTAGCTGCGTGCGAACGCCTGTTGAGCCGCGTCAGTCGCGAACTGGGCCAGAACATTCCCGCGCAATTTGCCACGCCTGCCAGTGCTGACATAGACCCGGTGTTCCATTTGCTGTCGCGCACCAGTTACGGATTGTGGCCGGGCGATTGGCAACGCGCACAGGCTGTAATCAAAGACGGCGGCCCGGCGGCTTGGATTGAACAGCAGCTTGCGCCAGACACGATTGACGACCGTTTGTGCGATTTGCGCGCCCGGCGTTTTGAAACGCTCTGGCACGATCCGGGCACGTGTTACGAATACAAAAAAGAAGTCCTGCGCGAAGAAATCACCCGCCACACGCTGCTGCGCGCCGTTTACAGCCAGCGCCAGTTGTTTGAAGTGATGGTCGGGTTCTGGACCGATCACCTCAACATCAATCTGGAAAAAGGCGATTGCATCTATCTGAAACCTGCCGATGACCGCACGGTCATTCGCCAGCATGCGTTGGGAAAATTCCGTGACCTGATTCGCGCTTCGGTGACGTCGCCCGCGATGCTGGTGTATCTGGACGGCAAGGAAAACAGGAAAGCCGCGCCCACTGACATCCCCAACGAAAATTACGCGCGCGAATTGCTGGAATTGCACACGCTGGGCGTACACGGCGGTTATACGCAGCAAGACGTTTATGAAGCGGCGCGTTGTCTGACCGGTTGGCGATTGCGCACGACCTGGCGCAAAGGCACGGTGTATTTCGATCCCGCCTGGCACGACGACGGCGAAAAGACGCTGTTGGGGCAGCGCATTGCGGCAGGCGGCGGCGCATACGACGTAGACCGCGTGGTCGACATCGTTTGCCGCCATCCGGCAACGGCGCGATTTATCGCGACCAAATTGACGCAAAAGTTTGTTTCAGAAACTGCGCCCTCTTCCTTGGTGGAACGCGTCGCCCAAACCTTCACCGCGACTGACGGCGACAGCAAAGCAATGTTGCGCGTCATTCTGTTGTCTGACGAATTCCAGTCCGCGCGCGGCGTGAAATTCAAACGGCCGTTTCATTTCATCGCCAGTTGTTTGCGCGCTCTGGGCGCAGACACGCACGCGCACAAACCCTTGCTCGAATATTTGCTGCGTATGGGGCAAGCGCCGTTTCAACATCCCACGCCGGATGGCTATCCGGACGAAGCAACGCCGTGGTTGGGGACATTGTTGTGGCGCTGGAATTTTGCGATTTCGCTGGCGGCGAACAATGTGCCTTCCGTGCAGGTCGAAGCTGCGCGCCTGTTGACCGCGCTCGGTGGTGATGGCGCACAACTCGATCCGGCGCGGTTGTGGCCGCATTTCATTGGCCGAATGAGTACGGCGGCAGAGTCACAGCCGCTCACGGAATTTGCCGCGCGTTCCGGGTTGCAAGGCGACGCGCACAACGCCGAATTGCTCGGTTTGTTGCTGGCTTCGCCAGCGTTTCAACGGTATTAGGCGATGAGTTCTCGACGCGGATTTTTACGGCAACTGGCTTTGGGGCGTCCGGCAGCGGCGACGCACGAACACACGCTCGTCTGTGTGTTTTTGCGTGGCGGCGCTGACACGCTGAACATGGTCGTGCCCTATGGTGACGATCGGTATTACCAGTTGCGTCCGACGATTGCCATTTCTGCGCCGGTTGCGAATTCAGCCAACAAAGACGCGGCGCTCAAGCTGGATGACTTTTACGCATTTCATCCCAAACTGCGCCCGCTTTTGCCGCTTTATCAAGAAGGACGCCTGGCGATTGTGCAAGCGGTCGGTTCTGACAACACCAGCGGTTCACATTTTGAAGCGCAAGACCAAATGGAACACGGCGAAGCGCAAGCGCGCGTGGCTAATTCCAGCGGCGGCGGTTGGTTGGGGCGACATTTGCGCACACGCACCGGACGCGAGCTGACGCCGCTTTCCGCCGTCGCGATTGGACCCACGATTCCCGAAAGTTTGCGCGGCGCACCGACCGCCAGCGCGTTGCATTCGCTGGCAGAATTGCAAATTCAAGCGCCGACGCAAGATGCGCGCGCCGTCACCGCCGCTTTGGCGGCGCTCTATGGCGCTGAAGTCGGTTTGCTCAGCCAACCCGGTCGCTCGACGCTTGAATTGTTGCAACGCGTCGAAAGCCTGCGCGGCCAACGCTACGCGCCGGAAAATGGCGCGGAATATCCTGATGAAGAATTCGGCAACGGATTGCGCGAAGTTGCGCGCTTGATCAAAGCCGGTGTTGGTCTGGAAGTCGCCTGTCTTGATTTGGGTGGTTGGGATACGCACTTTTTTCAAGGCGCTTCAGACGGGTTGCAAGCCGCACAAATTGCTTTGTTGGCGCGCGGCCTGGCGGCATTTGATGCTGAACTGCAAGCCGTTCGCGCACGTGTCACCGTGTTGGTGATGACCGAATTTGGCCGCCGTATTTATGAGAACGGTTCACTCGGCACAGACCACGGACGCGGATTTGCCTTGCTGGCACTGGGCGGCTGCATTCAGGGCGGACAGGTGTTTGGCGAAAAACCGTCGCTCACCGCCGATGACGAATTTTTGCTCGGCCCTGGCGGGTTGGCCGTTCACTGCGATTACCGAGCAGTGCTGGCGGAAATCCTGTCAGGAGTGCTCAACAATCAGCAGCTTGGGCAGGTGTTTCCAAACTTCCAGCCACAGGCTATCGGATTGGTGAAGGTCTGAGTCACGTTGCCCCCCCCCGTTTTTCCAGGAAGCTTCCATGACGTAAGGCAATTGGAGGGACCGTTTCCCATTGTTTTGTCGCACGATTCGCTCCATCTCGTTTTTGGGATGTTGTGATCCCAAAAACGAACACCGCTTCTCAATACCGCTTTTTTCGCCGTATCATTACCCCAATCCACACAGTAAGTTACTCTGGCCCTGCGGCTGGCACGCAAATTGGCTAAGAGCGTGAGGGATCACGTTATTCGGATTAGTTTTCAGGGAGGCTTTATGGATAAACCTCGTGACAAGGCAATCGCTCGCAACCGCAAAATTCGGCGGGTGATTTATCTGGTGTTGGCGTTGGGCGTGGTGGGCGCAATCAGCTTTAAGTTGTCTCAGTTGCAACCTGCGGCGCAAACGGTGGAACGCTCCACGGTCATCATTGACACCGTGCGGCAGGGCGAAATGTTGCGCAATGTGCGCGGACTGGGCACGCTCGTGCCCGAAGAAATCGTCTGGATTCCGGCCACCACCAGCGGTCGCGTCGAAAAGCGGATGGTGCAACCGGGCACATCTGTGACGCCCGATACGGTGATTTTTGAGCTGAGCAATCCCGAATTGCAGCAGCAGTTGCTGGATGCCGAATCGCAATTGCGCTCATCGGAAGCTGAATACAACAACCGCAAAGTCGAGTTGGAGTCGCAGTTGCTGAACCAACGGGCGCAGGCCGCAACCGTCGAATCGGATTATCAGCAAGCCAAGCTGGATTCTGACGCCAACGAACAACTGGCGCGCGAAGGTCTGGTTTCAGAGCTGGTCATCAAGCAAAAACGCACCCGCGCCAACGAATTGGCCACGCGCAATCAATTGGAAAAACAGCGCATTGCCATGACTGCTGATGCGATGAAAACGCAATTGGCCGTCAGTCAGGCGTCGCTCGAACAGAAACGCACACTGTACGAACTGCGCAAAAAGCAGATCGCCGATTTGCGCGTCAAAGCCGGGATGAATGGCGTGTTGCAGGAATTGAGCGTGCAGATCGGACAGCAGGTGCAACCGGGCACCAATCTGGCGCGCGTATCGGATCCGAAACGGCTCAAAGCCGAAGTGAAGATTCCTGAAACGCAAACCAAAGACATTCAGATCGGTCAGCCCGCACAGATTGATACGCGCAACGGCATCATTCCGGGCCGGGTGATGCGTATTGATCCGGCGGTGCAAAACGGCACTCGCACCATTGACGTGCAACTGCTCGGCGAATTGCCCAAAGGCGCAGTGCCCGATTCGACCGTGGACGGCACGATTGAATTGGAACGTTTGACCAACATTCTGTATGTGCAACGCCCGACCTTTGGGCAGGAAAACAGCACGATCAAGCTGTTCAAACTCGAAGCGGACGACCAGCACGCCGAAGCCGTGCCCGTGCAACTGGGCCGTCATTCGGTGACGCATATCGAAATTCGCAGCGGTTTGAAAGTCGGCGACAAAGTGATCGTCTCTGACACTTCGCAATACGGTGACAACGTCACGCGTATCCGTTTGAAATAATCCGTCTTGAACGCGGAAGCCACGCGCAGGCGTTGGCTTCCGATCGGCGTAGACCCCGCCCGTGGGCGGCACTCCAATCACACAGAGGAGAGAGAACATGAGCGATGCCCTCTTGCGCATGGAAGGCGTGACGAAGGTTTTTTACACCGATGAAGTCGAAACACATGCTTTGTCGGGGATTCACCTGGAAATCAACCAAGGCGAGTACGTTTCGATTGCCGGCCCGTCGGGCTGCGGCAAATCCACGCTGCTTTCGATTTTGGGCTTGCTCGATTCGCCCAGCGATGGCGCGTACGCGCTTAATGGCAAACCGGTTCAGGGGCTGAATCTGGCCGAACGCGCGCGCATCCGCAACCGCGAAATCGGGTTTATCTTCCAGAGTTTCAACCTGATCGGCGATTTGACCGTGTATGAAAATGTCGAATTGCCGTTGACCTATCGCGGGATGAGTTCCGCCGAACGCAAAAAACGCGTCAACGCCGCGCTCGAAAAAGTGAACATGGCGCATCGCGCCAAACACTTGCCGTCGCAACTCTCTGGCGGTCAGCAACAGCGCGTTGCCGTGGCGCGTGCCATCGTCGGCGAACCGCTCATCCTGCTGGCGGACGAACCGACCGGAAACCTCGATTCGACCAACGGTGAAGCCGTGATGGAATTGTTGCGCGAATTGCATCGCGGCGGCGCAACGATTTGTATGGTCACGCACGACCACCGGTTCGCCAAACACGCCGACCGTTCGATTCATCTGTTTGACGGACGCGTCGTCGAAGAAGGCCAGAACGAGCAGTAAGAGTGACCGGTAACGGATTGTCCTTTGCGGAGCAGTCTCGTGGCTGAATTGCAGGCATTTTTTAACGCTGTGCTTAACGGCGACGATGTAACCGTCGGCGCCTGGCTGGCAGAATCTCCCGCTGTCGCGCAAATGAAGTTTGACGGCGCGACAGCGTTGCATTGCGCGGCGCTCGAAAACCGGCGCGCAGTGGTGGATTTGCTGCTGGCGCACGGCGCTGATCTGAATGTCGTGGATGATGAATTTGGCTCAACGCCGCTGCGTTGGGCCAACGAAAAAGGTCACGTCGAAATGACCGCCTATCTGGCAGCGCGCGGCGCGGCAGTTGATTTTCATACTGCCGCCGCTTGCGGCATGGTTGAGCGCGTTGCCAATTACTTGCTTGCCGGGGCCGACATCAACGAACAAAAAGGCTTTGGCACGCCGCTCCACGAAGCCTGTGTCTGGGGGCACCCCGAAGTGGTTGCGTTGCTGATCGCACACGCCGCCGATCTGAATCTGAAAAATCGGGCCAAACACACGCCGTTGCTGGTTGCCGCGCATCAGGTGGCTTCTAACGCTGGCGACACTCCGATTGTGCATGACGGACGACGCAAGGAAATCATCGCAGGTTGTAAACAGGTGGTTAGCCTGTTGCGCAAACACGGGGCATTGATGGAATGATGCCAAGGAGAAGCGATGACACAGTTGTGGCAAGACTTGCGTTACAGCCTGCGCATGTTGCGTGCTCACCGCTCGCTAACGTTGGTCGCGATGCTCGTTCTGGCTTTGGGCATCGGCGCCAATACCGCCATTTTTAGCGTCGTCAATGCTGTCCTCTTACGTCCGTTGCCATATCAAAATGCTGATCGGTTGGTCACCATCTGGGGCAGCTTTCTCAAACTCAACATCGAGCGCTTACCCGCCAAAGCCGCTGAATACCTGGATTACCGCGAGCAAACGCAAAGCTTTGCCCAGGTTGCTGCCTCAAACAGCACCAATTACACCTTGACCGGTACGGCACAGCCGGAACGATTGCCGGGCACGCGCATTACGACCAATCTGTTTTCTTTGCTCGGCGCACAGGTCGCGTTGGGCCGAGGATTCACCGCTGAAGATGCACAAGTCGGCCATGAGAATGTGGTGATTGTCAGTCACACATTTTGGCAACAGCGATTTGGCGGCGCGTCGGATGTGGTTGGCAAATCCTTGCGGCTGAACGATCAGAATTACACCATCATCGGCATCATGCCCGCCGGGTTTCAATATCCGCAGTCCAGCTTTCCGTTTGGTGAACCCGCCGAGTTCTGGACGCCGCTGAGTTTTTCCACAGAGCAGATTGCGCAACGCCAACCGCCATATTTTCTCAACGTCATCGGTCAGCTAAAACCGGGCGTGACCTTGGCGCAGGCGCGCACCGAAATGCGCGCGCTCGCCCAACGGTTTGAAGCGCAACATCCCGGCTATCGCGGCCCCAACAATGCAGACGGCGGCTGGCGCATCACGGTGAATCAGCTAGAAGAAGAGATCGCCGGACAAAGCCGAGTTGCGTTGTTGCTGTTATGGGGCGCGGTCGCGTTGGTGCTGTTGATCGCGTGTGCGAACGTTGCCAATTTGTTGTTGGTGCGCGCCACGACACGCAAACGAGAGTTGGCCATACGTGCGGCTTTGGGGGCGAGTCGGTTCCGCCTTGCGCGGCAATTGCTGTGCGAAAGCGTATTGCTCGCCTTGGGCGGAGGCGCCATCGGTCTGTGGCTGGCGTGGTGGGGCGTCGAAGCGCTCACCGCGCTTAAGCTTGAGAATTTGCCGCGCCTTGACGAAAGCAATCTGGATTGGCGCGTTTGGGGATTTACTTTTCTGGTTTCTGTTTTGACGGGCGTGCTTTTCGGGATATTGCCAGCTTGGCAAGCCTCACGACCCGATGTCCAGCAAATCTTGAAAGACGGCGGCGCAGGCGTCACGCGTAACCGTCACTGGTTGCGCAATGCGCTGGTTGTCGGTGAAATCGCACTTGCCGTCGTGTTGTTGGTCGGCGCCGGATTGTTGCTCAACAGTCTGCTTCGTTTGCAACGCGTAAATCCGGGCCTGGATATCAACCATCTGCTCTATGCTGAATTGTCATTGCCGTCGTCGCGCTATCCAACGGCGGAAAATGCGCGCGCGTTTTATGACGAACTGGTATCGCGCGTTGCTGCGTTGCCCGGTGTTGAACAGGCGAGCGCTGCCAATCGCATTCCGCTGACCGGCGTGATCACCAATGATCCTTTTGCCATCGAAGGCCGCCAACTTGATTTCAGTAACCCACCGAATGCGTCCTGGCGCCTGGTTTTGCCGCAGTACTTCCACACGGTCGGCATCCCGTTGCTGAGCGGACGCGATTTCAATGCCCAGGACGGCAACGAAGTCGCCATTATCAACCAGACAATGGCGCGTAAATACTGGCCCGGTGAAGACCCGCTCGGAAAGCGGCTTTCGCTGGGTGTGCCAAGCCCAACCAACCCCTGGAAGCGCATCATCGGCGTGGTCGCCGATACGCCGCAACGCACGCTGGAATCAGCGCCTGGTGCAGACTGGTATTTGCCGTTTGCCGCGCGTGCTTTGCGTGACGGACATTTGCTTGTGCGCACGGTTGGCGATCCGGCGGCGCTGGCTGCCGCCATACGGCAACAAGTCTGGGCGATAGACAAAGACCAGCCGGTGACGAAGCTCGTGACGATGCGCGAATCAGTACATCGCACACTGGGTGCGCGCCGGTTCAATACCTGGTTGTTGAGCGGGTTTGCCGGGCTGGCATTGCTCTTGGCCGCGCTGGGAATTTACAGTGTGATTTCCTATTCTGTGACGCAACGCACACGAGAACTTGGCATTCGGA
Organism: Acidobacteriota bacterium; assembly: GCA_016789605.1. Classification (GTDB taxonomy): domain Bacteria; phylum Acidobacteriota; class Blastocatellia; order RBC074; family RBC074; genus RBC074. The sequence goes on from JAEUQO010000322.1 coordinate 22,862, forward strand.
TGGCGCTGGGCGCGCAAATGCGTGATGTCTTGCGGCTGGTTTTGCGGCAAGGCATGGCATTGGTGGTGATCGGTTTGGTGATGGGCTTGGCCGTCTCGCTGGCCCTTTCGCGTGTGTTGCACGGAATGCTGTTTGGCATTGGCGCACACGATCCGCTGACCATTGTTGGCGTGACTGTTCTGTTGGTTGGTGTAGCCTGGCTGGCTTGCTATCTGCCCGCGCGGCGCGCCACCAGAGTAGACCCATTGGTGGCGTTGCGCCACGAATAGAAACAGCAATTCAACTTGCGGCAAAATCGGTGAGAACCAGACAGCTCTTTTCCGGTTTTGCGGCGAAGAACTAACTAGATGGGTTTTCAATTTGCTTTACGGATTAACCACAGAATCACGGAGGCGCAGAGAAATGCTTATGAACCTCTGCGGCTCTCTGCCTCTGTGGCAAAACCCGTACGCCAAAATGAAATCTGATCTAACTGCCTCCCTAGGACTTTATGAAAAAACTCGGACTTCTTGTTTTCCTTTTGGCTGTGGCCCTGGCGGCTCCGTTTACCGTCAGCCAGGCGCAACGCAAACCAGCCAAGAACGCCGCGCCTGCGCCGACGCCGACGCCTTCGTTTGGCAACGCCGATTTCATCACGGCGGATCAATTGCGCGATTACCTGACGTTTGTTGCCTCTGACGAGATGGAAGGCCGCGACACGCCTTCGCGCGGATTGGATACGACCGCGAAATATCTGGCGTCGCAAATGGCGCGTTGGGGCGTGAAACCGGCAGGCGAGGGTGGGACATATTTCCAGCGTATCGCGATGAAGCGCAACAAACTCGATCCGACGTTGACGCGTCTCGAAATCAACGGCCAGAGCTTTACCTATGGCGACGATTTTCTGGCGGGCATCAATGCCGGTTCTGTCAGCGGGCAATTGGTGTATGTCAGTCACGGCTGGGTCGTCAAAGCCAAGAACATTGACGCCTATCAGGGTCTGGATGTGAAAGACAAGATTCTGGTGGTGCTCGGCGGTGGTTTGCCGAAAGGCGTGACGCAAAACGACCTCAAAGGCAAACAGGGCGAAGACTGGGAGTTCCCGATGGCGGCAGTGCAAAAACGCGGCGCCAAAGCCGTCATCCTGATTCCCAATTTTCAAACGCTGGCCAATTGGAGCAACAGCCGCCAAAACGCCACCGAACGCGGATTCGCCGTGGTCGAAAAATTCCAGACCGGAGGCAATACGCCGCCGCTTTCAATCACCGCTTCGCCGCGCTTGCTCAATGCGTTGTTTCAAGGAGAAAAGAGCAACGCGCCGACCATCTTCAATCGCGCGACGGCAAATGATGCGGTCGAATCGTTTGCCTTCAAGCCGGAAAAGACCGTCACCATCAACGTCGGCGTCAAATCTGAACCGGCCAGTACGCAAAACGTCATCGGCGTGATCGAAGGCAGCGATCCCGCGCTCAAGAGTGAATATATCGCCATCGGCGCGCATTACGATCACGTCGGCATCGGTAATCCCGTCAACGGCGACGCCATTTACAACGGCGCGGATGATGACGCCTCTGGCACGGTGGCGGTGCTGGCGATGGCCGAAGCTTTTGCCAAAGGGCCGCGTCCGAAACGTTCGATCCTGTTCATCTGGCACGCAGGCGAAGAGAAAGGTTTGTGGGGATCGCGGTATTTCACCGACTATCCGACAGTGCCGCTCGACAAAATCGTGGCTGATTTGAACATTGACATGATCGGGCGCACCAAAAAGGAAAATGACGTGCCTGCCAATCAGCCGTTGCCCAAACCGGGCGAAATCTTCCTGATCGGCCCGACGATGATGAGCCTGGAGTTGAAGGAAATCAGCGAGACGGTCAACAAGTCGTATCTGGGTTTGCGCTTCGATTACAAATACGACGACATCAAACACCCTGAGCAGTTCTTCTTCCGCAGCGACCATTACAATTACGCGCGCAAAGGCATCCCGATCATCTTTTACATGGACGGCGAACACGAAGACTATCACCGGCCTTCGGATCACGCTGACAAGATTGATTATCAAAACATGGAAAAGGTGTCGCGGACGATCTATGCGACGGCCTGGGAACTCGGCAACCGCGCCAACCGTCCGCGCGTAGACAAGATTCCCAGTCAGGACGGACAGTAAGCTCTCGTCGTCAGACTGAAAGACGCGAACGCCACAAGCCAGCTCGGCAAGAGCAAGCTTGTGGCGTTTGTTTTTGCGCGACAGAAAATCAGGCAGGCCCGCCAAAAGTTGGTGCTATTTCGAGGAGCGTCCAGGTTGGATGAGGGAGTGTTGGCTGACGTTACCAGCGCAGCCAGACGTAATCGAGCGCATTTTTCATGCGGGCGAAAACAGACGCGACGCTGTCGTTGTATTCGGCGAAGAGATAGGTAAAGCCGACGAAGAGGAAAAGATAAAAGAGAAGTTCTGCCAGACCTCGTCCCACGATTTGTTTCTGCATTGTTGCCTCGTTAGATCGGCAACCGTAACCTCGCCTCGCACCCACGCGCCGCCGAACGGTTTTCGAGCGTCAATGTGCCACCGTGTCCTTCGGCAATCTGACGACTGAGCGCCAGGCCAATGCCTGAACCGCCCGGTTTGGTCGTAAAGAAGGGCACGAAGAGATTCGACGTATTCGACAAACCGGGGCCTTCGTCTTCGACACTGAGTTCGAGTTGGCCGCTGTTGACGCGCCAACTGACCAGCACACCGCCATTGGTTTCGCGCGACGCGTCCACGGCGTTGCGCACCAGATTGATCAGCAACTGTTCCAGTTGGTCGCGGTCGGCCTGAATGACGAGTTCGGGGCCCGGCACCAATTCAATTTTCATACGCGTTTCCAGCCCGACGACTTGTCGTACCCACGCGCCGACATCCAGGGGCTTCAGGTCGGGGCGCGGCAATTTGGCCAGCTTCGCGTATGCGGTCATGAACCGGTTCAATGCTTCAGCGCGAGAGGAAATGATCGAAAGGCCGCGTTGGAGGTCTTCCTCCCAGTCAGGGGCGCGCGGCGTACGGGCGAGCAGACTTTCCAGACTGCCCGCGATGGATTTGATGGGGGCAAGCGAGTTGTTCAATTCGTGGCCCAACACGCGCACCAGACGCTGCCAGGCTTGCCGTTCTTCTTCGCGCAGAGCGCGGCTCAAATCAGCCAGCACGACCAGTTGGTGGGGTTTGCCATCTTGGCGAAAGACGCTGCGTCGCATGCCCCAGCGGCCAAATCCGCTGGCGACGCCGCGAAAACTGCGTTGCAGCGTGCGTGCCGGTTCTCCGTCCAGACAATCTTCCAACTGCAATTCGTTGGCGGTGCGTCCGAGCAATTGTTCGGCGGGGCGATCCAGCAGCTTTTCGCCGGCGCGATTGACCAGCCGCAATCGCTGTTCGCCGTCAAAGGCAAAGACCGCGACTTCGATTTCTGACATCACGGTGCGCAACAGCGCAGTGGCTTCGAGCGCGCCGAACCGCTGTTGGCGCAAGGTCGTGCCAAGCGCGTTCACTTCGCGCACGACATCGCCCAGCGGATCGTCGTTTTTGGCGGCGCGTCCGCGAATCGAGTAATCGCCTTCGCGCAAGGCGGCCAGCAAATTCGACAGCGTTTGCAACGGCATCACGACGCGTTCGCGCAAGGCAAACGCGCAACCCAACCAGAAACTGACGATGAAAACCGTCAGCGTCCATTGCACCTTGGCCGAATGATCGCCTTGCCACAACAGCACCAGACCAACCAGTGCGCCAGGCAAGCCGGTCAGCAAGGCAAGCAGCAAAACCCGTTTGTCGTAATTGAGCGGTTGGGGGTGAAACGCCCGGGGGAGTGGTTTGATCGGAATGCCCGCATCCGTTTCCAGATTGAGCAGGTGCGGGCGCGCAGATTGTACATTACGCGAGCCTGAGAGCGCAGCCGGTTGCGGCTCATCTGTGCGCGTTGTCGCCGCTTGTTGCTCGCTCGTGACATCCATAATCGGTAGCGTGAGATCAAATGCCGGTTGCCGAATTACAAGCCAAATTTTTCCAGCCGCCGATACAACGCGCTACGGCTCAGACCCAGAGCTTCGGCGGCTTTGCTGACGTTGCCATCAAAACGCGCCAGCGTCTTTTTGATCAAAAAGCATTCGACCTCTTCCAGGCTCATATCGTCCATGCGCAACGAACTTTCCGGCGCTTGATATAACCCTAGATCGCTGGCTTTGACAATTGTTCCCTGCGCCATCAGCACTGCGCGTTCGATGGCGTGATCCAGTTCGCGCACGTTGCCCGGCCAGTTGTGCGCCGCCAGCGCCGACATCGCCGCCTGATCAAACGTTGTCACCAGTTTGCGATAGCGCGACGAATGCTGTTTGAGAAAGTGCGCCGCCAGCAAATGAATGTCGTCTTTGCGGTCGCGCAGCGGCGGCAAACGAAGCTCGACCGTATTCAAGCGGAAAAGCAAATCCTGGCGAAACCGTCCGGCGGCGACTTCGGCGTGCAAATCGGCGTTGGTGGCGGAAATCACGCGCACGTTGACCTTGCGCGTTTTGGATGAGCCGACGCGTTCAAATTCGCCGGTTTCAAGCACGCGCAACAATTTGGCCTGTTGCGGCAACGAGATGTTGGCGATTTCATCCAGGAACAAGGTGCCTTCGTCGGCGAGTTCAAAACGGCCTACGCGGTCGGTTTTGGCGTCGGTGAATGCGCCTTTGATATGGCCGAACAGTTCGCTTTCAAACACGCCTTCAGACAAACCGCCGACGTTGACCGTGACCAGCGGACGGTTGGCGCGGTGCGAAATCGAATGCAAGACGCTGGCGACGACGCCTTTGCCAGTGCCGTTTTCGCCGGTGATCAACACGTTGGCGTCAGACGGGCCGACGCGCGCGATGACCTGCAACGCAGGTTGCATGGCGGGCGATTCGGCAATCAGCTTGGAACTCATCTGGCCGCGCAGCAACTGGTTTTCCGCTTCCAGCTTTTGCCCTTTGCGCAGCGCCTTGCTCAATTCGGCCTGTGTCCAAAGGATGGACAGCAGCCGTTCGTTTTCCCAGGGCTTTTGCACGAAATCGCGCGCGCCGCGCCGCATCGCTTCGACGGCGACATCCACGCTGCCCCAGGCCGTCATCACCACCACCGGCAAGGTGCTATCGGCGGTTTGCAACCGCGTCAGCAAATCCAACCCTTCCTGCCCCGAAGTCGTGTCGCGCGTGTAATTCAGGTCAATCAACGCCACGTCAAAATCACGCGCTTCGATGGCGTTCATGATCTGGTCAGGAGACGTCGCGGTTTCGATCTGAAAGCCTTCGCTTTTGAGCAACAGGCGCAATGCTTCCAGCACGTCAATTTGGTCGTCAGCGATAAGTATACGAGGAGAAGATTTCATAACAGCGTGGTTTAGCAGGACTATGTGAGACCTTATAGCATTATGGGCGTTTGCTTTTGTCAGCCGCGGCGCTTTCCAGTTCGCGTTCCAGTTTGTCGAGGTTGTCGTTTAACTCAGCCAGTTTGGCTTGTTCGGTTTGTAAACGTGCGGCAATTTGTGGCTCGCGTTCGCGCCAATCTTGCAAGCGTTGTTTCTCGTTTTCGAGTTCGCCTTTGATGGCTCTGATCATCATTTCGCGTTCGTTGCGTTCGGTCGGCGTGGCGGCGACGGCCAGCAGCTTTTCCAGTTCGCCGGCCTGATTGCTCAGCATCGGCAGATTGCGCTCCACCTCCTTGATGCGGTTTTGCAAATCGGCTTGCTCTTTGAATAACTGATCAACGCGGGCTTGCTGGAACTTCAGCCGTTCGAGCGTGACCTGCGCGCGATAGGTCGCCAGACTGTTGCGCTGTAACACCAGGCGCAATTGGCGCACTTCATCGAGCAAGGCCTTGATCGTTTGGCTGTCGCTTTGCCCGGTAGAAGTTTCACCGGATGACGTTTGAGCAAAAGAGTTCGCCTCGCCGATGCCGCACAAAACCAAGGTGATGAATGCACTTGCCAGAAACCGCTTGCTGCGCATTGAGACCTCCGGGATGGCAAGAGGGCGGTTACTGCGCCATCCAGCCGTCCTGCAAATTGATGACGCGATTGCCATAGGTCGCATTCACTTCCGAATGCGTCACCTGCACGATGGTGGTGCCTTCGTTGTTCAGGCGTTTGAACAACTCCATGATTTCTTTGCCTTGTGACGTATGCAGGTTGCCGGTCGGTTCGTCGGCCAGAATCAGCTTCGGACTGGCGATCACGGCGCGCGCAACGCCGACCAGTTGTTGTTGTCCGCCCGAAAGCTGGTTGGGATACAGGTCTTTTTTGCCGACAATCTGAAACTTATCGAGGATGTCGGCAACGATGGATTCGCGCTCGGATTTTTTGATGTCGCGATAGGAAAGCGGAATTTCCAGGTTTTCGTAAACGGTCAGGTGATCGAGCAAATGGTAGCTTTGAAAGACGAAGCCGATGTTTTTGTTGCGCAATTCGGCGCGGTCTTTGGGCCGCAGTTTGTGAATGGGCTGTCCCATAAACCAGTAATCGCCGGTCCATTCGCTGTCGTGCATGCCGATGATGTGCAACAACGTGGATTTGCCTGCGCCGGATGGACCCATGATCGAGACAAATTCGCCTTCTTTGATTTCCAGCGAAATGCGGCGCAACACGTAATATTTTTGCACGCCCTGGGGATAAAACTTTTCGACATTTTCCAAACGAATCATGACGGTCTCCTCTTCTCGCCTGCCAAACAGAATTTATGCGCGGAATATTCCCTAGCGAATCGTCAATCCGCGTGCCACAGCAGAAGATCGGTAAAATCGTGGATTGGCAGGATTTGAGCAGAGATTAGGGGAGGATGGCAAGGGCTGGTTGTTCGTTTGTGGGACAGCTCTGTCCCACAAACGAACTCAAAGCGCGCGAAACTGGGGACGGACGACAGGCGCAGTCGCTATTTTTCTGCCAGTCGCTGGGCGATCAGGCGATAAACCGTCGGGTTGAAGGCCAGGCCGATATGCGTGCCGGTGACTTCAAAATTGGTGGCCGGATCGTCATTGACGCATACCTGCCAATCCACCACGCCATCGGTTTTGGTGTAAATCGCTGTCTGGCGCAAGGGCGGCGCTTCAGAGGGCGGCACCATCATCGCCATGACCGCCGCGCAAGTGCAGTAGCCGGTGTAACAGTCAGGCCATTCTTCGCGGCGTTTGCGCAACAGATATTTGCGCACATCGTCGGCGCGTTCGAGCACCATTTTGTGCGAACGCACACCGCGAAACGGCGAACCCAGCGTAATGATCGAAGCGACCTGTTCGGCCTGACGCACGGCAATCGAGCGCGCCAAAATGCCGCCCAGGCTGTGACCGATCAAATGAACCTTGCGGCCTGTTTCAGCATAGGCTTTGTTGATGGTGGCCGAAAGCCGTTCGGTCAGCACGTTGAGACATTCGGCGTTCCAGCCAATACGCGAAAAAAACGGCGTGTAGCCCACGCGCCGCAACCACCAATACATTTCGAGCAGGTAATGATCCGTGCCCAGAAACCCCGGCACGACGATGACGCCCGATTTGTCTCCGCGCGGCACGCCCCAGCCGTAATACACGGGCGCAGCGCGCAACGAGAGCCAATCCAGTCCGGCAAACGCTTCGCGCCAGAGCGGCACACCGACGGCGCGGCGATCTTGATGAAATGCCTCTTCGGCAGGTGAGGAAGTCATAGCTGATGCTCCTTGCGTTGGTCATTTGCGTCTGTTCTTGGGGACGGACGGGCGGCAAATGAATTTTCTATTCTTTCTTTCCGCGGCTGCGGCCTTTGCCCGCGGCGGCTTTCATCACTTGCGGCTGAATCGGTTCAACGCCCGCGATCTGCCGCAATTCATAGAATGATTCATACAGACAATCGCGCATCCGTTCGACGTCAGGCATCGCTTGCGTGTCTGCCGTCAAGCCGAAATACAGATGCTGGTCATAACTCATAATCGCGCACCCGCAACCGATGGCGAATCCGACCGGGACATACGGGTAATAGGCGATCATCCGTTTGCCCATTGCATACATCGGAACTTGCGGCCCCGGCACGTTGGTCGAAACCATGTTGAACACGGGCATCGGAATGTTCGCGGTCGAAAGCGCGCCCATCAACGCTTGCAACGGCGGCGGCAACACGCCCATCAAGGCCGAAAACAGGTTCAACCCTTCGGCCATGCGTCCGGCTTTCATGGCGGCGGTTTTTTCGTTGATATACCGGAAGCGCGCCGTCGGATCGCTCAAATCGAGCGGAATTTCCACGGGCAGCACCGAGACCAGATTGCCAAGCGCGCCGCGTTGATCGTCCTGGCGCAAACTGACCGGCACCATCACACGCAGATGGCGGCCCGCGACAGAATGACCGTGATGCGCGGCGTAACGGGCGACCGCGCCGGACAGCGCCGTCAGCACGACGTCATTGACCGTGCCGCCGAGCGCTCCGCGAATCGCGCGCGCTTCGGCAAAGGAAAACGTATTCCACACGAGTTTGCGCGCACCCGATCCCGGTCCGTTAAACGGCAACGGTGACACCGGGCGAATCAGGCGCGGCCATTCGCTGCTGACCTTTTGCATCGAAGCGCGCGTTTCTTCGCGCGTCAGTGCCTGGGTCAGATTCAGCAAGCCGTTTTGGAATTCCATCCAGCGGTTCATGCCTTCCTGCATACCGCCGAGAATCGAATCAAACAAACGGCGCGTCGGATCAGGCGTCGCGGGGCGCGGCGCGGTCGCCGGTTTCGGCGGGGGCGGCGCAGGGTTGGGCGAAAAATCCAGAATGATTTTGAGCAGGTCTACGCCGGAAACGCCATCCACCATGCAATGGTGCACACGCGAAACCATCGCGGTGCGCCCGCCTTCCAACCCGTAAACGAAATAGATGTCCCAGAGCGGTTTGCGCCGATCCATCATCGGCGTGAACAGCTGGCCCGCCAGTTCAATCAATTGCGCTTCAGAGCCGGGCGCTTCCAACTGCAATTTGAAAATGTGATTGCGCAGATTGAAATTCGGATCGGGTTCCCAGGTCGGATGCCCCAGATTGAACGGATCGTTCACCACGATCTGTTGATAGCGCGGCACCAAGTGCATTTTGGCGTCCATCATGGCGACAAAATCGTCAAAGGGGATTTCGCCGTCAAAAATGGACACGCTGCCGATATGCATGGTCGCTTCCTTCTTTTCAAAATAGAGGAAGCTGGCATCCATCGAGGTCAACCGGTTGTGCAATGTTGGAGTTGTCATAGGACGTTTTTGCCAAGCGTAACAGGCAAGCGCAGCCGATAAGCTTACGCAATTTTAGCAACTTGCTTTGTTTCAAATGAGGCATGGCATTCAGGATGGGAGCAAATCTCATCAATCATTTCTGAAACTGCGGGTTCCAGATAAACCAAGCCACAATTCAGGCATTTCAGCATAGGGATGTTTTCTATGATCAGGGCTTCTTTCCCACTACCAAAAAGCTCATCCCGCCTGATATCAATCGCAGTGGGTTTGCCGCAGTTGATACAAACATGCGCTGGCGTGTTCGGTTCAGATGTCATAGTCAGTAATCCTCAATCTGTAAACCGTAATGATGATGCTGGATTTATCGTATCCCAGTTTGGCCACAACTGCCATCTCTACGCCATTCAGCGCGTCTCCATAAAGCAGATACTTTTCTTCGCTGGTTGTGCTATCAATTTGTTGTTCGATAATCTCGCCACCTAACAAGCAGTGAATAACATCCTGATAGGCAAGATAATCGTTTTCAGCTCTTTGTTTGCGTGAATCGTTAGATAGACGCGGCGCTCGGTCGCCGCTTTTCGTATCAACTCAAGTATCTGGTGATACACCACACGCCTCCAAAGAGCGCTTAGTTCGCTGCCCAGACGTCTACCAGATAGCGGTTTTCGGCAGTCAACGCATTGAGCCAGTCTTCGGCGTCTTTCTTGCCGGTTTTCTCTTCGTAAATTGCGGCGAAGGTGCGCCGCACGTCAGGAGCCATGCGGCTGGCGTCGCCACAGACGTAAATGACCGCGCCTGCTTCGATCAGTGGCCAGACTTCGTCGCGCCGGGCGTACAGTTCATCTTGCACGTAACATTTTTTCTGGCCGGTTTGATAACCGTCAGGACGCGAAAACGCCGTGACCAGTTTGGTTACGCCGTCCGCTTCGAATTGCTTTAGCTCGTCTTCGTACAAGAAATCCTGTTGCGGATGACGGCAGCCGAAAAAGAGCAGGGAAGCGCCGATGGTTTGGCCTTGTGCCTTGAGCGCGGCGCGTTCCTGCAAAAAGCCGCGAAACGGCGCCAGGCCCGTGCCCGGCCCGATCATCACAATCGGCGTCGCGGGATTTTCAGGCAACCGGAAGGCCGATTTGGTGTCTTTCACAAAAGCATAAATGACGCTGTCTTCGGTTTGCTGGCGCAGGTAATTCGAACAGACGCCGGCAAACGTGCCGCGTCCGGAACGCGCCGGGCCTTCGACAACGGCGACCGTGATGCTGCAACGGCGCGCTTCAGCCAGCGGCGAAGACGAAATCGAATAGTAGCGTGGCCGCAACGGCGACAGCAGTTCCAAATACACTTCAAACGGAAGCTGGCAAGCCGGGAATTCTTCCAGCAAATCAAGCAGCGATTTGCGGCGCGCGAGCACTTCTTCCTTGTAACGCGTTTCGTCTTCGACCAGCGCCGCCAGCTTGATTCTTTCGGGCGGGCATTCGGTGTATGGCAACAGCGCTTGAATTTGCGTGCGCGTGGCGACGTCTTGCAATTCGACGTAATCGCCCAACAAGCGTGAGAGCGAAATCGTTTGTTCCACCGGCAAAAAGGTTTTGCGGTTGGTGTTGCGCCGCAAACGCAAATAGACGTCGTGATCGAATCCGAACCGCGTTGCGGCGCGGTTGACCAGGCTTTCGCTGTTGTGCGGAATCACGCCCAGATGATCGCCCGCGCGATAGGTCACGCCTTCCGGCAGTTCCAATTCCAGATGACGCGTCGAACGCGTTTCACTCGCAGAGGGTGCTTGTCGCACCAGCTCGCGATTGGCGCGCACCACCATCGGCGCAGCATTGAACGAATCCACAAACGGGCTCATTTGCTGTCCGGCGACGAGTTCCAGCCGATAGAGCGGTTTGCCGCTGGCTTCTTCGGCTTCAATGCGAATGCCAAGTTCTTGCGCCACGGTTGCGCGCAGCGGTTGAAACCACTTTTGAAACTGGCCGTCGAAATCATCGCGCGCGTCGCCTTCGCCCAGGGCAAACAGCCGTCGCGCACCGTGTGCCGCCAGTTGCGCGTCA
>JAEUQO010000438.1 GCA_016789605.1 Acidobacteriota bacterium
ATAACGCGCGCGACGAAATCGAATCGCCGGCCGTTCGCGTTTGTTCGGATAGACATCCACCAACACATCAGAAACCTGTCCGCCCGCGATTTCGGCAATCAAGGTGGCCGCGCGCGCCGACGCAACCGGCACGATTTCAGGGTCGGTGCCGCGTTCAAACCGATACGAAGCTTCCGTCGCCAAGCCCAGCGCCTTTGAAGTGGCACGCACTTGCGCAGGCGTGAAATACGCCGCTTCTAAAAGCACATCCACGGTTTTGTCCGAGATACCGGAATCTTCACCGCCTTTGATGCCCGCCAAAGCGACCGGGCGTTCGGCGTCGGCAATGACCAGCATTTGCGCGGTCAGCGTGCGCTCTTCGCCGTCGAGTGTCGTGATGCGTTCGCCTTCGGTTGCCGCGCGCACAATGATGCGTTCACCGCGCAACATTGCCAGGTCGAACGCGTGCAGCGGCTGGCCCAGTTCGAGCATCACGTAATTGGTGATGTCAGCCACGTTGTTGACGCTGCGTTGGCCCATGACTTCCAGGCGCTTGACCAGCCATTCGGGCGAAGGGCCGATCTTCACGCCCTTGATCAAACGCGCGCTGTAACGCGGACAAAATTCCGGATTCAAAATTTCGACGGAAGTCGCATTGCTTGTCGCCGGGCGGTCATAGTTCGGCAGGCGCAACGGTTTGTTTGCCAGCGTGGCAGCTTCGCGCGCGACACCAAGATGCGACAAACAATCAGGCCGGTTCGAGGTCAAATCCAATTCGAGCACGAAATCGTCGCCGTGTGCTTCGACGGCATCCACGGCCAGACCCGCCATCGTCAATTGCGTCGCCAGATCATTGGGCGACCAATCAACATCCACCAATTCCTTAAGCCAGTTGTAGCTGATCTTCATAAATTATCGAATAAAAGCATGACGAAAGATGCAAACGCCCTTCGCTCTTCGCTCACTGTACTTTTGCGTCGAAATTAATCGTTACATCCACACTTTGTTTTTGCGCATCGGGTTTGGGCTCGACCTTTAGGTTTTTGCCCGCATCGAGTTTCACGATGCCTTCTTTCACAATCCGCTGGATAAATTCGGCGACATACGTTCCGTCATACACGTCGCCGGCTTTGAGCTGCCAGCGTTCCTTGCACCGTTGTACGTCGGCAGGCGGAATGCCCAGAATTGTCAGCGTTCCCATGCGGAATTGCGCCCCTTCTGAAATGGCGACCTTCAGAATGACGCGTTTGTTGGCATCGTCGAATTCCGGCGCAGGTTGCAACCGCGCAGCCAGATAGCCTTTTTTGACATAGGCTTCGTAAATCGTGCGCAAGCCTTTGTCTATGCGGGGGCCGTCGGCGACGTCTCCCGCGCGCATGCCAACCGTCACATCCAGAAACGGCGTCGGCAACGCCTGGTTTCCGGCCCATTCGGCTCTGTCCCAGGAATACGACGCGCCCGCGTCAACCGGCAACGTAACCGACACACCGTCTTTGCAATCCTTACTTTCAAAATCCAGCTCGCCCAACGGCAACCCAAACCGCGCACGCAAATATCCGTATTTGCGAAACACTTGCATCAAATCCAGTTCGGCCAAACCGCGCGCATTGATTTTGGAGTATTCGCTGCCGACCAGTTGTTGCGCGACCGGTTGCAACTCATTCATCGGCACGGAGGCCGCCCCCAACACGCGCACTTTGCAAATGTTCAAATGCAGGTCTTTGATCGTGAAAACGTGTTCCGGGCGATAGAACCCTTCGCTGCCGACCGAAAACAAATGTTCGACCTGCCCCGGCAATCCGCGTTTTTGCAGTATCCGCTCAAGCGCGACTTTGACTTTTTGCACACTGTCACCGACTTCCGGCGCTGTGCCGTCAAACGAGGGAATCTCTTTGCGCACTTCTTCGACCAGTTCCCGGTCAGTGAATCCCGCAAAGTTGTCAAACACGCAGGGCACAGCGCCGCCCGCTTCTTCGACTTCAAACACAACATCGAGTTTGTTGTTGTTCAGTTGGTAGCGGTAATTGACGCGGCGAAAGTAGCCAAGCGCAGCCAGTTTTTTGGCTGCCGCATCCAGCGCCGCCAGGGTCACGGACTGTCCGGTCTTTAATTCACTGGCCGTCAAAGCCTGTTGCCGGTCGTATTTTTTCAGGCCGACAAATTCGACTTTGCCCAGCGGATACGATGCCGCCGGTTGCGCCCAGGCCAGCACAGCCCCGCAAAGCAACAGACAGCTTGTCAGCAGAATTTTGCGCATACAGTTTTGCATTACCACCTCACAAAACTGGGGGAAGAATTCGCCCAGGATCAGGCGCGGATGATCAGCAATTCGCAGTCAAAAAAGGTTTTGGCGATGTAGCTGGCAAATGTCGCCGCGTGCATTTCGACCTGTTCGCGCGACATATCACCAAACATCTTCCGGTTGGGCGAAAAGATCGAAAGCATTTGCACCGACAATTGCTCAAAGAAATTGTCGTCGAGCAATTGCGGTTCGCGGTCTTTCAGCAACTCCTTGATCGCATCGCTGAAAGTTTCGCCCTGAATCACGTGTTCCAGCTTGCGCGGTTTGGAACAGAAATGCACGTCAGGTGTTTTGCGGCTATAGACCACGCGATGAAGCTTGCTGTCGGGCAATTCGCTAATGTCGCCCGGACTGATAAACACCGATTGCGCCACGATCTGCCGGTCAAAAAAGGCGCTGTTCAAACTGGCAGCTTCGTGAAAAAGCGGCGCGACATAAAACACGGCATTGCCGCGTTTTTCCAATTCCATCAACAAGCGGTGTTGGTTGGATTGGCTGCGGCGCGGCAATTCAAAACGGAAATACGGCAGGCCCGCGACTTTCGATTCGGCGGCGTACCGGCGCTGCATGTATTCGCTCAGCTTAAACTGCAAAAAGAGCGGATAGCCGCGCAACGACAACCCGATTTCCTGTTGCTTGCCCTTCTTTTTTGCTTCTGAAGCGCGCACAACTGTCGCCGCGACTTGCCAGCAATCATAGACGTGCACCAGTTCATGCGTTAACACGAAGCCGTAGGAAAATTCGGAGATTTTGCGTTTCATCGCGTCTCCTTGAGCGTGAAAGCCGAAGCCAAAACTTACAAGAGTCAGACAAGCGAGAATGAGTTGGGAAGAGCGGCCAGAGAGTCACGGAGTGAAGAAAACAACTGGTGAACGAGGTTTTACGTTTCCCTTATTTTCCTTCGCCACGGTGGCAGCCAACTTTTCAATCTTGCGTGTTCTGCATTAGCGGAACTGTTCCAAAAAGCGCACGTCGTTTTCGTACAGCAAACGAATGTCATCCAGTCCGTACATCAAGGCGCACAACCGATCCAGCCCTAAACCAAACGCGAAGCCGGTGAACTCTTCGGGATCAATGCCGACGCCGCGCAACACATTCGGATGCACCATGCCGGAACCGCCCATTTCGATCCAGCCGGAACCTTTGCAAACGCGGCAGCCCGCGCCGTTGCATTTGAAACAGGTGTAATCAATTTCGGCTCCCGGTTCGACGAAAGGAAAGTACGAGGGACGAAAACGCGTGCGCGTTTCGGGGCCGAAAAGGCGACGGACGAATTCTTCGACCGTACCTTTCAAATCACCGAGCGTGATACCGCGATCCACCAGCAAGCCTTCGACTTGATAGAACATCGGGTTGTGCGTGGCGTCGGGCGTATCGCGCCGAAAGACGCGGCCCGGCGCAGCCACGCGCAAAGGCGGACGGCGTTTTTGCATGGCGTGAATCTGCATGGTCGAAGTCTGTGACCGCAGCGCCAGTTGATCGGTGATGTAAAAGGTGTCTTGCGGGCTGCGCGCCGGATGATTTTCCGGGATGTTCAGCGCGTCGAAGTTGTAGAAATGCGTTTCGATTTCCGGGCCGTCTTCGATCTCATAGCCCATCGAAACGAAAATGTCTTCGATCTTCTGCCGCAACAGCGTGATGGGATGCAAATGGCCGCCTGACAAACGGCGGCCTGGCAACGTCACGTCAATCCGTTCACTGACCAATTGCTCGGCTTCGCGTTTGGCGGCAAAACCGGCCTGCAAAGATTCGATGGCGGATTCGACGTAACCTTTCAGCTCGTTGAGCTGTGCACCGGCGGTTTTGCGTTCTTCGGGGGACAGCTTGCCGAGCGTTTTCATTTCCGCCGTCAGCAATCCACTTTTGCGGCCAACCCAACGGTCGCGCAAAGCGGTCGCGTCGGCGTCGGTGGTGACGGCAGGCAATTCCCGGTCGAAATCTGTGCGCAGTTGTGTGATGCGATCTGACATACGCTGGAAAACTCAAAACAAGACCCAAGACGTCCAAGCCCTTGCTTGTATCGGGCTGGCAGCCTTGGGTCGGCAAAATCTCGGATGTGCGAATCGCAACTAGGCGGCTGCCTGGTTGGATTCCAACGCCTTTTTCGCCGAACCCGCGAGTTCGGCAAACGTCTGCGGCTGGTTGACGGCCAAATCGGCGAGCACTTTGCGATCAAGCTCGATCCCGGCAACTTTCAACCCGTGCATAAACTGGCTGTAATTCAGACCATTCAAGCGCGCTGCCGCTCCGATGCGGACGATCCATAGAGAACGGAAATCGCGTTTTTTGATCTTGCGGCCAACGTAGGCGAATTTCAGTGCGCGTTGCACTGATTCTCTCATCGAGCGGTAGAGTTTACTTTTTGTACCGCGATACCCACTAGACAGTTTCTCTAACTTTTTGCGCTTCTCTAGGCGCTTATTACCACGTTTTGCGCGAGGCATGGGCCCCTCCTTGCTAAAAAAGAATGATAACGACTTCGGTCAATACCGAATATGAATGGCGGCGTTTATTTACGGCCGTAAGGCAACATTGCCTCGACACGCGCCTGATCGCTTTCCGAAACCAACACATCAATGTCCAGATTGCGTTTCCGCTTGGTCGGCTTTTTGGTCAGGATGTGACGCGCGTGCGAATGCCCGCGCTTGATCTTGCCAGTCGCGGTGGTGCGAAATCGCTTCGCCGCGCCTTTGTGAGTTTTCAGTTTAGGCATAATTCCTCCGTTGTTTAGTAAACATCGAATGCCAAACGGCAATCTTTATGTCTTATTCTTGCGTCTTGTCTTTTTCTGGCGCTTTTTCTTTTTCCGGCGCCTTTTCTTTCGGTTTCTCGTTTACCGCTTTCTCCCCGGGTTTCTGACTGGCTTTTTCGCTCTTGCCACTGGTGGGCGCCTGCTTCTTGGGCGCGAAAATCACCATCATCTGCATGCCTTCCAGGCGCGGAAACACTTCAGGAGACCCCTGCTCGGCCAGGTCTTGCGTCAAGCGGTCGAGCAACTGGCGGCCAAGTTCCTTGTGCGTGATTTCGCGACCACGGAAACGAACAGTGGCTTTGACCTTGTTGCCGTCCAGCAAAATCTCGCGGGCGTGCTTCATCTTGAAGTTGTAATCGTGTTCGTCAGTTGCGGGCCGGAATTTGATTTCCTTGACCTCGATGACGACCTGTTTCTTTTTGGCTTCGTGCGCGCGTTTTTTCTGCTCGTAGAGGTATTTGCCAAAATCTACGATGCGGCAAACCGGCGGCTGGGCCTGGGGAGCGACTTCGACCAGATCGTAACCGCGTTCCCGTGCGATACGCACAGCCTCTTGCGGCGTCAGAATGCCTAGCTGCCCGCCCTCTTCGTCAATAACGCGCACTTCTTTGGCGCGAATGCGTTCGTTGACACGAACCTGCGGGCCGCGAGTATCCCGCCGCTGAAAACCCCCGCCGCGATTGAAACCACTGTTAATAGAAACACCTCCGAGAAATCGAAGAACGAGTTAAGCAGAGAAAGCAGCGCATATTCACAGCCGCTTCCCCTGTAACTGCTGTTCTTCTGTTACGTTGTCAACGCGCGAGTGTTGCCCAACTCTTTCAGTCTCGCGCTAAATTCCGCTACGGAAACCGCGCCGGTGTCGCCTTTGACACGATCACGCACGGCCACGGTGCCCGCTTCGGCTTCGCGTTCGCCGATGACGAGCATGAAAGGAATCTTCTTAAGCTGTGCGTCGCGGATTTTCGCTCCGATTTTTTCGCTGCGCAAATCAGCTTGCACACGATGACCCGCAGCGATCAGTTCCCGTTCAACCGCCACAGCTTGTTCGTTGAAACGATCCGAAATCGGCAGCACGATTGCCTGTGTCGGCGCCAACCAGACCGGAAACGCTCCGGCGTAATGTTCGATCAGAATGCCAAAAAACCGCTCGAACGATCCCAAAATCGCACGATGCACCATAATTGGCTGATGCGGTTTGTTGTCTGAACCGACGAATTCCAGTCCGAACCGTTGCGGCAGGTTAAAATCCACCTGAATCGTCGAAAGCTGCCAAGTGCGTTTGATCGCATCCACAACCTTGAAGTCAATCTTCGGCCCGTAAAATGCAGCTTCGTCTTCCATGCGCACGTAAGGCAATCCATATTGACTGAGCGCATCCGTCAATGCTGTTTCAGCCAGATTCCAAACGTCATCAGAGCCGATATACTTCGAATGATCTGTCGCATGACGAACCGACAATTCAGCCTTGTACTCAAAACCGAACGCCTTCATAACGAAATCAACCAGATCAAGGCAGCCCAAAACTTCGTGCACCAGCTGGTCCGGCGTGCAAAACAGATGTGCGTCGTCTTGTGTAAAACCGCGCGCGCGCATCAATCCGTGCGTCACGCCCGAACGTTCGTACCGGTAAACCATCCCGTATTCAGCATAACGTTGCGGCAAATCACGATACGAGCGCTGCCGCGACTTGTAGATCTGAATGTGGAACGGGCAGTTCATCGGTTTCATCCGATACTCGACGTCTTCTTTTTCGCCTTTGTCGCCCGTGTGCATCGCCGGGTATAAGCCTTCCTGGTAATTTTCCAGGTGACCGGAGATGCGGAACAGTTCCGATTGCGTCACGTGCGGCGTGTTTACAAAGCTGTAACCGCGCCGATAAAGCTCGTCATTCAAAAACTGTTCGATAACCTTGCGAATCAACGCGCCATTCGGATGCCACAAGACCAAGCCCGGCCCAATCGCGTCGCTAAAGCTGAACAAATCCAGCTCTGGCCCCAGCTTACGGTGGTCACGCTTTTCCGCCTCTTCTTTTTGCTTGATCCAGTCGTCGAGTTCTTCCTGCGAAAAGAAGGACGTGCCGTAAATGCGCTGCATCTGCTCGCGCTTTTCGTCACCTTTCCAGTGCGCGCCCGCGATCGAAAGCAATTTGATGGCTTTGATCTTGTTGGTCGAAGGAATGTGCGGCCCCAAACAAAAATCAATAAAGGGCGTGCCCTCAATCGTATAGCAACTAACGAGGTCACCGGCTTTCTCTTCGATCAATTCGCACTTGAGCGGTTCGCCTAACTCGGCAAATTTCTTTTCCGCTTCGGCTTTCGGCATCTCGACTCGCTTGTACTCGAGATTCCGTTTGATCAAATCCTTCATCCGCTTTTCGATCTTGGGCAGATCTTCGGGCGTGAAGTGCGCTCCGTCGGTGCGCTGAAAATCGTAAAAGAACCCGCCTTTGGGGTCATCCAGCAGGGCCGGGCCAATGCCCAACTTGGTGCCGGGATACAGGTCCAACACAGCGGCGGCAAGCAAATGCGCGGTCGAGTGGCGATAAACCTCAAGGGCGTCATTGCCCGCCTCAGGCGTCAACGCCTCTACCGTCTCGCCAGGTTTGATGACATAGGTCAGGTCAACCGGTTCATCCTGTTTAACGCCATTGCGAAACAAGCGCGCGGCCAAGGCTTTTTTAGCGGCATCGCGGTCTTGTTTTTTCAAGGCGTCAAGGGCCGTCACTGCGGCGGACGAATCCTGGGCTGCCTGTGCGGATTGCTGATCTGCTTGAACTTGTACTTCGCTCACTGCTGTCTCACTCAAAAATAATCACAGCCATCTTGCCTCAGGCAAAATCGCTGTTCTGGAATCCGGTGTTAAGTCACACGAGACCCCAGAATCCCTATACTTTACTGGTGGACAGTCCCAAAAGCTTCCGTAAACTGGATTTCTGCTTCAGGTAAGGTCCTACGCCAGCGGTCGTCGCGCAGAATGCTGTGATGCGGCGTCGGGAGACGCTTTTCCATCACAGCTACTTAGTTCGATTCGTAAATCGCTTCTGCATAAATTGACAACTCTTCTGGAGCTGACGTCGAACGCGGGCTTTTACAAACCCGGCAAGGAAACAAAACTGATAGGCTGGAGCGGATTTGAACCGCTGACCCCTACCGTGTCAAGGTAGTGCTCTACCCCTGAGCTACCAGCCTATAGCAATTCCAAGAGACGCGGAAGGTAGCAAATGAGTCGCGAGGCTGTCAAGTTTGCCTCAGCGAGAATCGTCTTGTCTGCGCTCACACAATCACGCAACCGAGCGCGAGACGCTTGCTGGCGTGAGGTTTCGCTACTACCCCCATAAACATTATTTATGCAGAACATTATTGTCATAAGCAGCCGACCTGAGTATGCTAACGCGCGCTTCGAGCGAGACGACGGCTAAACGAAGCGCCGAATTGGTCTATCAAGCCCATCAGGCAATCAGCCGCGTTCATCATTTTGCGTTAACAACCTCATTCAACGCTGACATAGCAGAAAATCATGCCGAAAACACTCTTCGAAAAAATTTGGGATAGCCATGTTGTGCATCAGGAATCCGGACAACCCGCGATTTTATATATTGATTGCCACCTGGTTCACGAAGTCACCAGTCCACAGGCCTTTGATGGTTTGCGCCTCAATGGTCGCCGTGTACGTCGTCCAGACCTGACCGTCGCGACAATGGACCACAACGTTCCGACCTGGAGCCGCGCGCTGCCGATTACGGATCCCATTGCCAAGCAACAGATCGAAACGCTGGAACGCAATTGTCAGGAATTTGGCATTCGACTGTATGGTTTGGACAGCCCCGAACAAGGCATTGTGCACGTGATTGGGCCGGAACTCGGATTTACCCAACCTGGCATGACGATTGTTTGCGGCGACAGTCATACATCTACGCACGGCGCGTTCGGAGCCCTGGCCTTTGGCATCGGCACCAGCGAAGTCGAACACGTGCTCGCGTCGCAATGTCTGTTGCAAGCTAAACCCAAGACGTTTCGCATCACGTTTAATGGCAAGCTTCCGCGTGGCGTCACAGCCAAAGACATCATCTTGCGCATCATCGGCGAAATCGGCACAGATGGCGCAACGGGCTATGTCATCGAATATGCGGGCGAAGCGATTCGTAATCTAAGCATGGAAGAGCGCATGACCGTTTGCAATATGTCTATTGAAGCAGGCGCGCGCGCAGGCATGATCGCCCCCGACGAAAAGACGTTTGCCTATCTGGCAGGACGTCAATTCGCGCCGCAAGGCGAAGCCTGGGAAAAAGCGGTCGCCTATTGGAAAACACTGCCCACTGAAGAAGGCGCAACATTTGACCGCGAGTTAACGCTCGACGCCAACACGTTGGCGCCGCAAGTCACCTGGGGAACCAGCCCCGGCATGGTGACCGACATCACCAGCAACGTGCCCGATCCTGAAGCGATGCCGACCGAAAATGATCGCAAAGCGACGCGGCGCGCATTGGAATACATGGGCCTGACGCCCGGCACACCGTTGCAAGAAGTCAAAATTGACCGCGTGTTCATCGGCTCTTGTACCAATTCGCGCATTGAAGATTTGCGTGCCGCTGCCAAAATTGCCAAAGGCAAAAAAGTCGCCGCCCACGTAAACGCGATGGTGGTCCCCGGTTCTCAACCGATCAAAAAGCTGGCGGAACAAGAAGGCCTGGATGTGATTTTCAGAGAAGCTGGTTTTGATTGGCGTGAAAGTGGTTGCAGCATGTGCCTGGCGATGAATCCAGATGTATTGCAACCGGGTGAGCGTTGCGCTTCGACGTCAAATCGCAACTTTGAAGGCCGCCAAGGCGCGGGCGGACGCACGCATCTGGTCAGCCCGGAAATGGCTGCCGCTGCCGCCATCGCAGGTCATTTTGTTGACGTGCGCGAATGGGATAACGCCTAACAACTTTGCCGCAGGTGAGCGCAGGCGCGACTCACCCGCGGCACTCATACAATTCGTCAATAAAGATCATGAAACCTTTTACTGTTCACACTGGCCTGGTGGCGTCCTTGGATCGTGTCAACGTAGACACCGATCAAATCATTCCCAAACAATTCCTGAAACGCATTGAACGAACCGGCTTCGGCGAGGCGCTATTTTTCGATTGGCGGTTTAACGCGGACGGTTCACCCAATCCTGACTTCGAACTCAACCAGTCGCGTTTTCAGGGCGCAAGCGTTCTGCTGGCGCGCGATAATTTCGGCTGCGGCTCGTCACGCGAACACGCGCCCTGGGCGTTGAATGATTACGGCTTCATTTCCGTGATTGCGCCTTCGTTCGCGGATATTTTCTATAACAACTGCTTCAAAAACGGCATGCTGCCGATCAAGCTCAGCGCTGAGCAGGTCGAAGAATTGTTTCAGCGCACCAAAACCAACGAAGGCTACCGGATTACCATTGATCTGGAGCAAGAAGTCATCACCGACAACGCGGGATTGCGCCTGGAGTTCAAAATTGATCCGTTTCGCCGCGAATGCCTGCTGAAAGGGTTGGACGATATTGGCTTGACGTTGCAACACACAGACAAGATCAGCGCCTATGAAGCGCAACGCGTGGCTTTCCGCTAAACGGGTATCCATCTCATGACTGAGCAGAACAAGGCTGAACCAATTGACCCGCAGCTTTTCCGCCGCGTGCTTGGCCACTTTGCTGCGGGTGTAACCGTCGTGACGACGGTTGACGCGCACGGCATTCCGCGCGGCATGACGGCAACGGCGTTCTCTTCTGTCTCGCTCGATCCGCCGTTGGTGTTGGTGTGTGTGGAAAAGCGCGCGTATTTCTCTGAAGCTATTTCTGCCGCCAGTCATTTTTGCGTCAATTTTTTGGCGGCGTATCAGGAGCATTTATCTCAGCGGTTTGCCAGCCGGGAACAGGACAAATTCGCGGGCTTGGAGCAACGACAAAGCTCACACGGAGTCCCGTTGCTGACGGAGACGTTGGGTTTTGTCGAATGCGCACAACACGAAATTTTTGCGGGTGGTGATCACCTGATCGTTGTCGGACGCATCGTTCAATTGGAAGTAACCGGCGGCGAGCCGCTCATTCATTTCGCCGGCAAGTACCGCTTCCTGCAAGGACTGGATTCCGCAACCACATAACGCCGGCCCATTCCGAAGACGCAAAAGCGCGTAAGCGGCGCTCTCAACCGAGATCGCCACTTACGCGCTTTTTTGTTGTGAAAATCAGATTCCCGGAAACGCAGACAAAAATGCCGGGATCACGAATCACCGTGCCCTGCCACGTCGGCCTAAGCTGAGACGGCAGCCGTCGTTTCTTCTTCGTTGTATTCCAGGAAAAGATATTTGCGCCATTCGGGACGCGACAGCGAAGCCTGCTGCAATGCCGTGCGTTCCAGCCCGTAATACAAAGCAGCGGGGTTCATCAGCAACGGCATACGCGCTTCTTCCGGCGTGCGGTCTCCCTTGCGGTTATTGCACGCCTGACAAGCCGTCACCAGATTTTCGGCCATCGTCTTGCCGCCACGTGAGCGCGGCAAAATGTGATCCAGCGTCAAGTCAAAGGCCGTGCCGCGTTTGCCGCAATACTGGCACCGGTAATGGTCACGCGCCAAAATGCGATGCCGATTGGTAACGCGATTTTGCCGCTGGCGAATGTCAATGTATTGCGTCAGGCGAATGACCGACGGCAATTCAAACGCAAAGCGCGTCGTGTGTACGAACCGCCCGCGATCCAATTCCAACACTTCCGCCACCCGCCGCCAGACCAACGTCAGAGCCTTGGGCGCAGTCACCAAACTCAACGGTTCATAAGAAGCGTTGAGCAACAAAACTTTTCTGCTGAGTACCATCGTTTGTACCTCACAGTCTGCCGACCAAAACAGTCGGCCGGAATATGGTTTTGTATGAGTCTGGCAGGATTCGAACCTGCGTTGGCTCGTTTAGAAGACGAGTGCCTGAGCTCCGCTAGGCTACAGACCCACAATGACGCGCGGCATTGTACCGCAAGCCCGCAATCGGAATCGAACCGATGACCGCCCGCTTACCATGCGAGTGCTACCGCCGCTGAGCTATGCGGGCAAAATGACCGGAGCAGGAATCGAACCTGCGACCTTCGGCATGTCGGGCCGACACTCTACGCAACTGAGCTATCCGGTCTCAATAAGTGGTTGGGGTCGGCATCGAACCGACGACCTCCGGCTCTTCAGACCGGCGCTGCTACCTGCTGAGCTACCCAACCAAATTGGCGTCCGTGGAGAGATTCGAACTCCCGACCTCTGCTTTCGTAGAGCAGCGCTCTCAAGTTCCAACTGAGCTACACGGACAAAAAGTCAGGACGGCAGGATTTGAACCTGCGTAAGCCGGTTCCCAAAACCGGTGGACAGCCGCTATCCCACATCCTGAAAAAACAGTGGAAACGACGGGACTCGAACCCGTAATTTCTGGTTTGCAAGACCAGTGCCTTCCCAATTTGGCTACGTTCCCAAATTTGATTGGAGCGGTGGGGATCGAACCCACGACCTCCGGTTTGTAAGACCGATGCTGCTACCGCTGAGCTACGCTCCATCAACGTGCTGGCTGGGAGACGTGGATTCGAACCACGATCAACAGAATCAGCATCTGTCATCCTGCCAATTGGACGATCTCCCAATCACACATTGTCAAAGGCCGCCGGTGGGATTCGAACCCACAACCTGCTGCTTACGAGGCAGCTGCTGCTAGCCAGTTGAGCTACGGCGACAAAAAGCGAGTGACGGGACTTGAACCCATTACCTCCGGTTTGGAAGACCGGTGCGCAGCCAGTTGCGCCTCACTCGCAAATGCGACGACCAGTAACGATGAAACGTTCCGTGTTCCAGACGAAAGATGTAGTTCCATCAGCATTCGTCGCAAAGTCAGGGTGGCAGGATTTGAACCTGCGGCCTCGTGCGCCCGAAACACGCGCTCTACGCTGGCTGAGCTACACCCTGAAAATGGCTGAGGGAGTGGGATTCGAACCCACGCATGGCTTGCTTAACAGGCAAGTGCCTTACCGCTTGGCTATCCCTCAAAAAAGTTCAAAGAACGGCTGAGCAAGCAACGCTCAGCCCATACGAGGCCGACGGGATTTGAACCCGTGATCTCCGCGTCGACAGCGCGGCGGCCACTCCGCTGGCCCACGACCCCAAAACAAACAGGGCGTATCGGACTTGAACCGATGATCTCCCGGTTGAGAACCGAGCATGTTCTCCAACTACACCAACGCCCTACATTCAATGCACCCGGCAGGAATCGAACCTGCGACCTCGCGGTTATCAGCCACGTGCTGCTACCAACTGAGCTACAGGTGCAAACCAAATGTTCACACTGGGATGCGAGGATTCGAACCTCGACAGATGGCTTCAAAGACCATCGTCCTGCCAGTTAGACGACATCCCATCAAACAAAAACCAACGACCGACAAGGGCGAGTGACCGGATTCGAACCGGCACAGACCTGTTCCACAGACAGGCGCTCTACCAATTAAGCTACACACGCCAAAAATGCTCCCGCCGAGATTCGAACTCGGACCGTGCGCTGATCTGGCGCTTACAGGGTATAAGCCTGCCGCTCTGCCATTTGAGCTACGGGAGCTGTTGCGAGAAGTGCTCCCACCGGGACTCGAACCCGGACCTCACACCGATCTGGTGTTGACACATTGTTTACCGTATCGCTCTCGCCGATTGAGCTATGGGAGCAAGCTATCAAATATCCAATGGGTCTGGTGGGACTCGAACCCACATCTTACGGATTAAAAGTCCGTTGCCTTCGCCAGTTAGGCCACAGACCCAACGCTCTCGCCACGCGCAAAACGGCGACGAGTTCACCATAGGGCGTGCGGGATTCGAACCCGCGATTTCCAGCTTGAAAGACTGGCGGCTTAAACCACTTGCCTAACGCCCCAAAATCAAACGACAAAGATTGCGGGCCTGGGTAACGCTCCCAGCACGCCGGGGTTATGAGCCCCAGCCGGACACTTGCCCTCCCGCCACATATGCCGAAGGCGGGAGTCGAACCCGCAAATCGCAGAGGTTTAAGCTCTGTGCGTCTACCGCTTGCGCCACTTCGGCAATCTGGAGCACGCCATCGGAATCGAACCGATC
Organism: Acidobacteriota bacterium; assembly: GCA_016789605.1. GTDB lineage: Bacteria > Acidobacteriota > Blastocatellia > RBC074 > RBC074 > RBC074. The sequence goes on from JAEUQO010000438.1 coordinate 14,137, forward strand.
TTCCCTGCTTTGCAGGCAGGTACCTCACACCACTCGGCCAGACGTGCAGAACAACAAATTGGAATGGGCGAGGAGATTTGAACTCCCAACCTCGAGCTTGGCACGCTCGCGCTCTGCCATTTGAGCTACACCCACAAAACCCAATGCAGGTAGAAGGATTCGAACCTTCAACAAACAGTTTTTGAAACTGCCGCGTCTACCGAATTGCGCCATACCTGCGTGATGCGGACGAGAGGACTTGAACCTCCAATAACAGCGTTCTTAGCGCTGCGCGTCTACCCGATTGCGCCACGTCCGCACAAAAGCGTATGCATCGGGCGAGATTCGAACTCGCGGCCTCAGGCTTCGGACGCCTGCGCTCTGTTGTTCCTGCTGAGCTACCGATGCAAAAGTGCAAAGAACCCTGATACCGACGGTGGGATTCGAACCCACAACAACCAGAGTCTGAGTCTGGCGCGTCTCCCGATTGCGCCACGTCGGCACACGTATCCCAAAGCGGAGAGCCAGGGACTCGAACCCTGAAGAGCATCGCTCGGTAGTTTTCAAGACTACTGCCTTACCAATTAGGCTAGCTCTCCGTAATTTGACTGCTACTTAGTGTTATCACTCAAGTAACTTACTTGTAACTAAACCTTGCGCTGAGATTGGCCAAGTAACAACATATTACACCTTACGAGTAACTAAAAATTGGCGGAGGCGGTAGGATTCGAACCTACAAGAGACACTTGGCTCCCTGGTTTAGCGGACCAGTGCGTTACCCATTCCGCCACACCTCCGAATAACATATTTGGCAAGAGCGCCAGGATTTGAACCCGGATCTACCGGACTTGGATTCCGGAATGTTGCCAATTACACCACGCTCTCACGCACACGAATGCCGGTAGCAGGAATCGAACCTACTCGCCAAAGCAACAGATTTACAGTCTGCCGCCCGTCCATCGGGCATTACCGGCCTAATGGCTGACTGCGCTTGAGGACGCAAAAACAAAAAGCGGGCACATCCAGTCATCTCGCTGGAACGGCCCGCTGTCCTTTAAATCCTTGCTAAACTTGTATTTGGATTTTCGGGAGCGGGAGGCCGCTCCCGCTGGATTATTGCTGCTGTCGCAATTGGTCGGCACCCACATGGCTTGTGGCGCGTCCCGTAATAAATGGCTTTTCCGACAGCAAATTGGATGTGGCGCACGTATGGGGCTCATCCCCAAAGGACACCAATGCCATCGCTTGCCAGCAGGCAGTGCCCGCCACCATCGCGCATCTGGCTATTCTGTTTTGATATCCTTTGAGCAACATAATGATTGATGATCGAAAACGTGCTTGAAAACTTGTTGACAGTTTAATCTCGTAAGCGGTGCTTACAGCTTGAATCTACAGCGATCCAAACGAGAACAGCTTATACGCCAGCTTTGCGCTCAGCGTCAAGAAAATAATTCACGCATGGTACTTTTATTTTCCAATAATCAAGCTAGTTATTTCCATAAATTCGCACTTGACGAGATGGTATCCGTACAACTTGGCATTCATAAATTGACTGCGATAAAATTCAACCGCTGTGATTTGATGAGACTAAATCGGCGTCAAAACCATCACTTATCAACAATCTGAACCAAGGTGATTAGCATGCAACAACCTATCTGGAATTTTGAGCAGGAATCAACCAACACGCGCACGGATGAAACAGGCGTCAATCTGCGCGCCTATTTCGACCGTATGGACGACGCTAAAATGCGGCAATACGACCCGGCTTGGTCCGACGAGCGAGTCGTTGAGTGGGACGGGAATTTCCGTGATGACGGTGCACTCATGTTGCTTTGCTGTGAGCGCGACGTGGAAGTAGAGGAGTATCGTCAGGTGTTGGAAGAATGTATCGCCTATCGAAATCGTGTTCGGGCGACAATGTTGCAAGTACCAAGCTAATATTCGCAAAGGCCACTGCGCACGGCATACCGTTTCGGCGTTTTGAAACTATCTGCTTCGTGGCATTCAGAACAAATCGCGGCGCGCAAAACGCGGCGATGCTTGAAACTGGTATTGCCGTGCACTTGATGGCAACTCAAACAGGTGATGGATTCATCGCCATAGACAGCCACATCTCGCACATTGCGCCAAACGTGCCGATCGCCGGCGTTTAAGTTCTCGTCATCGGCGCGCTTCCAATCCACAACAAAGTCGCGAAATAGATTGTCACCCGCCACGAAATTATTGGGATATGGCAGCCCCGTTGATTTCGATTTCGCGTCACGCAAATGGCACTGTGCACAAACCGAGGTAATGACTTTGGCGTTGTTGCGCTGTTTTTTCGAGAGCAAAACCAGCGACGTGTCGTTGCCGTGTTCCAGATTTACATCGCCGTGACAGGCATAACAATCAAGCCCAAAAGCGACAAAGGTTTTATTTGTTGAGTCAACGCCGGTGGTATGACAGCCAGCACAACGATCTCCGAAGCGCGTTTTATCCCAAACCGGTTTTCCCTCTCCGGTGGTTTTGGCCGTTTCCCCGAGCGCAGTCTGGCGGTTCAGGATGGTGAATTTTCCATACCCGTCTTTTTTGAGAAAACGCACCACGTGACGGCTTCCGAGAAAGTATTCGATCTCTTTTGCAATCGGTGCCAGATCGCTTTGAGCGGCTACGAGTTTGGTCAGTTCGGGAGCATCTTCGCGTTGGCGAATCGTCACGCCGTGCGCGTTATTCTGCCAGGTCGCGCCGATCGTATTGCGATGGCAAAACAGGCATTCGTCTCCGTGCACAAATTCAGGCACAGGTTTGCCGACGTGATCGGCTCCCCACGCTGCCGGGTCAAGCGCTTTCTTTTCCTGTCCACGCACACGCACGCCAACTGTAACCACACCAAACACCAAACAAACAATCACAAGCTTTGCCCAACCTAACATCTTCATCGCAAACTCCCGGTTCTTCTCAAAACGACTATCGGTATTTTTTCAGGTCTTCATTGAGCGACTGCAAAAATGCCGCCAGCGGAGCCACATCCGATTCAGCAATGTTGATGCGCGCCAATTCGTCGTCGCCCTCGCGAATTTGCCCGGCACGCGCCAGCTCACTCAGCCGTTTAAATTCGTGCAGCAAATCTTCAAATGTGTGCAGAGAACCATCGTGCAAGTATGGTTGTGAGTAGTTCAAATTACGCAGCGTCGGGGTTTTGAAAGTCCCGATCATACGTTGCAAGAAACGCTCATCGCTTTCGCCCGCACGACGCAGCGGAGAGGTTTTCAAATCCACAAAATTCCAATGTCCCAAATCAACGTCGCTGGGATTTTTTCGCGTCGGAAATTCACGAAACTGCCGCGACGGGCGTTTTGCCTCAGTCGCACCAGGAATGCTTAATGCCGCAAACTTCCCTGCTCCGTGAATCTGATCGTATTCGCGCTGGCTGATCCCCAGATTGTGATATGACTGATCGGTAAACAACGGTGGCACGTGACAAACCGCGCAGTTGGCGGTGGAAAGAAATGCCTTCAGTCCTTGCAGCGCCAACGAATCAAAGCCTGGCATCAACTTTAATTCCTGGCGACTTTCGCGCGCGGAAAGTTGCGCCAGGAGTTTTTGTGCAAAAGCCGGTGCTGATTCGCCGGTCGCCGGAGCCTCTGGCAATCCGTTGGCGCGTACAAATTGATCATACGGCGATGTTCGTCGTGACTTGAGGGTGCGCATAAACTCGGCCACAGCTTTGGCAGCCAGATTGATCGTGTTTTCGCGACTTAGCGTGAGCACGTCTACGTCAAAAGCGGCTTTGAACTGTGTGCGGTACGCAGCGTCCTGGGTCAGCACTTTATGCGTCTGCGCATACGCTTTCGCTTCTTCACCCGGCAACCAGCCCATCGGACGCCCGGCCCAAGTGCCTTTCACCAAATCTTCCAGCGAAGCAAATTCACCGTCGTAATGCAGGCGCGGCATTTCGCCTACATCGAGAATTGTCGGCGAGTTGCGCAACTCTAACCGCCGAACGTCCTGCGAACGAGAGGACACCCAACTGCGATTGAAAAAGTCTGCATACGCCCGCAAACCTTGCGGGTCTTCGTCATACAGATGGCAATGGCTGCAACTGGCAGGCAAATCACCCTCTGACGTTGAAAACCGATTGTCGCGAAACAGTTGCTCTCCCAAACGCACGACTGCTGATTGCACTGACCGTCCTTGCGCCAAAGGTGCGCGCCATACAATCACGGATGCATTGCACAACCAAAACACGGCCGCCGTGAACAAGAGCACTCGTTTCAACATCACGCCTCTCTCACTCTAACGATCGCTGGAAAAACGCCAGCGCCGCAGGATACCGCTGGCATCCGGTGAGCGCTGGCGTTTCTCGTTCTCGATTTTGCCAGGTTACTTTGCGCCGACTTTGGCAAACACAGCGCTCCCCAAACGCACAAACGGGCCGCCGTCTTCGGAAAGCTCTTCGGCGATGGTGAACGAATGCGCGCTGACCACCGAAATCGTGCGCCGCAATTGCAGCTTTTGTCCTTTGATCGTTACCGGATCAATCGCAAAGCGGATAGAAATCGGGCTGCTCCAATCGCCTTTGCTGACCAGCATCGCGCCACTGCCCAGCTTTTCGGTGAAGCTCACCGTTTTGGCCGCTTCGTCAAAGGCGATCATCCAACTGTCTTTGAACGCGCCGCCGTCGTGTTTGCAATCCGCCGCGCCTTCGACAGATTTTCCGTCGGCGCGTTTGGTCAAGCTAACGACGCATTCACGTGGCGCGGGCCACAAGGCGCTTTCGCGCCCCACATATCTGTAACTCCATTGCCCGACGAAATAATCAATGGATTGTTTCTGTTGTGGCTGTTCGATCACACCGCGTCCCTGACGGCCTTGCCCACCTGCGGGCGCAGCCTGCGGCGCAGCGGCGGCTTGTGCCGGCGTACTGTTGGCGTCGGTGCTGACGCGTTTGAGATTCACATCGAAGCTCATGCTCTGGCCGCCAAAATCGAGCGCGCCCTGCCCTTTCATCGTTTCGCCGTCGAGCGTGAAGGAGTAATTGATCGTGATGGACCCTTGCGGCGTTTCGACATCCGCCTTCGCCGTCATTTTGCTGCCGTCGAGCTTGATGTCTTTCAACTGAATTTCGCTGCCGGGGCGTAAGCCAGGCATTTTGCCGGAATACGCATCGCCGCTTTTGGTGAAAGTCGCCGAAGTCTCGCGTTCCCCTTGAAATGATTGCAGCTTGCCTTCCCAACGGCCCACCAATTTGTCCTGGGCCAACACAGACACCACGTGTAACACAAGCAGCAAGAGCGTTCCTGCTGCAATGAATGAACGTCGCATTGATGGTTCCTCCGAAAAAAGACCGTGCCTGAACAGGCAGCAGTTCAAACAGTATGTGGCGGATAAAGAGTGCGATTCGGCTGGGTGCAGCCGTCGCCCAGGTGAGCGCTATTCTTTCTGCGCGTGCCCTTCGATGACTTCGATACGAATTTTGTCCGGCCCTTCGATAAAGGCAAATTTGAGTTTGCCGATCGTGCGCATTTCATCGGTGACCTTGACGCCCGCCTGGCGCAATTTGGCCAGCGCATCAGGCAGATTCTCAAAACTAAAGCCGATGTGATCCACCACGCGCCCTTTGGTGGATTCCAACTCTGTCTTGCCCTTCCAGTGATCGGCGTAAGCCTTCTTGGCGTATTCGACCGGGAAAATGATCAGATTGACGTTGTCCAGCATCAAGGAAACGCTGGGGCCAATCTGGAAGCCGCGATAAAATCGCGAATCACGCGTGCGCGGCAAACGACCTTTGGCGCCGAAATGCTTCATGTACCATTCGCCCGCGCTGACCGGATCGGCGCTGAACAAATGCAAATGTCCAAACCGATGATGTCCGGCGGTGTTCAATTCGATCAACGCCTTGTCAGGGCTTTGCACATATGCGTAATAAAACAAATCCTTCGCACCGGCATTGCCGCCGATGTCGCTGATGTCGGTCAGCGGTTCAAAAAACTTCGAGCCGAGTTTCAACTGACGCTCGTATTCGGCCTTCATATTTTCCGCGCCCCAGCCGAAATGCCAGATCGCAGAAGTCAGCTCCCACGCCGGCGGCTGGCTGACTTTGCTAAACAACATCCAGGATTTCTGCGCCCAAACCGCATCCATCAACCCGGCGAACCTGGCCGGTTCGGAATCAAAGCGGCTGGTGTAAAACTCGATTGCCGCTTTGGGATCGGGCGTGTTCAGGTGCAGATGGTGGAAATGCGATTCCGGAATTGCGGCAGCATTCGGTTCCGCCGCTTTCTGTTCCGGCTTGGCCTCTTGTGACGCCTGTCCCGTTGCGGTCAGCAACAGCGCAAAAAAAATCGCCACTCCCGCAAACAAAAACGTGGCGAACCGGCGCTCAGTCGTTGGTTTCATATTGGTGTTCCTCGCCTTTCCTGGCTTCCTGGCCCTCCCGGCCTCTGGCTCACTTGCCGACCTTGCCACGACACGGCTTGCATCCACTGTGCAGCGCCTTACTGCCGATTTGCGTTATGGACGATGACGTCAACGTAATCTTCGCGCCAATCCGGCCAGCAATCCCGCCAATGCCGGTGTTCAAACAGATCACCAGACGTTTCCAACTCGGCAGCGGCTTCGCTGATGAACTGCGCCAAGACACGCAATTGCGCGGGGTTGGCGATCAAAGTCACTTCCCGCAAAGACACTGCCGTGTCATCTTCGCCCTGGCGACCTGCCGCTTTCATGGGCGGTTCCTTTCCTGCGTACGCAGCCAACGCCATTGGGTTGGCTGCGCACGCAGAGCAATGGATTAGTCGTCCGCGCGCACCCAACCGTGCGCCGCGTTTTCGCGTTGGCCGCCCTGCTCAAGGTAAGCGATCTTCACTTTTTCGAGTGTGTCGGCAGGCATGGCTTTGCGTTTGGCTTTCACATCAACCTTGTAAAGCTTGGCCGCGTTCAAACCGAAAATCTTGGCCTTGTCTTCCTTGGTGATTTTCTTATAGCCAAACTGTTCGCACATATCGTCGGGAATCTGGAAGCGTTTGAAGGCATCAATCGCCCATTGCGGCGATCCCCACCACAAACAATCCGTGCCCCAGACGACGTGATCCGCGCCATAGTATTTGATGTTCTTGCCCATACCGTGCGCAGCCATCTTGGGATCGGTCACCGCCAAAATGTTGAAGAAGCTGCCGATTTCGCAATAGACGTTGTTCATCTTCGGGTTGCGCTTCTTGATGTCCATCAACACGCTGTGCCATTCAAAATCGCCGGTCTTCGGATCGTACTTGTTGCTTTCCAGCCAGTTCGGTTCGTTCGGACCGTGTTTGATGGCGGAGTGATACACGACGAAGTTGAAATCAGGATTGCGCAGCGCCGCTTTTTCGACATCTTTCGGATTGGCCAGATGCCCCAACGTGCGCGATTGATAGGAATATCCCTTGTGCGTGCTGATCAACCGCACGCCGCGTTTGCGCGATTCTTCGATAAACCACTGCGCGTTATCGTCATCCAATTGGAAGCCGTTGCCGGATTGGCCCGGATCGGTGTGGCAATACCATTTCCAGGAGCTGATGCCATATTCCTTGATCTCGCGTTCCATCTGTTCCAGACAGGACGCCTTATCAATCTGGTTTTTGACTTTATCCCAGTAATGGTTCGGCGCGAGGTTGCCCTGGTTCAAAGCGCGCTGTGAACCAGACAGCTCGTTGATCTGCTTGCGAGCTTTTGACATCACCCAGCTCGGCAACACCTTGCCCGCCGGTCCTGGTGTGCGTTCCATATCCACCAGCACGCGGCCGTTTTTGTCGCGCAGGTTTTCTTTGCCCGGCACACCGGAAATCACGACCATCATCGTTTCGCTGTCAAAGAACATCTCTTTGACGAAATTGCGGTAGCCATAGGAATCAGCGTCGTTTTTCAACTGGAAGCCCATGTTCTGGACAAATTCCATCGTGCGGAAGTTGCCGACCGGCAATCCGTTGGTGAAGTGGGCCTGACAGTCAATGATGAAATATTCGCTCTTCGGGAATTTCTCTTCCGTCGGCGCAGTTTCCCAGGTTTCGATTTCGTCCACTTCCCAGACTTTGCCAAACACCTGGTTTTGCGCCAGGAAGCAGGTGGCCAAGCCCATCGAGGTGCGCATGAAATCGCGCCGTTGCATGCCCAGCTTTTTGGCGCGCACTTCAGACATTTCGCCGATCAACTGTTCGACCCGTTTTTGCGGCTCGGATTGCGGACGAGGTGTGAACTCTTCGTTGGAAACCGCTTGCGTAGGCATGGGCGAATCCACGCCTTTTTTCTGGTCACGTAGTCCTTTACGAATCCACATTGCAATTGCTCCTTTAGGAATCGCTTGCGGGCTGTTTGACTGACGGCCCGCAAGCCAGTGTCACATGATTACTTGGATGCGGACTGCGCCAGCCGCAAATTTTGGCTATCAATCGTGTAATCAATCCAGCCGATCATCATCTCTTCCCAGGTTTGATCGCCCCAGCGTACGGTAATGGTCGGATCAGGATTGAATTTATTATTGGCGGAATTGTCGTGATGCGCGATGCATTCAATACGGCTGCCTTTGGGCACGGCAATCGGCTCTTTGACGAAGTAGGTCAACTGCCAGTTGAAATCGTATTTCGGCACGCGCAAGAGAATTTTCTCTTTGCCGTCAGGGTAAATCAGCTTGTATTCGAAATCTTTGCCGCGCACGTGCATATGCGGCATGAACATGTGAATGTGCACATCTTCGGTGAACACTTGCGACGAATGCGATTCAAAATTCGGATCGCCCGGCGGAATCACCAGTTTGCCGGGATCGGTGAAAAGCCCCTTGGTGATCAAGCGCTTTTCAACCGGTTGTTTGGCGAAATAGAGTCCGACGCTGGTGCGATCTTTGGCGGCGACTCCGTTGGTCGTGTAATGCATCTGGAAAACCAGCACAGAGCCTTTTTTGATCAATTTGGCGTTGCCCGGTTTGAGCGATAGCGGACTCATGCCCGGCGCCCAGCCCACCAACATGCCATCCGGGTTGTTATTGCCGCCGCGTTGACGACGTTCTTGACGCGCGGCTTCCGGGTTGACGTTTTGCGTATTCAGTTTGATTTCTCCAGCGGGCGGCAATGGACCTTGTTCAGGCTCACGCACGTTGATGATCACGTGATGCACGACGCTGGGTTCGCCACGTTTGATTTCGGCAAACTGAATGTATTTGTCTTCAGTGAAGTTGGTCGGAATGGCGTAATACTTATACGGCACGGTGCCATCCACAGGGATGACGGCGTCTTCGGTCATCTGCAACACGACATCGGGTTGCCCCAATTGCCAGCCTGTGTTGGAAAACTTCGGCGCGGGCGGCAGGTCTTTGGGGTTTCCTTCGGGCGCGCCAGCGTCCACCCAGGTGCGAATCAGTTCCAACTGTTGCGCCGTCAGACGCGGATCGTTGCTGAATTCTCCGTGATTCGGATCGGCATACCAGGGCGGCATTTCACGACTTAACACTTTTTCCCGGATGGATTTGGCCCAAGGTCTGACTTCTTTGTAGGTCACCAACGACATTGGCGCTGATTCGCCCTGGTGATGACAAGTCGCGCATTTGGCGTGCACCAGCGGCGCGATATCCTTTGAAAACGTAACGGTCGCGGCAGAAGATGACAGGCGGCTGACGCCCACGGCTGCCAACGCGACAACCGCCAACAAACAACACATAAAGCGAGTGCGACGGACGAGTTGCATAGAAACTTCTCCCTGATCTGCGATGGTCTTAAGATTTTTGCGCGTGAAGTCCTTGCCGGTAATCGAAGCCGACGTCGGCAGGTTGTCACTGGGCTTGCGGCCGATTTCCAAACCGGCTGCGCTCAGCAACCCTGTCAGCCTTCGCCGACAACTAGCAGGGACAATGCAGGATGTTCGCTCACACAGACGGCGAACGGATTCAATCAGTTACTGCCTATTCAATCTTCGGTGGTATGGTGAATGTCGCTGTTTGCATTGCCGCGATTCAAGCAAGGCAGATCAGCAGAAGAGCGTGACCCAACGACAAAGCTGACCGGTCGGTCAGTGCAGGCGCATTATTATCCTGAACGCAATTTGTGTCCAGTCTCCGCGTACGTTCTTACCGTGCCCGATAGCCTCTGCTTCGCCCAGGGATTTTGATCCGTGATTGCCCGCGCAAGTGTGTTTTGACTTGCCGTCGCAGCAGCGCGCCAGTATGTTCGCGGGCGACGTGTTAGACGCGATGCCAGATTTCATTGCAGGAAAAGAGACCGACGGTATGACGACAAGAACAATCACAGCAGCCTTTCACCCAGCACCACAATTGACCACGGATTTCACCCACGACACGTGGCGCAAAGCAGAGTCGCTGGCCATCACGCAAATCTGGCGCGGCGACAGTGCGCCGCCCGAATTAACCACGACTGCGCGCGTGCTCTGGAGTCAGAGCGAGATTTTGTTTGGCTATGAATGCCGCTATACCGAATTGGATATGGACGAAGATTTTGATCCCGCGCAGGAACGCCACGCGCTCTGGGATCGTGATGTATGTGAAGCGTTTGTTCGTTCTCCGCGGGAACCGCACGAAAAATCCTATCGCGAATTTGAAGTCGCGCCGACAGGCCAATGGTGTGATTTGCTGGTTGACCGTGCTCGCATGTGGCACGACTGGGAATGGAAAAGCGGCTTGCGTACCTGTTGCGATATCAACGCAGACGAACACATCTGGCGCGCAGTGATGGCCGTTCCCTTCACCGCATTTGAATGCACGCCGCAAGCGGGCGACATCTGGCATGGCAATCTGTTTCGCATCAGCCGGCTGGCAGGTGAACGCCAATATCTAACGTTTTCTCCGACCTATACTGAAAAACCGAATTTTCACGTGGCTGAATATTTTGTGCCGCTGCGCTTTACCGCCTGACATTAATGTCAACGTTTTTGTCAGCCTCCCACTCCTATCCCACATTTCCGTCGAAAAACTTCTTCACCAACCAAGGGCGTTTACAGCCGAAAGCTTGTTGCAACGCAGTCAGTTAAGCATTTGCATTCAGTTACGTGCGCCAGACGGCACGCAGCTTGCACCACAACGGGCATCATCAAACTGCACACGATGTTTTGCGATCCGCGTGCAGGTCATTACTACACGTAAGGTCGTTGAATTGCTGCGACCAATGATCAGGAGAAGAAGGAATGGCAACCCGCACAACAAAGAAACCCAAAGAGGCTGCTGGCGTTCCCGTGCCAGCGCCCACTGAACCGCTTTCGGCTCCGCTATCCGCAGCCGAATTGCATACGCGCATTACAACGCGCGCATATGAAATCTTTCTGGCGCGCAACGGCGCTCCCGGCGATGAAACCAGCGACTGGCTGACCGCCGAATACGAAGTTTGCCATTCGTTGTTAGCGCCCCCACCGACGGCAGAAACCAGCGTCCCGCTAACGGCGGCCCCCAAACGCAAACGCGCCACTCCAGCAAAAACGACCGTCTCTCGCTCTGCCCCGAAATCAACGAAAAGCCTTTCTGGCACGCCAACACAAAAAACCGCCAGCGCTCCGCGCATCCGCAAACGAAAAGAAACGAACTAATCGACGCCGCCCTAGGTACGGCGTGCATTTCCCAACGAATCAACTGGCGCTAGTCGCAACGTCAAACACGCTGATGACTAGCGCCGGACGTCATCATTTTGCCTCACGCAAAATGAAAAATTGATGCGGATTTGCGGCCCATTTCAAGCAGTCCTAAAACGAAGCTAACAGCGATTCTGTATCTACTTAAGCGCTCGTCTGCCCCTGCCTCACCTGGCGCGGCGGCGTGAGCAATGTAATTCACTGACAGTAAACGAAGCTTGCAGGAGAAGTCTGGGATGAAAATGCTTGTCATCAAGTTCGGTCGAAGTGTGTCTGTATTGGCGATATTGCTGGCGGTAATCCCGCTGTTTGAACACGCGCAAGCCGCGGCGTCATATGCGTTACCGACCAAGCCAGGTATCTGGCTCAGTCCTGATCCCCGCCGCAAACTGTCTGACGCACACACAATGGAACTGGTGCAAAGCCTGCAACGGATCACCGGATTCCGCCAACTTGGATTTACCGAAAACGGTTTGCTGATGAACGAATCGCCTTGCTCATCAGCCGAAGGCGCAGTCGAAGCGCGGCAGGTGTTAGAGCGTGCGCGTCAATCCGGGCACGTCTTTATCATTGAAGATTACTCCGGTTCCGACGAAGTTCATTTTGGACAATTGGACGAGGGGACGAATTACGAAGACACGCGCACGGGCATTCGTTTGCTGATCTGGCGGGTGCGACTGGATTTCGCTGACTTCCACGATATGGAAGCCGCACAGGATGTGCGCGCTTCGTTTGATTGCGGGTTTACCGCTCTGCATGAACTTTTGCACGGACTGGGGCACACAGATTCCCTGCAAGAAGACAGCATCGGCGAGATCGAAGAAATCCTGAATCGCGCGCGTACTGAATTGCAGTTGCCGTTGCGCGACTCTTATTTCGGTGAACTGGTTCCCATCAGCACACGAATGATTTCCCTGCGGCTTCGCTTCTTGCCGCAGCCTTCAACCCAGGCGGCTCAAGCGGCGCAAAGCGCACGCGCGCTGGGGTCAGCGCCGCCGCTAAAACGAAAAGCCAAGTATCTGTTCTTTTTGCTGCCGCACAGTTATCGCCCGATGCTCACCGTCAGCGGGCTGGTACGCATTGGGTGCGGACCACAACGCTAACGTCGCTCTGCTGTCAGCTCACCAAAGATAGCGTCCGCTTTCAAGCAAAGCGCTGGCGATATCACGACGCGCCGCAACCGTATTGATCATTTTGGGCAACGCCAGGCGTTCAAACGCCCAGTCCAGCTTCTGCGGTTGCGGCAAGACAGCCGCCAGATTTCGCGCGGCGGATGTCGCCCGTTCTGCCGCATCGTTGGCATAAATGCGCGCCAGTTCGATCGCCAGTTTGGCAGCGTCAGCGCCTTTGGCAGCCACCAGTTTTTCCGTGCGCAAGAGTGCGCTTTCCACGGCGAACGCTTCGCAAACGATGTCCGCCGCCAAGGCAACGGCTTCTTGCTCTTCGCTGAATTTGTCGCCGAAATTCAGGTGCAACGCCGCCAGCGCCAGCTTGGCGCTTTCTTTCAGGTTGGCGGCGACGCGATGAACAAAGGCCAGTCCTTCGTAACGGAATTCAATCATCGTGCGATCGAGCAAATCGCTGACCGATTCTTCGACATTTGGCAAGAGTTCTTTGGCCGCCCCTTTGAGCAAACGCGTCGGAATGATCATGCGGTTGATCTCGTTGGTGCCTTCGTAAATGCGCGTGATGCGCGCGTCACGATAAGCGCGTTCTGCCGGATAGTCTTTGGAATATCCGTACCCGCCATAAACCTGCACGGTTTCGTCCACCACAAACGCCAACGCCTCGCTCGTCCAAACCTTGATGATCGAACATTCGACGGCGTATTGCTCAATCGCTTTCAGCACTTGCATCGGGCTGCTGGCGTCCACCGTTTCCAACATGCGGTCAATCATTCCCAGCGTGCGCCACACCAAAGCATCACCCACGTAAGTGCGCACAGCCATTTCCGCCAGCTTGCGTTTGATCAAGCCAAAGCTGCCGATGGTGCGTCCGAATTGTTGCCGTTCGTTGGCGTAACTGAGCGCGTTGTTGAGCGCGAATTTCATGCCGCCGACGTTGCGGCTGCCGAGTTTCAATCGGCCCAGGTTCAAAATATTGAACGCGACCACGTGACCTTTGCCGATTTCACCGAGCACGTTTTCGACCGGCACGCGCGCGTCTTCGAGCATCACGGCGGTGGTCGAACTGCCATCAAGCCCTAACTTTTTCTCCTCGTGGCCGGGCACAACGCCGGGGCCTTTTTCCACGATGAAGGCGGTGAATTTGTCACCATCTACTTTGGCAAAGACGATGAAAATGTCAGCGAAACCGCCGTTGGTGATCCACATTTTCTGGCCGCGCAAGATGTAATGCGTGCCGTCTTCGCTCAGCGTCGCTTTGGTTTTGGCGGCCAGCGCATCAGAGCCGGAACCGGGTTCGGTCAAACAATAAGCCGCGATCCATTCGCCGGTGGCCAGTTTGGGCAGGTATTTCGCGCGTTGTTCCGGCGTACCGAAATAGACGATGGGCAACGTGCCAATGGTCGTATGCGCGCCGAGCGAAGCGCCAAACGAAGGCATCACCGCAAGCTGTTCGCCGACATAAGCCGAACTGACTTTGTCCAGTCCCAAGCCGCCGTAACTTTCGGGAATATCAATGCGCAGCAAATCCAGTTCACCGGCTTTCAGCAACAGTTCGCGCGTCACGGGCCAGTCTTTGCCATAAATCGCTTCGGCGCGCGGCAACACTTCTTTTTGCATGAACTCGGTGGCGACGCCGGCAAACATCTGTTGCTCTTCGCTGATGTCTTCGCGGGTGAAAACGTCTTGCGGCTGGCGGTACTCAAAAAGAAAGCTGCCGCCTTTGATAATTTCGGACATAAAGAAGTTCCTTTCTCAACGATTAGCGTGCCGTCAGCGCAGGTGGCGCAGCAACAGGCGGATCAAAAAAACTGTTAAAGCGCGCCAGCAACGCGACGTTGCCGTCGGCGCGAATTTCTCCGGCTTGTAACAAATTGGCGAACGTCGTTTGGCGCGCGATGATGCGTTGCATTTGCGCCTGGGTCAAATGCAAGGTCACCTCGGCGCTGGGCGGCGCCATTTCGTGCAGTTGCGCCACGCCGCGCCGGATTTCCAGCGCGTAACTTTGCGCCGTGTCGGTAATGCGAAAGGCGGCTGTCAGATGAACATCCGCGCTTTTCAACGGATCAAGCCGCACCGTCAGCGCTTCAAAAAACTTGCCTGGCGGCAGTTGTTGCATGATTTCCGGCGCGGCCAGACTGCTCATTGCGCCCGCCGCCACGGCTTTATTCATTGTGCCGTCCAGTTCGCGCGCCGAAGTGATGTACCAGTTGCGCCAGTTGGTGTTTTGCGTTTTGTACGCAAGTTGGCGCAGGGCGTGGGCTTTGCGTTTACAGGCCTCTTGATCGTTGGGGTTGAGGCGGATGAGATGCGTCAGCAATTCGGCGGCCCACTGATGATCACCGTTGTCGGCAGCCGTCTGCGCAGCTTTCAAAACTGCGTCGCGTCCGCCCATCAACGCCACATACCGTTTGGCCTGTTCGGCGCGCGGCGTCGGATCAAGGGTCGTCGGATCGCCGTTGAACCAGCCCAAATAGCCCTGATAAATCTGCCGCACGGAATGTTTGACTGTACCGTAAAACTCGCCCAGCCAGGGATGATTGGCCAAATGCGGCGGCAATTGCGCGACGACTTCCGCGATTTCGTCCGGCGTCAAGCCTTTGTTCATCTGCCGCACGGTTTGGTCGTGCACGTATTGGATCGCGTCGCGATAGGCTGTCAGCAAGTCTTCGACTTTGTCTTTGCCCGACACCGAACGCCCGTGCGAAGGCACCAGATGCTCCGCGCCAAGCCGCCGCATCAGGTCAATCGTTTTGAACCACTTGACCGGATCGCGATAGGCCGTGCCGCGAATCGTATGCAGATTGGGGAAGGTTTCGCCCTGGATGACTTCAGCGGTTTGCAGCAATTTTTGGTCAGGCAACCACACGATGATTTCGTCATCGGTTTCGCTGGGCGCGTAAATCAACCGCAACTTTACGCCTGCGACTTCCACGTCCAGCGCATCTTTGAAAGTGTTGGTCGGCGCGATAAAACTGCGCTGCCCAAAAACCATCTGCGGCCCTAAGCCTTGATTGATTTTCCCTTCGGGACCGGTTTCCAACATCACGCCGAAGCTATACGCCGAACGCAAGCCCAAAATCGGTGCGATCACGCTGGCATTGCTGATGACGGTGTTCATCATCGTTTCGTGGGCGTAAATATCCACCTTGCCCGCCTTCACGTCTTCTTCCGTGGTGAAGGCTTTGACGCCCATCGTGTGATCGGTGTGATTGTGCGTATAGACAATCGCTTTGACCGGTTTGTCTGTCAGCTTGCGGAATTCGGCCAGAATGTTTTTTGCCGCATCCACCGACTCCATCGTGTCCACGATGATGACGCCGTCGCGCCCCACGATCATGGTGACGTTCGCCCCGCCGAAACCGACAGCGGAATACACATTGTCTGTCACGCGATAAATCTGCTGCGCCATCTTGCGAGAATGCTCCGTCAAACGCGGATTCACCGTCGGCGCAGGACGTTCATCAGCCAGATTCTTTCTCTCTTGGGCGACGGCGCGGCCTGTCACCAAGGATGACAGCACCAACCAAACAAGCGCCTTTGTGAACAAAACGG
The DNA here is from genome assembly GCA_016789605.1 of Acidobacteriota bacterium. GTDB lineage: Bacteria > Acidobacteriota > Blastocatellia > RBC074 > RBC074 > RBC074. The sequence goes on from JAEUQO010000438.1 coordinate 30,375, forward strand.
TTCTCGGTTTCATTCGTTTTTTGCTTTCACGGGAATTGAAACAGCAATTAGTCGTGCGCGATGTGGGATTTCACAAATTCGCCAACGTGGCCGATGGCGTCGCGGCCTGCTGTCAGCATCGGATAAAAATAATGCCAGACGTGAATCATCTCTTCCCAGATTTCCAATTCCGTTTCGACGTCACAGGATTTGGCGCGTTCTTCCAGGTTAATCGCATCGTCATAAAACGGCTCTGCGCCGCCGACTTGAATCAGCAACGGAGGCAAACCTTCCAGGTCGGCGAATATCGGCGACGCCAGCGGATGCTTGGCGTCCGTGCCGTTCAGATAAAGTTTGGCGTATTTGCTGAGCCGGTCGCGTGTGCTGCGCGCTTCGTCGTTGGTCGTGAAGCTTTTGGCGGTGACCGTCAAATCAGCCCAGGGAGAAATGCACACGCCCGCCAACGGCAATGGCCCGCCCGCATCGCGCAAACTGAGCATCGTCGCAACGGTCAATCCGCCGCCCGCAGAGTCTCCGGCGATGACCAGATGGTCGGCGGCAATCCCTTGCGCAAGCAACCAACGAACGGCGGCCACGCTGTCTTCCACCGCGGCGGGAAACGGCGATTCGGGAGCCAATCGGTAATCCAGCGAAAACGCCGCCAGCCCGGTGGCTTCGCTGAGCGCGGCGACCAGATGCCGATGCGACAAGGGCGAGCAAAACACATATGCGCCGCCGTGCAGATAGAGCAACACGCTATCTCGCCGCGCCTCGCGCGCGCGCACCCATTCGCCTTTGAAACTGTCAGTCACAACCGGCTCGACGGTTACGCCCTCGGGTAACGAAAAAAACTTCGCGTTGTCATCATCCTGCTGTCGCCGTTCTGCAATTGATTGTTCGTTTTTGTCTGGCATTCCTGCCAGCATGGCGAGCACGGCTTTTAGTTCCTGATTTTCAGTTTCTTGCATGATTGCGATCCCTTCTGCGGGTAACAACAACAGACCGCCTTGGCAAACATCAGGCGTCGTGTGTGTCTGTTTGGGTGTAATGTTGATCGTAACTTTGAACCAAACTACGAGCGGACCAACGGAGCGCGCAACATAGGCTTGCCCAGGACGAAAATCAAGATGCCACGAAAATCAAGATGCGCGGCGGAGTTTGTACAACAACAGACCAGCAGCCAGCATGCCCACAGCGGAACCAACCAGCTTCAATTCAAATTGTGTCAGGTTTTCGACCGCTGGCGGCGGAAGAAAGGCGGCTGCCAGCGCCAACCAGACTGCGCCAAGCCCCAGCGTACTGAGCAACCATACGCGCCGCGTGCGCGGACGACTCAGGCGCAACCAGGCCACCAGTAAATACAGATACGTTACCATCACCAAAACAATCGAACTGCCCAACAAAGCCAGATACGCGTCTTTCAAGGTCGCGCCCAGGTTGTAGATGACGATCAACAGCGTCGCCACGGATGCCTGCACCAGCAACGCGACATACGGTGTGCCGAAACGCGGATGCACGCGTGCAAACGCTGCGGGCAGGTAATGATCCAATCCGATGGCAAATGGCACACGCGCCGGCGCAGCCAACCACGCTGCGCCAATGCCTAACAACCCGATGAGTTCGATCAGGATCACCAGCTTTGCGCCGAGACCATCGCCCAGCACGGCATTGATGGCTTGCACATGCCCATAAATCGGATCGGGATTGTCCACGGCGAGAAATAGCAGCGCGCTGAACGTCAGCAAATAACACACGGCAACCGTCAGCCCACCCGTCCACAACGAACGCGGAATGTTTTGGCGCGCGTCGTCGGCTTCTTCGCTCATTGCCGCGCCCAAATCCAACCCGACCAGCGCATTCAACGCAAACGGCCACAGCGCCAGCATGGGCCAGCCGCTCAACGCCGCCGTGGCCGGAGCATAGTTCGCATTTCCGGCAAACACTTTGTACAACGCGGCAACCAGAATGCCAGCCGCGATTGCCAGCCGGCCAAACGCGCCCAGATTTTGCATCCACTTGCCTTGGCCTAAACCAACAATGTGCAACAAGGCCGCCAGCCACAACGCTGCGCAAGCCACCAGCGTCACGGCCAGCGGACTTTGATTCAACCAGGCGGTGCGTTCTCCGCCAAGTAACGCGACGACAGCCGTCACACCCAAAAACACGCTGGGCACATACAAAAACGTGTTCACCCAATAACACCAGCCGCACACAAAGCCGTGAAAATCGCCCAAGGCCATACGCGTCCAGGCATAGACGCCGCCTTCGCGCGGAAATTGATGCGTCAGGTCAGCTAGCGCGGCGGCATACGGCAACATGAATGTCAGCAGACCGAGCGCCCACAACGCCAGCCCTGCTTTGCCCAAAGGAAGCGTTTGCCCTAACGTCCCCGGTGTGTAGACGGCTACGATGTTCAGCAAGATCAGATCGCGCAATGCCAGCGCGCGCTTCAATCCCGAATTGGTCATCAGTGTCTTCCTGTGCGTGAAATGCGCGGATGATGCGGGCGGCGGCGAATTTTCGCAATAGCGGCGTTGTGCTAAGCTGCGCGCCGCCTGCCGATTTGCAGTGCGCAGTACCTGGCAATCAGGCCATTTTTCAACAACGACTCATTCCAGTTCGGAGGTGTGACGGTGATTGTGCCACTCAATGAATATGATTTTTTGCGCCGGGCGCTGGCCGTGTATGGTCAGCAAGAAGCTGTCGTTTCGGGTTCATTGCGGTTGACCTATAACGAACTGGGCGCGCGCGTAAACCGGTGGGTAAACCTGATGCGTTCGCTGGGCGTTGCACAAGGTGACCGCGTCGCCATCATCTCGCAAAACGACCATCGTATGCTTGATGGCTTTTTTGGCGCGCCCTTGGCAGGCATCGTGTACATGCCGATCAACTTTCGGCTGATCGCGGATGATTTCAATTACATTCTGAATCACGGCGGGGCCAAAGTGTTGATCGTGGAAGACTGGCTGGTGCCGACGCTCGAAACCATACGCGCGGAACTGAAAACCGTTGAGCACTTCATTGTCATCAGCGACAGCGGCGATCAGCCACCCGGTTGGCAAAGTTATGACACGCTGCTCGACGCAGCGTCAGAGGCGACGCCCGTTCCCGCCCAGGTAGACGAAAACGACATCGCTACCATTCTCTATACCTCTGGCACCACGGGCCGCCCCAAAGGCGTAATGTCCACACATCGCAATCTGTACATCAACGCCATGAATTCGATCATCGAATTCGGCCTGACGCATAACGATGTGTATCTGCACACGCTGGCACAGTTCCATTGCAATGGCTGGGGCTTGCCCTATGCGGTGACCGGCGTCGGAGCCAAACACGTCATCGTCAAAAAATACGAAGCGGCAGGCTTTTTTGAACTGGCGACACGCGAACGCATGAGTTTTGCCTGTATGCCGCCGACGATGATCAACATGGCGTTGAACCATCCGTTGACAGAAGCGCAGCGTGCGGCCTTGCCGCGCGCGGGCGTGCGCATTGCGACGGCAGGTTCAGCGCCGCCGCGCGCCCTGATCGAAGGCATGCAAGAACGGCTCGGCTGGCAGGTCATACAGATTTATGGCCTGACAGAAACGTCACCGTTCCTGACCGTCTCAAAAGTCAAACCACACATGTCCGACTGGCCCAAGGAAGAGCAATATCGAGTGCAAACGCGCACGGGTTACGAAATGTTGGGCGTGCAAATTCGCGTGGTAGACGAAAACGGAAACGACGTTGCGCCTGACGGCCAGCAAGTCGGCGAAATCATCGCGCGCAGCAACGTCGTGATGGCGGGTTACTGGCAACAACCCGAGGCGACGGATGCGGTCATCGTAGCTGGCTGGTTCCACACCGGTGATATGGCCACGATAGACGACGAAGGCATGGTCGAAATTGTTGACCGCAAAAAAGACCTGATCATTTCGGGTGGCGAAAACATCTCGTCCATCGAAGTCGAGGGAATGCTTTATAAACACCCGGCGGTGCTCGAAGCCGCTTGCATCGCCATTCCGCACGAACAGTGGGGCGAAACCGTCGCCGCCATCGTGGTCTTGAAACCCGGCGCAACCGCCAGCGAAGCTGACATCATCGCGTTTTGCCGCGAACATCTGGCGCATTTCAAATGCCCCAGAGCCATCAGCTTTGTGGACGCGCTGCCGCGCACAGCAACCGGCAAAATTCAAAAGAACCTGTTGCGCACAAAATATTGGGAAGGCCGCGAAAAGCGCGTGGGCTAAAGTCAGCGCGTACCACCACCGTGCCAGCGCCGATTGAGTTCTCCTGGCGGCCTGTTAATCGCGCAAGTAAGGCTGCTGCCAGCGCTGAATCCCATATCGCAAAAACACCGGGCCCGGATATTCGGTCGAATATCCGGGCCCGGCTGTCGTCCCTGCTGCTAGCTTTAATCCATCTTCAATCCATCGTTTTGGAGAAATGACCTCTACTATTCAGCCACAGTGTTGTTGGCGCTCTCGGTCAGCGATAACCCTTTGCGTGCGCCTTCAATCCTTAAACCGGTTAAGACACGTCCTTTGTCGCTGCTGGTCGTCATCACAGAGGTGTAACGAACCTTCTCGTTCAGCTCCTGCACGCGTCCTTTCGTCGCCACAACCGTCTTGCCTTTGTTATCGAGCAAGGTTATATCGCCGGTCTCATCATTGACGCGAACGGTGTATTGTCCCTTCTTGACCAGCGTGTCGTTTACCAGCAAATCTTCGGTCAGGTTGATCGTGGCGCTGCGCGTTTTGCCTTGAGCCAGGCCGGTTAAAGCCGTTAAGGTCGTGATCATCACTGCTAACGCGAAATAGGTCATCAGCTTTTTCATAGTCTCTTCTCCTTCATTGGCAACCTGTTTGTGTTTCATTGCCTCCCACTTGTTGAACAGCGACCACCCGGTTGCCAACTTTGTCGTAGACGCCATTCCGCAAGTTTTCTTCTCTCTGCTTTTTTACGTTTACTGCTTTCTTACGTTTATCTCCTTTCGCAACGCGTGTGCCAAAGACCAACAACGGGATTTTCTGCGATTTTTCAGGGGTTTTCGCCGTTTTTGGCGGGTTCGAACGGGCAAGCTGGCTGTCAGCGTGGCAAATTGTAACAACTGGCGGTGGGCACTGAGGCATCACGCCGCAGCCACCCTAACGAGATGTAACAAAGTTGTGACGGCGCGAAAAACTCGTCATATCACGCGGGTGATTCTGTTCATTTCACCTGGCTTCGGGCACAATGCGCGCACCTTCAAGCAATACATTTTCCACTCCCAACAACGAGGGTTGTATGAGCCAAGAAAACAAACAGGCTGTGCCGCAACTGGTACGCGGACTCAAACTACGCGATCTGGTCTTGATGAATTTGGTGGCGGTGCTGGGCTTGCGCCATCTGGGCACGTCAGGCGCAGCAGGCCCGGCGACTTTGCTGCTGTGGGTATTGGCCGCGCTGTTCTTTTTCGTACCGCAAGGCCTGGCCGTCATCGAACTGTCGTCGCGCTTTCCCAGTTCAGGCGGCGTTTACGATTGGACCAAACGCGCCCTGGGCGAAGGCCACGGTTTTATGTGCGGTTGGTGTTACTGGATCAACAATGTGCTGTATTACCCGAACCTGTTGATTTCGGCGGCAGTCATCGCGACCTATATGTTTGGCGCGGGCGATTCCGGGCTGAAAGACAATCTCATGTATGTGACGGTAACGACGCTTGTGTGCCTGTGGATTGCCGTCGTGCTAAACATCGTGGGCGTCGGCACCGGCAAATGGTTACAGAACGCAGGTGGCATCGGCACTTATATTCCCGGCGTGCTCATCATCGTCGGCGGCCTTTACGCCTGGTTCACACGACCGGCAGCCAATTCCATCAGCCTGAGTGACCTGCTGCCCAAATCCACAGACTATGACTCACTCAATCTGTGGGTTTCGATTGCCTTTGCCTACGCCGGACTAGAGCTGTCAGCCACAATGGGCGATGAAGTCGAAAATCCGCGGCGCAATCTGCCGCTTTCAATTTTTATCTCTGCGCCGCTGATTGGATTGATGTATGTGCTGGGCACCAGCTCAGTGTTGTGGCTGATTCCACGCGGCGACATCAACGTCGTGTCGGGTTTCTTGCAAGCGATCGAAGTCGGCATGAAACAAATCAGTCCCAGTTTGGTCTGGGTTGCGCCGTTGTGTGCGGCGCTTTACACCGTCGGAAACATCGGCGGCGTCGGCGCCTGGTTAACCGGCCCCGCGCGTGTCGCATTTGCCATCGGCCTGGACAATTACTTCCCGCCCGCATTTGGACGTGTCCATCCGCGTTGGCGGACGCCGTATGTCGCGATCCTGGTCGAAGCCATGCTGGCGACCATCCTGCTACTTGTTTTTGTGCAGGGCAAAGGCACCAAAGTCGGTCAGGTCTATCTGATCCTGCTCAGCGCCCAAGTGCTGATTTACTTCATTCCGTACATATATCTGTTCATCGTCTTCATCATTCACCGCCGCCGCGAAGGCGTGAAAGAAGGCGTGACAGCGGCTCCGGGCGGAATGCTGGCGGTCTGGTTTTATGGCCTAAGCGGGCTGGCCGTGACCTTGTTCGCAATGTCGTTGACGATGGTTCCGCCGGGCGGCGTCGCGTGGTGGGATTTCAGCGGCAAAGCGTTGATGGGAGTCGTGGGCTTGCTGTTATTTGGCGGCATCCTGTACTGGCGCGCCAAACGGAAACTGTCAAAACACCGCTGAAGTGGGAATAATCGAAACGTCGTCGCGTAAATATACGCCAGTGTAAGCAGCGATCTGTTGATTGTCGCCGCTAGCGCTGTGCCGCGCATTTAGTGGTTGACAGCCCACCAAGACTGTAATAAAAATCACCGCCTCAGCAGCGCATCTGCGCACTAACCAAATCCACAGTAAATTACACAACAGCATTGAGAAAGGAATATACACACAATGCGCGTAGTAAATCGCTTGTCGTATGTCTTCTTGTTGGTCATTTTCTTGACAACAGCAGTAGCATTAGCGCAGCAGAAGGCTTCCATTTGGACCCCTGTGCAGCAGTCAGCGAAGCAACTGCACGGAACATACACACGAATGAAAGACGGCACTGTCATCGCCACAGGCACCGTCGGTGTAAATCAACACGAACCAACCGCAAGAAGCGTGGAAATTTTCGATCCCGCAACAGACAGTTGGTCGGAAGGCACGCCGATGAACCATCCACGGTCGTTTCACGATGCCTTCCTGTTGCCTGACGGCAGATTGCTGGTCATCGGCGGCGTGAAATACAACGGCTTCTCTCCGCTGACGGTGTATGCCGGACCGCCGGAGATATACGATCCCGCCACGAAGAAATGGACGGTCATCAACGTCACCGGCGCAGACCTCTCTGGTCGCTATGCCATCATTCCCCCAGCGATACACGCGATGCTTCCTGATGGCAAGATTCTGGGTATGGTGCGCTTCGGCACAGGAGTTTCCTCCTTTACCTTCGATCCTCGCACCGGCGAAGCGCAGAATGGCGCAGGCTATGCCATACAAGGCAAAGGCATCCAAGGCGAAGACGAAGCATTGCGACTCTTCGACGGCAAGGTGATGGTGCCGGTCGGCGATAACTCAGTGATCTTCGATCCAGCAACCTATCGTTGGCAGGCTCTGCCGCAAGCAATTGCTACCAACGGTACCACCACGCTTGAACCAAGGCTTGCTGCTGTGCTCAACGACGGCACTGCCTTCGCGTTCTTCAAGCCATCAGAAAACGTCGGCAGCAGTGGCTCACGGACGTTTTGCGGTCGCTATGATCCAAAGACAAACACCTGGATAAACGTTTACGAAGCCTCTCCCAGCACGCCGCTTGATCGGCTCAATCAGATAGAAGCCACGGTTATGGCTGACGGCACCAGGGTCTTTACTCTTGATGCTGGACGCAAGACCGCCGTTATCTATGACAGCATCATCGGCACGATGGTTCAGTCTGCTGTGCCGCCGCAGACCGTTGGCTCTCTTGCCACACCTGTGCTTCTCGCTGATGGTCGGATACTTGCAGGCAACGGCATCTACGGCACCGTAGACGGTCCACCGGCAACAGTTCCGAGACTCACCACGGCTTCCTCCGCCAGCTACGCAGTGACGGAAGTCGCTCAGGGATCGCTGGCGTCTGCTTTTGGCGTCGGCATTTCCGACAGTTTGCCGGTTGAGCTGACTGATAAATTCGGTAACCGCACAACGTTCAAGATCAATTCTGCCGCCAGGAACAGCGGTCAGGTGAACTTCGCCATACCGAACGACATTCCCGAAGGCACGGGAGAAGTGGCTATCGGAGAGCATCGCGGTCGCCTTTCAATCACCAGAGTATCGCCTGGAGTGTTCTCCGCGAACGCTGACGGCAGAGGAGTACCAGCAGCCGTTGTGCTCAGGGTGAAGACCGATGGCTCTCAGGTCTACGAATCAATCACGAGGTTCGACAGCAGTGCCGGTCGCTTCGTACCGGCGGCTATTGATCTTTCCGGTGCTCAGGTCTATCTCATCTTGTTCGGCACTGGCTGGCGCAATGGTAAAAGCGCAAGCGTTTTCATCGGAGGAACCAGAGCCGAGGTATCTTATGCCGGAGCGCAGGGGTCATTTTTCGGACTTGATCAAATGAACGTACTACTTCCTCCCTCACTTGCGAATAGTGGTAAGACGCTCGACCTACTTGTTACGGTTGACGGTAAACTCGCGAATGCCTTGGAAATTCTCGTGAAGTAACCGACAAAAAAACTACGGCTGAGTGCCTCTGTCTGACGCTCAGCCGTAGTCAATCTTTCCAGAAATTCCGCACTGTCAATCAGCAGTGCACCTCTGCCTCTGTGTCTGTCTCTTC
>JAEUQO010000462.1 GCA_016789605.1 Acidobacteriota bacterium
CAGCAACGTCATCAAGGACATTTCCGCGAAAAAAGTGGTTGATCACCACGAACTCTTTGCCTCGACGTTTTGGATTCGCCTCTTTGCCGCCATCGCCTTTTTGCTGGCGTTGGGCTGGCGTGTGTTGAGCGGCAATGCGCCGCATTTTCGCAATGACGGCGGTGAGTTTTTTGGCATTGATGGGTTGCTGTTGGGGCCTTGGCCGACGTATCTGGTTTATCTGACGATTGAGGTCTTGCTGGTTGCCTGTTCGACGCTGCTTTACTTTCGTGCGATTCAGGTGACGCCGATTTCGCTTTGCATGCCGTACATTTCGTTCACCCCGGTGTTCCTGATTCCGATGGGATATTGGGTGAACAACGAAAGCACTTCGCTGGAAAAAGGCGTGGGGGTGGTGCTGATTTTCGTCGGTTCGATTGCCATGCACCGGCTGTTGTTTGCCAATGGCTGGTTGGAACCGATCAAGGCCATTTGGCGCGAACGCGGCTGCTTTTACATGCTGGTTGTTGCGTTGGTGAACGCCATTACCAATCCGATTGACGCGCGGCTGGTGCGTATGACGGACGCTTTTGCGCAGGCGGCGGCATTCGGATTGGGCATGTGTGTGTTCTTTACGGTCTTGCTCTTGGCGCGCAAAGCAGACGCGGGAAAGGTCATTCGCTCGGTGCCGTTTTGGGTGGCGCTGGCCGGCACGCTTGAAGCCGTTGCGCTGATTTTTCAGTTGTCTTCCCACAATTACATCGCCGTCGTATACACCATCAGCATCAAGCGCGCGGGCATCATTCTGGTGATTTTGCTGGGCTGGTTGGTATTCAAAGAGAGAAACATCGGCGACAAGATCATTGCCGCTTCGGTCATGTTGGTGGGCGTGTTGATCATTTACTTGCCGGTTTCGCTGAGCGGGGCGTTGCTGATTGCTGGATTGGCCTTGATTGGAATGCTGATCGCTTTTCGCCTGACACGATCTACCGCCGCTGGTTAAGTACCGGCGATGACAAGGCTGGCGGGGGCCGCAAGGTGACAGGAAGATTTGAAACGCGGTAGAGTGTGCCTGTCTGTTGTATGCGAACGGGGATGCCAGGGCTTTACCGCAAACACAGTTTATTTTGACCGAAGATGAATATCTGGAATTTGAGCGCAACGCAGACGTGCGTCACGAATACCTGGATGGCCATCTGTTCCTGATGGCAGGGGAAAGCGATGAGCAGGCTGATATCAGTATGAATCTGGCTGTGCTAATTGGCGGGCAGCTTAAAGGAAAGCCTTGCCGGGCCAGGATGAAAGACACCAAGGTGCGTAGCGGAGCATTACCGAGACAATCAAACAGCAGCAACGGTCTGTATTCATATCCTGACCTGGTTGTGATTTGCGGTGAACCCAAGCACCTGGATCATCGTCGCGACGTCATCATCAATCCAAGTGTGATCATTGAAGTGCTTTCTCACACGACAGAAGATTTTGATCGCAGGGTTAAATTCACGCGCTACCGCATGTGGAACGACACGCTGACGGATTATCTGCTGGTTTCCCAGAATCAAGCCTTTGTCGAGCACTTCTTGCGTCGTGAGGATAACGAATGGATTTATCGGTCGTATTGGGGGCTTGAGCAGGAAGCTCCCATCAGCTCCATTGCGTGTACCTTGCCGCTGGCGGAGGTGTATGACCGCATCAGCTTTCCTCCCGCACCGGATGAAGACCTTGAAGAAGACGCGCAGTAATGTGTGTGGCGCACTTTTCGCGCTAAGTTTGTTCTGTAGTTTCTGCTTTGCGCGGCAGCAAGACCCGCCGACTACGCCTGCTGCTCAGGAACCCGCTCCCACGCCAGAACCGAAATCTTCACCTTGGCAGTGGACGTTTACGCTGCGTAATCGCACCGGCTTGCGCCTGGATGCGCCACATCAATTGCAGATGTCGCGCACGATTTTCGAAGCGAAAGGCATTGCCAAACTCAGCGCTGACTGGCGGCTGACGCTTGAAGGCCGCGCGCATTACGATCCGGTTGAACGCCTGGGCTATCCGAAAAATGTCTGGTTCGATCCGCGTCAGGTGTTGCTCGACGGCAAGATCAAGAAAGTGGATGTGAAACTTGGCTTGCAACAAGTCGTTTGGGGGCAGGCCGACGGATTGCGCGTGCTGGATGTCATCAACCCACTCGATTACCGCGAATTCATTCTGGAGGACTTTCTGGATTCGCGCCGTCCGTTGTGGCTGGCGCGCGCAGAAGTGCCGCTGGGCGGCGGGTCATTGCAAACAATCTGGGTGCCGTATTTTGCGCCTGCGCGAACGCCCGCTGCCAACAACGAATTTGGTGCCGGGCCGGTGTTTGGTTTGGGGCTGATTAACGCGGCGCTGGCTGCGGAAGGTTTGCCCCAGTTTCCCCTGCGCGTTGAAAGCACCGCGCGTGCCTCGTATCGCTTGAACGCTTCGCAAGCCGGTGCGCGATATAGCCGCAGTGTGGGACGTTGGGATGTCACGGCTAATTACTTTTACGGCTGGGAAGAATTGCCCACTACGTATCTGAAAGGCGTCGAACCGACACCTAACAGCCCCCTGCCGACAGTGATCATCAAGCCCAAACATGACCGCAAGGAGGTGTTGGGCGGTACGGCGGCAACCAACTTTGGTTCGGTTGTCTTGCGCCTGGAAGCTGGCTGGAACCGCAACAAATCGGTGCCGGTTTCGACATTGACGCAAACAGGATTTGCCCGACACGGCCAGTTTTCCAGCGTGATCGGCGCAGACTGGTCGGCGAAAACCTGGTTGTGGATCAGCGGGCAATATTTCTTCTCTTTCGTTTCAGCGCCACAGCGCGAGTTGTTGTTGCCGCGCGAGAATCATTTGGCGTCTGTTTATTTCCGTACGAACTTCTTGCGCGACACATTGCGGCCAGAACTGTTTGTGCTCACAGGATTGAATCAAAAGCAGTTCCTGGTGCGTCCACGGCTGGTGAAAACGATCAATGACCATTGGAGCATTGGTCTCGGCGCAGACTTTTTGGGCGGACGCACAACGAACATCTTTGGTTATTTTGACGGGCGAGATCGCGCAGTAATTGAGCTGAAATGGCTGAAATGATTGCTTGAATGCAGGCCATACGGTAGAGTCGCTTTTCCCCACACATCAGGGTTTAACTCACTAACAAGCTGTACCAACACATTCGCACGGGGTGTGCCTGCCTGCAATCTGGCTGCCAAGTCAGCAGAGCGCAGAAGACGGCAAACCTGTCTCCCGGTCTTTATGGACTGGGCATTTCATTTTCGGAGGGTACGCAGATGGACGTGAACCAAATCTTACAGAACGTCGCGACTACGGCCACAAACGTGGGGCTGAAGATTCTGGCGGCAATCGTGCTGTACATGATTGGACGCTGGCTGATCAGCTTTGTCATCAAGTTGATGCATCGCGCATTGGACGCGCAACACGTGGACGCAACAATTCAGCGCTATCTGGGCAATATCATTTCCGTGGTGTTGAACATCGCCCTGGTCATTGCGCTTCTGGGATATTTCGGCGTCGAAACGACGACGTTTGCCGCGTTGCTGGCTGGCGCAGGCCTGGCCATCGGTGCCGCCTGGGGTGGGTTGTTGACCAATTTTGCCGCTGGCGCGTTTCTGGTGATTTTGCGGCCTTACAAAGTGGGCGACTTCATCACGGCAGGCGGTGTGACTGGAACTGTCAAGGAAATCGGGTTGTTCGTGACGACGATTTTGACGCCGGACAACGTGCAAACCTATGTCGGCAACAACAAAATCTTTTCCGACACCATCCAGAATTATTCGGCCAATTCGTTCCGCCGCGTGGATTTGGTGGCGCAACTCAATCATTCCGTAGATCACAACGATGCGATCAAGCGGTTGAAAGAGAAGTTAGGCCAGATTCCCAACGTCATTGCAGAACCTGCGCCGGATGTCGAGATTTTAGAGTTCAATCTGTCAGGGCCGGTTTTGTGTGTGCGTCCCTATTGCCACACGGACAATTACTGGCAGGTGTATTTCGATACCAACAAACTGATTCGCGAGACGTTTGGCGCAGCGGGCTATCCCACGCCAGAGCGGCATTACGTTTTGCGCAACAGTGGTTGAGGTTTGGTGACTGCCGTCAGCTTTGTTGTGGCGGAAAATGCTGAGAAAGAAATTGCAAGGCTGCGCGCAATGCCTGTCCACGATGGCTGCGCGCAGCCTTTTCTGCTTGTGAGAGCTCGGCCAGCGTGCGCCCAAGTATAGTATCCAGAAACACCGGGTCGTACCCGAAGCCATTGTTGCCGCGCGGTTCGTTGGTGATGACGCCTTCGTAACTGGCTTCAAAGGTTTCGCGCACCGAAACGCCAGAGAGTTTGCCGGTCAACGCGATACAACAAACAAACCGCGCCGTGCGTAGTTCGGTCGGAACGTCTTTCAACTCTTGTAGCAACAGCTGAATCTGCTCACCGCTGGTCAAACCTTCGCCGCCATAACGCGCCGAATACACGCCCGGCGCTCCGTTGAGCGCGTCCACCGCCAGGCCTGAATCATCCGCCAGCGTCAGCAACCCCGTTTGCGCGTGGTAATAATCGGCTTTGAGCAGAGCATTTTCGGCAAAGGTTGCGCCAGTTTCTTCCGGTACGGCAGGCGGCGTCGGCAAATCAGTCAAACCGATCACCTGACAGGGAAGTTCAGCCAGCAGGGCGGCCAGTTCCTTGACCTTGCCGGGGTTGGAGGTCGCGATCAATAACGTTGTATTCATTGGAGAATCGTCAAAAGGTGAGCGTGATGTCTGCGCCGACGCGGGCGACTGCGACGGTAATGTTGTCAACGCCGCCACGGTCATTCGCCAGCGAGATCAACGCTTCGCAGGCATGATCGGCGGGCGTGTGTTGCACCACGCGAAACATCTCTTCTTCGCGGACCAGATTGGTCAATCCGTCAGTGCAAACGATAAAGGTGTCATCCTGGCAAAGGCGCAATGGTTCCGGGCGAATGTCCGGTTTGAGATCAGGGCGCAAGCCCAGCGCGCGATCCAACCAGTCGCGTTCGGGATGCGTGGCTGCTTCTTCAGCGGTGATCAGACCGTCATCAAGCATGCGTTGTACGCGGGAATGGTCGCGCGTTAGTTGTGCGATGCGGTTGTCGCGAATGAGGTAAATGCGGCTGTCACCGACATGTGCGTGATAGGCGGCTTCATTGGCCAAAACCAGCACGGCGCAGGTCGAACCCATGCCACGGCATTGGCGGTCGCGTTTGGCACGATTGAGAATCATGCGGTTGGCTTCTGTGACGGCGAATTCCAGCCGCTGATTGATGCTGAAATTACCGTCGGCGGTGCCAAAGAAACTCTGCCGAATGGTTTGTACGGCCAATTGACTGGCCACCGCGCCACACGCTGTTCCGCCCAACCCGTCCGCCACCACAACCAAATGGGAGCCGAACCGTTCGTCGGCCAGATAGAGAATGGAATCTTCGTTTTGCTGTCGCTCAAGCCCTGTGTCTGTGCGATGAGCGATCGTAATTTGTTGGCGCATAGTACGTGCTGCCTGACTGCAAATGGCGATACGGGGCGCACGAATCTGCAAGCAAAGCTAAACAAAACCAGCAAGTTGTTGGGATCAAGTCGCAAGCAAATGTACGGCAGTCTCACAGATGCCATTGCGGTAAACAGACTGGTGACTGCCGTACAGGCGCTTGCAAACTGATCTAGCTGTTACGTTGCGCAGCGACAAAGGTCAAATAGGTATTGCCGATGCGTACCTGGTCGTAATTCTGCAACGGATGCGCTTCGGTAATTTCCCGGCCATTGACAAAGGTGCCGTTACGCGACAAATCGTCTTTGATCAAACACCGCCCCTCACGATAAACGATGATGGCGTGCGAGCCGCTCACCGTCTCATCTTCGATTACGATGTCGCATACAGGGTTGGCTCCGAGACGATTGTAACCACTATAAAGGCGATGATCTTCGCCATCGGGATTTTGGCTGTACGAGACCAGCCAGCCAACCAATTTTCCTTTTGAGGCGCGTGGCAACGCCGCGCTTTCGACAATCATCGTCCGGCGCTCGATTTCAGGCGGCGCCGGTGGTGGCGGCACTGATGCATTCACAGGTTCTGGCGGCAGCGGGGCAACCGGTTCTACGGGCGGGGGGAAATTGTCCACACGCAACGGCGCTTGAGTGGTGGCATTCGTCAGCGAGAGCGGTTCAGAGACTTGCGTTGCCATCGCTTCCATCACGACGGTTTCTTCTGTATCCGGCAAGTCCAGGATCGGGATTTCCGCCATCGTCGTTTGGGCGAAAGGCGAGATGACTTCCGTCGGGGCGGATGACGGCGCGGGCGGCGGATCCGCTTTGGTTGGTTGGGCAGAAGGCCAGGCGTAACTGGCTTCCAACGTTGTCGCTTCGGCGTCTATACGTGTTTCAAAGACCGTTGGCACAACGTCAATTCTTGTCGCGAAATCAGTTGCCGGCGGCGCTGCCACGGGCGGCGGCGGCGGCGGGGCTGGGTCAAACGCCGTTATGGGATCACTAACACGTGTTTCTCCGATGCGCGTGGCGAAATCGCTGGTGGTTTCTGGCGGTGTATTGATCGGAGGACAATACGGGCAATTCTGATAAACCGCAGCGTATTTATGACCCTGGGCACAAGTGGTGAATGAGGTTGTCGGCGGTGACGGGCGAGGGAACGGGTTTCCGCAATTGCCACAGAATTTGGCAGATTCCATATTTTGGCTACGACAAACCGGGCAGATCAACATCACAATCCTCCATTTGCTTCACTTGCATTGAGATAGCTCCTGACTTTTTCTTGTTGTCCTTGCCTGACTCACACGACTCATCCGTACGGCAACGGTAGTGACATTCATATTGCGCGTTTACATTCCTTGAACTTGTCAATCTACTGCTGGCAACAATTCACCAAGATGCTGCGTGGTTACACAAGAATGGCTGCATACTATCATGCTCTTAAACCTAGGTGATAATACGTTTTGCGCGGCATTTCCAAGTTGACGCTACCAAGTCCTTTCTGTACACTCGCGCGCGTTTGTGAGATCACTCACACCGGCATTTCAACACAAGAAGCGATCCTCCTCTACCGACAACGGTTCGCTTCGAACTCCGGGCTCGCCCCAAAACAATAGCAAGTAAGCACGTTATCACTCGCGGCTGCGTCTCTGCCAGATTCCGGCAAGCTCTTCGGTGTTTTTACAAGACCGATGCTTCGGGCGCAGATTTGATTTTCATTGATCTACGAACGCTACGGACGACGCTGGACCTGGCTGGCGCAACCGATAGGGAAAGTATTTGACAATGCCGATGCAGAAGAAATTCTTGTACCTCCTCCGCTCACCTAAGGTTTACTTCCCACTCATATTTTTATTGATCGCCAGCGCTTTTTCGCTGTTGCTTGTGCACGCCCGGCAAGGGGCTTCGCACGCGGCGGCGCAAGATTCCGTGACGGTAGAAACTTCCAAACGACAGCCGCCAGCAGAAGCCGTTCCATATCGCAGCCCAGGCGCGAAACATAAATTACGCGTGACGGATCCGCTGCTGGCTCGCGAATTGGCCGCTGAGGGCTCGCAGTTGATCGCCGATTATGGAAGTTTTCAACTCTTCAGCGTGGATGATAGCCGCAGCCCACAGCTTCGCCGGGAAACCGGTGCGGTCTGGAGTGATCAGGAAAATGTGATTTTGCTCAACGCCGGAGCCATTGATACGACCAAAGCGGAATTGCAACAGAAGCGTGCCAAGCGGTTGCAAGCCGTGCGGAGCGGGGAACGCACCGAAGCGGGTTTGCACCTGGTGCAATTTGCAGGGCCGATCAAACCGGAATGGTACGAAGAACTGACAGCCACTGGCGTAGACATCATCAACTACATTCCGCACAACGCCTATTTGGTTTACGGCACGGCGGCGGATTTGGAACGCGTGCAAACCTGGGCGGCGCGTTCAGCTTATGTGCAATGGGATGGCGCGTATGAATCCGAGTTCAAGTTGCATCCGAGCGTAAAAGCGGCACGATTGCCAAAAGAGTTGCGCGGCAAGGAAGAGGAAAAACAGAGCGATTTATATGCCATTCAGTTGGTGGCCGATTCGGCGATGAATCAGGCGACGCTGAGTTTGATCTCGCAATTGAAAACAGAAGATGTTCGCAGCCAGTTCAGTGTGCTCAAGTATGTAAATCTGGTGGTGCGGTTGCCGCTGGAAGGCGTGGAAAAGCAGTTGGCTGCGCGCCCGGATGTGATTTCGGTGCGCCGTTACAGCAAACCCATCAAGCTGGATGAACGCCAGAACGTCATCTTGACCGGTAACCTGACCGGCAGCACGCCGAATGCCAGCGATTATTTAACCTATCTGGCGGGACAAGGTTTCACCCAGTCGCAATTCACCGCGTCAAATTTCGCCATCAATGTGTCAGACAGCGGAGTTGATAACGCGACCACGACGCCGAACCATTTCGCGTTGTACACGGGCGGCAGCACCAGCGCCGCCAGCCGCTTGTCATACATTCGCTTGGAAGGCACCGCCAACCCAAATAGCACGTTGCAAGGTTGTGACGGACACGGAAATCTGAACGCACATATCATTGCCGGGTTTGTGCCGTCAGCGTTCAATGCTTTTCCGCACGCCGATGCCAGCGGGTTTCGGTACGGGTTGGGCGTTGCGCCGTTTGTCAAAGTCGGCGCTTCAGTCATTTTCGATCCGAGCGAATTCACCTTTCCGAACTATGCCGACCTGGAAGCGCGCGCCTACCAAGACAACGCGCGCATCAGCAACAACAGTTGGGGCGAACCGAACGGCGCGACTTACACAATGGAAGCGCAAACCTATGACATTCTGGTGCGTGACGCGCAATTGCCGACATCGGTGATTCCGACAGTTGGCAATCAGGAAATGGTCATTATCTTTGCCGCAGGCAATCAGGGGCCGATCAGCAGTTCGATCACCACACCCGGCACAGCCAAAAACATCATTACTGTTGGCGCGGCTGAAAACGTGCGCGCGTTTGGCGGAAATGATGCATGCGGTATCGGTGATGCGTCTGCCGACAGCGCCAACGATATGGCGGATTTTTCTTCGCGCGGGCCGACGGCTGACGGGCGCAAGAAACCTGATCTGGTCGCGCCGGGGTCGCACATTACGGGGGGCGCGCCGCAAATCGCTTCGCCGCCGCAATTTGGCCAAGCCAGCGCTTGTTTTACCGGCGGAGGCATCTGCGGCGCATTCGGCAGCAATTTCTTTCCCACGGGCCAGCAGTTTTATACGGCTTCATCGGGCACCAGCCACTCCGCGCCAGCCGTCGCAGGCGCAGCCGCGTTGTTGCGTCAGCGCTTTCTCAACGCCAACCAGGCGCCGCCCAGCCCGGCTTTGACCAAAGCCGTTTTGATGAACACGGCGCGGTATTTGAACGGTGCAGGTGCGGCGGATTCGCTCTGGTCAAACGCGCAAGGCATGGGCGAAGTCAACTTGACCACCGCGCTCGACATTTTTACGACGCCCACGGTTTTGCGCGATCAAGTCGGCGCAGACATCCTCACCGCCACTGGCCAGACCCGCATTGTGACGGGAACGGTCGCCAATTCAGGCAAACCGTTTCGTGTGACGCTGGCCTGGACGGATGCGCCAGGTTCAACCACTGGCAATGCCTATGTCAACGATCTCAACCTGGAAGTCACCGTCGGCGGCCAAACCTATCGCGGAAACGTGTTTGCCGGCGCGGTTTCGGCTGCGGGCGGCGAATTTGATTCGCGCAACAACGTCGAGAGCGTGTTTATTCCGGCGGGCGTCAGTGGGCCATTCGTGGTCAAAATCACCGGCGCGAATATCGCAGGCGACGGTGTGATGAACGTTGGCAGTGCGCTCGATCAGGATTTTGCTTTGGTGGTCAGCAATGCCACCGAATCGGCACAGCCCGCGCTGACCAGCATTGGTTCGTTGCTCACGGGCGAAAGCTGCAGCCCGGCCAACAACGTGATTGATCCTGGGGAAACGGTGACCGTCAGTTTGGGATTGCAAAACCTGGGCACGGCCAACACCGCGAATTTGGTCGCGACGTTGCAGGCTTCAGGTGGCGTTGGCAATCCCGGCGCAGCGCAAAATTACGGCGTTGTACAAGCGGGCGGCCCTTCGGTATTTCGTTCTTTCACCTTTGTTGCCGGGGGCACTTGTGGCGGCACGCTGACCGCAACCTTGTCTTTGCAAGACGGTGCGACCAATCTGGGCACGGTGTCGTTCAATTTCACGCTGGGGACTTCAACGGCCAGCACCGTGACGGTTACCAACAATGCGGCGATCACGATTCCGGCGGGACCGGTGGGGACAACGTCTGGCCAGGCGTCGCCGTACCCGTCCAATCTGGCAGTTTCGGGGCTGACCGGCGCGATTTCAAAAGTGACGGTGACCTTGCTCAACGCCAGTCACACCGAACCGAATGATCTGGATTTGTTGCTGGTTGGGCCGGACGGCAAAAAAGTGTTGTTGATGTCGGATGCGGGCGGAACGGCAACCATGTCCAACGCGACCTTGACGTTTGATGATTCGGCGCTGGCCGTTTCTGAAACCGGGCCTTTGACGACGGGCACTTACGCTCCGGCAAATTATGGCGGAGTGGCAGACAGTTTCCCCTCGCCTGCGCCTGCTGGGCCATATGCCGACCCGCCGCGTTTGTCTGCGTTCAACGGAATGTCGCCCAACGGCACCTGGGCGTTGTATGTGGTGGATGACAGCGATGATGATACGGGCAGCATACAGGGCGGTTGGAGCCTGACCATCACCACGGCAGTCCCGATGTGTTGCAGTTCTGCCGGATGTCAGCCGATCACGGTGAATCCGTCAACGGCTCCCAACGGCGCAGTTGGCGTGTCGTATAACCAGGTGTTTTCACAAACGGGCGGAACCAATCCGGTCGTCTTCGTGCCGTCTGGCACGTTGCCGCCGGGCCTGTCATTTTCCGGGGCGACGCTGTCAGGAACGCCGACGCAAATTGGTACTTACAATCTTACCGTCACGGCGGTTGATGCCAATAGCTGTATCGGCAGTCGCAATTACACAATTGCCGTGACGTGTCCGACGATCAACTTGTCGCCTTCGACGCTCAGTGCGGGCGTTATCAATCAGCCATACAGCCAATCGTTGACTCCGTCGGGCGGAGTCGGGCCGTTTATCTTTAGCGTGACTGGAACCTTGCCCAACGGCTTGAGTTTGAGCACGAGCACAGGCTTGCTTTCGGGGACGCCGTCGCTTTCGGGAACGTTCAATTTCTCGGTGCGAGCGACCGATGTGAATGGCTGTTTCGGTGAGCAAAACTATCAACTGGTCATTAACGGATTACAGTTTTATCCGCTGCCGAAACCGGTTCGTTTGCTTGATACGCGTCCTGGCCAGGGAAATTGCGACAACGTCGCGACGCCGATTGCGGCGGGAACTTCCATCACGACCCTGGCGCAAACCACCTGCGAAGGCATTCCCATTCCGGCGGCTGCCCAGGCCGTCGTGGGCAACGTTACCGTGATCAATCAATCCAGTCAGGCAGGTTTTCTGACGGTGTACCCGACCGGCGTTTCGTTGCCGCTGGCGGCGAATATGATTTACCAACCGGGGCAAGTGCTTTCCAATAATTTCACCGTCGGATTGAGCGCGGATGGCAAGTTCAATATCTATGGCGAACGGACTCTGGACGTTATTGTAGACATCAGCGGCTATTACGCGCCGCCGGGCACAGGCGGTTTGTATTACCACGCATTGGCCAAACCGATTCGTTTGTTGGATACGCGCGCCAATCAGGGAGCCTGTGACAACGTCAGCGCACCGATTGCGGCGGGCACTTCGTTGACGACATTGGCGCGCACGACGTGTGAGAATCTGACCATTCCCGCCGCCGCAAAAGCCATTGTCGGCAACGCCACCGTGATCAACGGTTCCGGCCAGACTGGCTACCTGACGATTTATCCAGACGGCATCGCGCCGCCGCTCGCCGCGAATATGATTTATGCGCCCGGACAGATTCTTTCCAACACCTTTACTGTTGGCTTGAGCAATGATGGCAAGTTCAACATCTTCGGCGAACGCACCATAGACATGGTTGTTGATGTGGCGGGGTATTTCAGCACCGAAGCCACCGACGCAAACGGTCCCGGGTTGTATTTCAATCCCTTGTTGCGTCCGCTGCGCATTCTGGATACGCGTGCGGCGCAAGGAAATTGCGATTCGGTCGCGGCTCCGATCACCGGCGGGACTTCGTTGGCTGCGCCTGCGCATCTGACCTGTGAAACCATCACGATTCCCTCAACGGCGCAATCGGTGCTGGGCAATGTGACGGTCATCAACCTGACTGCGCAGGCCGGGTATCTGACCATGTATCCGAACGGTGTGGCGCAACCGCTCACCGCGAACATGGTCTATTTCGCCAATCAGGTGCTGTCCAATTCGTTTGTGGTGGGATTGAATACCGGCACAGGGCAGTATCGGCTGTTTGCCGAACGAACCCTGGAGGCGATTGTAGACGTGTCAGGATATTTCGCGCCGTAGTTTGTCGGCGCGTCAGACAAAAGCCATCGCGTCAGCTTGTACAAGCTGACGCGATGGCTTTTTTGTTAGCGGACACGGCGCAGGAAGCCTTTCGGATTCCAGGTGATCAAAAAGCTTTCCTTGCTGCGATCAATTTCAAAAGCGCTGTTTTCGGCGACAAAACTTTCGATGGCTTCATACGGCCCCGGATTCGGTCCCAAATCCAACCCGTGATAACAGATGCCGTCTTCGACTACGAAATAATCGCCCGGTTTGATCAGCGGGCTGTAAGTGCGCAACACGTTGAGCGTGTTTTCGTAGGTGTGCGAACTGTCTTCGATCACCAGCGTCTTTTCAGACGCGGAAATCAGTTGCGCCACTTGCGGAAACGACGCGCAGGCGTCGCCTTCGATCAAGGTCACGCGCGGATGTTGGCGCACGACGTCGGGAATCAGTTCGTGTGTGATGTCCAGACCGATGATGCGTCCGTGGCCGAGCAAATCGCACAGGTGCGCCAGCGCCAGCGTACTGCCGCCGAAGCGGTTGCCGATTTCGACAATCACGTCCGGCTTGTGCTGGTACATCAGTTCCTGATACAGCCAAAAATCGAGCGGGTTTTTCAGCGCCTGCACGCCGAAATAGGTTGTCTGTCCCGTGATGCGTTCCTGCATGATCGGCAGAATATGCCGCAACGGAACATCCAGCGATTCTTCCATGTAACTCATTGTGAAATTCCTCGGAATAGAAGCTTCGATAGGGAGTGCCACAAAAGGCCCAATGCCAGATGGTATTCCGCGCCCGCCGTGAGTGGGGCTGTGTGACGGCCACGCTGTAATAACCACCAAAACGAAGAGAACGATTGATCCAGTTGCGCCAGTCGTTGCCAGGTTGCGCGCGCTTCGGCGGACAACAGCGGCTGGCAGCGCTGCAAGATTGTTTGTGCGACGACGACGATCTTGCGTACTTCCTGGCGATAAATGATTTCGGCTTGTTGCCAACCTTTGCGCCGCGCCAGGTTCAGCAAACTCAACACGATGAACTTCGGCAAAAACGGCGCTTTGGTTTCGCCGTGCCCGATGGCGTTTGCGCCGTGCTGCACGTAATCGTAAAGGCAACGATCTACATACCGAATTTGGCCCACGGACAGCGCAACACAGGCCAGCCAGTGATCGTGCGCCAGATTTCCTGCTTCTGCCGGAAAGGGCAACACGTAGGGCAAGAGCGAAGACGAAAACAACGCAGCGGCTCCGGTTACGGAATTGGTCAGCGCCAGCGACGCCAAATCGCCGCGATTTGGCTGTCTGCCTTGTCAATAGGTTTCGGCTAACACGGCCCCTGTTCCATCCACGATGCGAGCATCGCTGTAAGCCAGCACCACCGGTTCGTTGATTTCCGCCGCCAGCACAGAGAGCTTTTCGGGGTACCAGTGGTCATCCTGATCTGCAAACGCCACATACGGAAACGTCGCAGGCACCAGACGCAAACAACGCTCGAAGTTGCGATAAAAGCCCTGGCGCACAGGCGCTGGCGAAACGGTGAACCGTTCGTCCGCCGCCAGCATCGTTTGCATCTCGCGTACGAATTCTGGCGCTGATCCATCGTCGCTGATGAAACAATGCCAGTGCGGATATTGTTGTGCGCGCAACGATTGGATTTGCCGCCGAAACAACGGCAGCGGCGGATTATAGGTCGCCAGGCAAAGCGCAATGGCCGGTGATGAAAACGACGAGGTGGACATGCGCGAGTTTACAACCCGGTAGCCGAGATCAGCTTTTGGTGCAGGTAATAACGCAGCCGCTGTTTCAGCGCCGTTTTGAAATCCTGCGGCGGTTTGCGAAAGACGCCGACGCTGTCACCCCATTGCGCGCTGTCAGGATCGGGATGCGGTTCCCAGTCGGTGGTTACTTCGACCAGTTCCAGTTGCGCGTATTTGGCCAGCGCCGTGTAACCGCCCGGATAAAAGCGCCAGCAATCCACGGGAAAACAATGTTCCGGGCCGCGCGAGGGAGCCAGCAAAAAGATGCGCCCGCCGGGTTTGAGTACGCGCACCATTTCCATCCAGGTCAGCCAGAAAAATTCGATGTGTTCAAACGCCTGTCCTGAAACGATCAGATCGGCGTGTCCATCTGGAAACGGAAACCGATAGGGTGAGGACAGCACCACGTCTACGTTGGGCCCGGCTGACAAATCCACACCGGTATAGCGCCAGTTGGCATGCGGAAACAGCGGTTTGTAGCTGCCGTTGACGTCGTAACTGCCGATGTCGAGGATTTGCAACGCCTGCTGGGAATCCAAATGGCGCGTCACCAAATCCTGCATGTGCTGAAAAGAGCTTACGTGCATAGTCTATTTTGTTCGTCGGTTAAGTTTTGGAATTCCCACGCCGGGCAACAATTGGGGATTGAAAAACGGATCGCCGGGGCGCAGCGTCGTCAATTCTGCCGGAATCGTCACGGGCGACTGACCGGCGAATTCGCGTAAGCGCGCGGCGCGATAGCGCAATTTAGCATAGGGCGTGTAAAACACGCGGCGCTCTTTGGCACGAACTTGCAAACAATAGGCGATGTCACTGTGCGCCGATTGTTCGGCAAACCCGCCACATTGTTCAAACAGGAGTTTCGGCGTTAACAGGCAATCGCCCGTCACCGCCAGCCAATCGCGATACCACTCGGTAAAGCCAAACAGGTTGAAATCGCCTTCCGCCAGTCCGGCGTAGGGATAACCTGGCACGCCATCCGTGCCGATGACAACGCCGCCGTGTTTGAGCAATCCTTCCGGGGTCAGCAATTTTGCGCCGACGACGCCGATGCCGGGATAATCCAGCCAGCGCAGCATCTCGACCAGCCATTGCTCATCCAGAATCTCAATTGACGAATGCAGAAAGAGCAGCACGTCACCACTGGCCGCAGCCGCTGCGGCGTTGTTGGCTTCGGCAAAGGAAGCCTGCGCTGAAATTCTGACTGCTTTGAGCGCAATGTCAGGCGCGCGTTGGCGCATCTGTGCCAGTTCTGTTTCTGCCGTGGCATCTGCCGTCGCCAACAGAATTTCCACATT
Organism: Acidobacteriota bacterium; assembly: GCA_016789605.1. GTDB lineage: Bacteria > Acidobacteriota > Blastocatellia > RBC074 > RBC074 > RBC074. Next base: position 15,529 of record JAEUQO010000462.1, read on the forward strand.
CCGATACGACGTCTTTTCCAGCAGGGAAGTCAGACAGCCCGACAGCCAGCCGGGTTGTGATTGCGTATGCCGAATGATGAGCGAGACTTTGGCGTTGCCTGTGACCGGCCAGGTTGCGCGCACGAATTGCCCCGGAGGAGCAACGGTTTCAGCGGCGATGCCAAGACGAAACAAGTGATCTTTGACGGCGCGTTTTTGCGCGGCGATGGCATATGGTTTGGCGGCGATGCTCGACGCCGATGAATTGCCCCATTGCCGCCAGTGATAGAGCACTTGCGGGATGTGACTGAACCGGTCGGTTTGTTCGCTGATGCGCAGGAAAAAATCCCAGTCTTGCGCGCCGTCCATTGCCGGATTAAATCCGCCGACTTCGTCCACGATGCGTTTGCGAATGACGACCAGATGGCACAAGTAATTGGCCGTCAGCAACAACGATGGCGACCACGCCGGTTTGAAAAACGGCCCGAAGCGCACGCTGCCGTCTTCGCTGATCATATCCCGGTCGGAATAGATGAAATCGGCGGTCGGGTCTTCGTTGATGCGTTTGACGACTTCGTAAAACGCCCAGGGAGCGAGCAAGTCATCGTGATCGAGCAAGGCGACAAATTCACC
>JAEUQO010000485.1 GCA_016789605.1 Acidobacteriota bacterium
TCAGCATTCGCGCGCGTGATGTTGCCGCGCATCGTCGTTGGATGGTGCGAAATTTCGCCCTCAGTTTTGCCGCCGTGACCTTGCGCATTTACTTGCCCAGCGCAATGGCGGCGGGCATCGCGTTTGAATTTGCCTATCCCATCATCTCCTGGCTGTGTTGGGTGCCGAACCTGATAGCCGCTGAGCTGCTGGTCAACCGAAAACTTCGCACACTGTAGCCCAAGACACGCCACTTGGCCGGTCAGGCCCCGCTTTCTGGCGCAGAATCACCGCGCCAATACATCCAAGCAAGGCCCGGATTGCGTATCGAATCGGCGATGATGTCTAATGCTTGGCGCTTTACACAACTTGCGGGACTTCTGACCGTGGTCTCAAGTTTAACGATCAATCCAAGGAGACACATCATGCTCAAAAAGATCTTGGGTGTGAGCGTGTTGCTGGCTGTGGTTTGCGCAAGCGCATTCGCACAGCAAGCAGCCGCACCACCATCGCAGGCAGCTCCGGCTGCCAAAACCCATTTGAAAATCGGCGACGCCGCCCCCGATTTTACGTTGCCGGGGACGGATGGCAAAACCTATAAACTCAGCGATTTCAAAGGCAAAAAAGCCGTTGTGCTGGCCTTTTACGTGCTTGCCTTTACCGGTGGCTGAACGCGCGAAATGAAGGCGTATCAGGCTGATATCGCCAAATTTACCGACGCAGACACCCAAATCTTTGGCGTTAGCGTGGACAGTGTCCCCGCGCTCAAACATTGGTCGGAAGAACTCGCGCCCGAAACCAAGGGCCTGGGGTTTCCGCTCCTGAGTGATTTCAAGGAACGCAAAGTTGTGAAGGACTATGGCATTTTCAGTGAAGCGTCAGGATTCGGCAGACGCGCTACGTTTGTGGTGGATAAAGAAGGAATCATCCGCCACATCGAAGAGGGCAATACCGCAATTGACCCGTCAGCCGCATTTCAGGCGTGCAATATGCTGAAAAAGAAGTGAACTTCGCAGACGGCGCACGCCGGACGGCAGCAGTTTTGACAGACTGCCGCCGTTTGGTTTGCGCCGTTTGCCCGTGACAGGTGAACCGTATGCTCGGAAAAACGATCTCCCGCTTTCGTATTCTGGAAAAGATCGGTGCTGGTGGCATGGGCGAAGTCTATCTGGCAGAAGATGACCGGCTGGGACGCAAGCTGGCGCTGAAAATCCTGCCCGAACAATTCACTGTGGATCAGGAACGCGTGCGCCGGTTTGAACAGGAAGCGCGTGCGGCGTCGGCGCTGAATCACCCCAATATCATCACCATTTATGAAATCGGACAGCAGGACGGGCTGCATTTCATTGCCACGGAATTTATCGCAGGCGAAACATTGCGCGAACGCCTGAACGCGGGACGTTTGTCGCTGGCCGACGCGCTCGACATCGCCAGCCAGACGGCCAGCGCATTGCAAGCCGCGCACGCCGCGGGCATCGCGCATCGGGACATCAAGCCCGAAAACATCATGGTGCGGCCTGATGGATACGTTAAGGTGTTGGATTTCGGGCTGGCCAAACTGACCGAACAAACGACCTCTGGCGATTTAGAGGCGCCCACTCGTTCCTTGCTGGAAACAACCCCCGGCATTGTGATGGGAACGGTTGCGTATATGTCACCCGAACAAGCGCGCGGACAGCGCGTTGACGGACGCACGGACATTTTCAGCCTGGGCGTGGTGCTCTATGAAATGATCTGTGGCACGCGTCCGTTCACGGGCGAAACGACCAGTGACATTATCGTGGCGCTGCTGGCCAGCGAACCGATCCGGCCTTCGCAACAGTTGCCGGGCATTCCGGCGGAATTGGAACAGATCGTCGCGCTCATGCTGGCCAAAGACCGCGACAACCGCTACCAAACGGCACAGGAAATCATTACGGATTTGAAACGGGTGAAAGCGCGGGTGGACCTGGCGGACGATGCGCAAAGCACAAGGCAGCTCGAACCGCCGACTGCGCGGTTTGCCGCACTGAGCGAAAATCCGCGTGCGGCTTCTGCTTCTGCGGCGAATGTGCCGTCGCAACCTGGCGCGTCGGCGAAAAATGACGCGACCGTCAGTTACGAAACCAATGTCATCACGGCGGCGCAAACGCCTGTCGCGACTGCCATGCACAGCGTCGCAGTCGTGGGCGCTCAGCGACGCCACTGGCTGTTGCCAGCCTTGCTTGGTCTGGCCTTGCTGCTGGCGGGCGGATTGATGGCGCTGCGGTACGTGCGCAACAACGCGACGATTGATTCCATTGCGGTGTTGCCGTTTTTGACTGATGCCAGTGACCAGGATGCAGAGTATCTAAGCGAAGGCATCGCCGAAGGCATCATCAACAGTTTGTCGCAAGTGCCGGAACTGGGCGTGTCTTCGCGCAACGCGGTGATCCGTTACAAAGGCAAAGAAGCTGACGCGCGGCAAGTTGGGCAGGACCTCGAAGTCAAAGCCGTCTTGTTGGGGCGCATCAAACAACGCGGTGACAGCCTGACGATCAATGCCGAACTGGTCAACGCCGCGAATGGGCGGCAAATCTGGGGCGAGCAATTTAACCGCAAGCTGTCTGACGTGATGGCGGTGCAAACCGACATCGCACGGAACATTACGGAAAAGCTGCGCTTTCGGCTGACCGATGCGCAACGCGATGCCATGGCCGAGCGCGGCACGCAAAACGCCGAAGCGTATGATTTGTATTTGAAAGGTCGCTATTACTGGAATCTGGGCACGCCCGAAGCGCTCAAGAAAGCGGACGAATATTTTGAAGCCGCGGCAGGAAAAGATGGCACGTATGCCGATGCCTTTGCCGGATGCGCGGCCTGTCACGCCGCCGGTTCTGATCAGGAAACGCCCGTCAACAGCATGCCAAAAGCGAAAAAGGTCGCCCTGGCTGCGTTAAAGGTTGACGACGGATCGGCTGACGCGCATTTGACGCTGGCACAGGTCAATCTGCGTTATGACTGGGATTACGAAACCGCCGAACGCGAATTCAAACGCGCGCTGGCGCTCAATCCCAAATCCGCCGTCGCACATCAACGATATGCCGAGTTTCTGGCTTTGATGGGACGGCATAAAGAAGCCGCCACCGAAATCTGGCAAGCGCGTGCGCTCGATCCGCGTTCGGTGCCGGTTAACAGCGACATCGGGCGGTTGTCTTATTACGCCAAAGATTACCCGCACGCGCTTGATCACCTGCGCAAAGCCATCACGCTGGACGACAATTTCGCGTCGGCGCACAACAGTCTGGGGTTGGTGTATGAACAGCAACGCCAGACACAAGACGCCATCCTGGAATTCATGCGCGCCCAGCGGTTGTTGCAACTCGAACCGGAAAAACTGACCGCGCTCAAAGCCGCATTTGCCAACGGCGGACGCGAAGCTTTCTGGAAAGAATCGCTGACCCAGCTACAAGCGGAAGCCGGGCACCGTTACATTCCGCAATCCTGGATTGCGATGTTGCACGTGCGTTTGGGCGAAAACGACAAAGCTTTTGCCGCATTGGAAAAAGCCGTACAGGAAAAAGACGGCGGTGTGGTTGAACTAAAAGTCGAACCCATTTACGAACCGTTGCGGCAGAATTCCAAATTCAACGAGCTGTTGCGTTTGGTCGGTTTGTCTCGTTAACGTAAAGCAAAATCAGAAGTTATCAGAAACCGTGAGCGCCTTTGGGGGAACTGGCTCTCACGGTTTTTCTATGCACCCGTCTATCGTTTGTCCGCTGATTTAGGGGATCAGGATTTTTCTCTGGCGATGTTGACGGAAAGTGGATGTCGCGTTATCTTGCATCTGATATATCACATTTTACATTTTTGATATGGCATCCGTGGAGGCTTCGATGGCAGCAGTCGAAAACGTCATCATCAATCAGGCGAAGATCAGTGAGCAGGTGTATGACTATTTGCGCGGCGAAATCGTGGCCGGACAGCTTGTGCCGGGCGAACGGCTGAATCTGGAAGAGATGGCCGAACGGCTGAAAATCTCGAAGATGCCGATCAAGGAAGCAATTGAACGTCTGGCGGGCGAAGGCCTGCTGGAAGTGCAAGCGCGGCGCGGCACGTTTGTCAGCCGGTTGGACCCGGTCGAATTGGCCGAAATTTTCGAGGTACGGTGTGCGTTGGAAGTGTTGGCGGGCGAACTCGCTGTCCGTCGCATTCAAGACGCCGACCTGGAAAAGCTGAACCAATTGATCGAAGAGATGGGGCAATCAACCGGGCAAACCAACGTCGGACGTCATCTGGAACTGAATTTTCAATTTCATGGTTTGTTGGTGGAACTGTCGCACAATCGCAAGCTGATCGAAATGTATCATCGGCTGAGAACGCACATACAGATCGCCGCCATTCATTATCGGTCAGAAAGCTGGGTGGAGCGGGTTGCGCAAGAGCAGCGGGAACATCGCGCCATCGTACAAGCACTGGCAACGCGCGACACCGAACAAGTGTCACGCGCTATCCGCGAACATATCAAACGCGGCGGCACATCTTTGCTGGAAGATGTCGAACGATCCGTCGGACAAGAATAAGCACGCAATCAATCCTACGCACAGCCCACGGGTTTGGCAGTCAACGACGCGAATGTGTCGTCATCCGCTGAATACCGCCGTGCTGCGCTGTTCCCCATGGAGGCTCAAGATGACTCACCTTGTTACCTATCGGTCACCTGGCGCAGCAAAACTTGCCGCAGTGACCTTGTCAATCCTCGCGCTGTTGGGGCTGTTTTCCGTGACGGCTCTGGCCCAGCGCGGGCGCGGAACGATTCTCGGTTCGGTGACCGATTCCAACGGCGCGGTCGTTCCCGGCGCAATCGTTACCATCACCAACACGGCCACGAATGTGACCACCAGCGCCGTCACCAACGATGACGGCAACTATGTCGCTCCTAACCTGAACGTGGGCGGATATTCCGTCGCCGTGACCAAGCAAGGATTCAAAAAAGCCTTGCGCAGCGGCATCACGTTGGAAGTTGACCAGCGCGCCGAAATCAATCTGACGCTCGAAACCGGCGCGGTCAGCGAAACCGTCGAAGTCACCAGCCAGGTTCCGTTGGTAGACACTACAACCGCGACATTTGGCAAGGTGATCGAAAACCGCCGCGTCGAAGAATTGCCCGTCAACGGTCGCAACGCGCTGTCGCTGGTGTTGCTTGCGCCAGCGGTGCAATCCGGCGTGGGGCCGACGGCTTCGGGGTTTGCGGATCGCGGCACACAGATTTCGTTCATCCGCATCAACGGCAGTCCGTTTGCGTCCAACAATCTGGTCGTGGATGGGTTGAGCAGCGTCAACGCCTATGTGCCTGACGTGAACATCAA
>JAEUQO010000016.1 GCA_016789605.1 Acidobacteriota bacterium
CAGAAAGAGCAGTGAAACGACCAAAAAGTATTTGACCGTCGCCTTTTGTGATGGAGTCAGCGTTGATCCGATCAACGGGTCGCTATTGGGAACCTCGTGGTCTTCTTCGGGTTTTCGTCTGGCCAGCAACCAGACCATGGCCCCGATTCCTGCCAGCAGCATAATCACGCTGACACCTGTCCAGACGATGGCGCTGCTGGTTGGCGTATTGGCGACCAACGGTTCCGAAGGAAAGTTGCTGGTGTAAGAAATGGTTTGGTTCGGGCGATTGGTAACGGATGCCCAGGAAGTCCAGAAAAAGAACGATGTCAATTGGCGCAGCTTGGTCGGGTCTGGCTGAGCGTTGCGTTGAATGGCGTAAGCCTTGTTGCCGTTGGTGAAAACGTCCGAGTAATGTTTCAGACTGCTTTCAAACGCTTCGGCGCGAACCGGCTCAATCGTGGTTCTGCCGGTTTGCGGGTCGTAATTGTTTTTCCGAACTGTGTCTTGCAACCGCTGCCGCAGCATGGCTTGTTGTTCAGAATTCAGTGCGCTGTAATCCCGGGAAAATTCCGCTTTGGCCCATTTGTCCAGAATGAAGACTGCTTCGCGGTGCAGATAATCGGCTGTCCAGTCGGGAGCAACGTAACTGCCATGCCCCCAAATGGAACCAACCTGCATTCCGCCCATTGCCTGCCAAACGTTTTGCCCGTTGGAAATCTCGCCTTCGGCAATTAACACCTGCCCATCGGTGGTTACGACTTCACGTGGAATTGGCGGCGCCTGCCGAAAAATCTCAGTCCCCACCCAGCCCAACACGGCAAACGAAGACAGAAAAATTGCGATAAAAAGAATCCATAGCCGTTTCACGGGGTCTCCTTAAAAGTTTGAGTGAACGTGACATCGAATCAGCGGATCGGAAAACAGATAAAAAGCTTAATGCCCAAAACGATTGAAGTAAGTGGGCCTGGCAGCCTCAGGTTGCTTTTCCCCTCAAACAGTTGCCCAAATTCGATGTTTAAATGCGAAGACACCTTACTGTTTGATGAATCTCAAAGCAGTGACATAAGTCATCACGGCGGGAATTCGTAGCAGAAAATTTTCGCCAGGGTCGGGCAGCAAAACGGCCCTTGCGGAAACCTCCAGACAAGGGCCGTTTTTCCGGGTCAAACCATTGAAGGAGGGACGACCCAGAGCTTCAGGTTGATGGACTCACAACAAATAACGACAGCTTACGGAACTTTATGACCGTCCCGGCTGCCCGCAAATTGAATCTCTTTGATCTCTGGAATTTCAAACGAGGTCGGACGACGAACAAACGTCACCTTGAACGCCGCTGTCGCCTCGCGGTCGACGTGAATGCAATGGAAAGAAGTCACCAATTTCGTCTCGTCAATTTGGCGTCCGTGATACACATACGTACACGCTTCGCCGCGCGCCATGCGCTCTTCGTCGTGCACCACCAGATATTCGCCGCGTAACAAAGCGCCTCCCAATTTGACGGTCTGGGCAAATTCCACGACCGCAGTTTCACGACGCGCTGCGGCCTGGCTGTCTGTGGGGCACAGGCTGCCGCCGAGCACCAACAGACCAAACAACGCGACCAAAGCCAAAATCATGCGTTTCATTACTCACCTCCAAGTAAGAAAAAAACGAATTACGTCAGTGTTCGGTAGCCCTGTTTTGCTACCCGATCATATTCATTCGCGAATGGTGCAAAACGTATGCCTTACATCCGACCAACGGTTTGTGGGGCTTAACCACACGGTGCTGGTAAAAACTCCGCACTTGTGCGGTAAAGCTCGCGGCACTTTTCCGCAGAGTGAGTCGTCAGTGCTGAAAACAAGCGGGTTGAAATTGTCCGCCGACAGATTCCCAAGCGACGCTTGCCGCGTTTTCCAGCGCAACCGCGCGCGGAAACAAAATGTTGTTTTCCAGATGGATGTGCTGGTGCAGATCGGCTTCCAGTTCCTGCAACGCTTGATACAACGCGCGAAAACTGTTGCAGGCCATTTCTGGCACCGCGTATCCGTTCGTGAGATTGCGCATTTCAGCCAGCAATTCGCCTGCGCTGTCGTGTTCCGCCGCCATCTTGCGCACCGGATTTTGCACCGTGCCAAAAAACGGCGGCACAACGGCACGCTGTTCGCTGAGTGCATCTTCCAGACGTGCGATATAGGGGAAAAGCACTTGCTCTTCTTTGAGCATATGCGGAATCAAGTCGTTTTTCAGTTCCTGAAAGACATTGCGCAAGTGCAGCAACGCTTCGTGCGTTTGGCCGTGCCGCGCGCAAACCTTATCCAGCAAAGCTTCTATACGAGCGAGTTCTTGTTTGGTAAAAAAGTGATGCGTATCAATGATGAATGCTGAAAGTGCGGTCAGCGATTCGTGTTGCCAGTCGCGTTGCTCCTGATTTGTATCGGCGTCATCGGCAGCGGCATCGAGTCGCGCCAGAACCAGTTCCAACGAAACGCCCGAACGTTCACATGCGTCCTGCAAACTGCGGCCGCCACCGCAACAATAATCAATGCCGAGTTGCTCCAAAACGCGGGTTGCGCCGGGAAGAGTCACGGCCAAATCTCTGACGATGATTGTGGTATCTACCAACATATAAAGACCTCCGTTGTCATTGCACAGCGTAAATACCGCAGGCAATTTTCAAAGCACCTGCCTGCACTGGTTGCAATTTAGCGGCCAATTTCGCGGCACGCAGTGACAAAAGTCATCGGCAAAAAATTTGCGCTGTCGTGGAATAGCAATGGCAAGAGAATATTTGGAGGGAGAAAAACGATGAACATCCGCACAAGCTTGAAACTACCCAAAGAGCACGGCGCATGGGCGATGCTTTATGTCCCATTTGTGTTGGGGGCAATTGTCGGCGGCGATTTTGGGTTACCGATTGTCTTGTTGTTGCTGGCGGTGACGGCGCTATTCATCGCACGTGAATCGCTGTTGGTTTGGTGGCGCGCGCATAACCGCCGACGAACAACCGACAATGCGCGGCAAGCAGGCCGGTTGTTGTTGTTTTATGGAGCAATTGCGGTGACAAGCGGCATTCCCTTGTTGCTGGTGTACCGGCTGTATTGGTTGCTGCCGCTAGCATTGTTGGGGTGCATCCTGCTGGCCGTGAATGGCAAACAGGCAACGGAATTTGCCGACCGTTCTGTCGCCAGCGAAGTGATGGCCATCATCGGGCTAACAATGACGGCTCCGGCGGCATATCTGGCGGCGCGCGGTCAAAATGCGGCAGTCACGCTTTGGCTTTGGGCGCTGAGCGCGGCGTATTTCGCCAGCAGTGTCTTTTACGTCAAATTGCGCGTCACCGGCCTGCACGCCAAACGCCCCAAAGACAAACAGCGCGCGCGCTGGCAATGCGTCGGCTATCACGCGTTTTTGTTGTTGTCGCTGCTTGCGCTGGCGGTCACCCGCAGTTTGCCGTTGTTTGCCTTGATCGCATTTGCGCCGGTGCTGGCGCGCACGACCTGGAGTCTGTTCAAACCGACCGAGACATTAAACCTGAAACACATCGGCCTGAGCGAGATCGCCTATGCGTTGATCTTTTTGCTGTTCACGACCCTGACCTTTCGGCTGGCAACATAAACGACAGACGCGGTAATCCACCATTTCCCAGAATTCTTGAATCTTGCCTTTGCCAAGGCGAGAATGCCGCGCAATGAGCACAGACAAAATTGCCGCTTTGCGCCGCACTCCACTTTTTAGCGAACTGCCCGAACCAGAGCTGACCGCGCTGGCAGAACGCGCCATCGAACGGCGGCTGACGCGCGACGAAATCCTGTTTTCTGCTGGAGACGACGCTGCCGGCTTGTTTGTCATCGCCAGCGGCGCGTTGCGCGCCTTTCGCGAAGGCCTGGATGGACGCGAGCAGGTCATCCACGTCGAACGCGCAGGCGCAACCATCGCCGAATTGCCCGTTTTTGACGACCGCCCCTACCCTTCCACCGTCGCTGCTGAAGAAGAATCCGTCGTCTTGTTCCTGAGCAAACGCGACGTCAGAGCGTTGTGTTTGACCAATCCTGAAATCGCGTTGACGGCGCTCAAACTGTTGGCCGGACGGTTGCGCAAATGCGCCGAATTGGTCGAAGCCTTGTCATTGCGTGAAGTGGATCAGCGGTTGGCGCGTTGGTTGCTCGGCGAAGCGCGCACGCGCGGCAAACGCGCCGAGCAAGGCTGGGAAGTAACGCTCGTATTGACCAATCAACAGATTGCGGCGCGCATCGGTTCTGTCCGCGAAGTCGTTTCGCGCGCCCTCGCGCGGCTGCAAACCAATAGTTTGATCGTGGTGGATGGCCGCCGCGTCGTCATCAGCGATGAAGAAGCGCTGGAAGTGTTTGCCGACGGATAAGCATTCATCGGCCACGCCCTATTGCTCTTCCAGCACAAAAAATCCTGTCTCGCCTCCGCCTGAAGTCACGTTGACGATGGGCGAATCAGACAACCGCACCATTGCGCCTTCCACTTTTCCGCGAAACAGAAACGGATTGGTATCCACGAACATCGGCTGCAACGCCCAGGTGGTTTCGTTGAAGATAGGAAAAGTTTCCGTGTGTAAGCTCAACCGTTCCTGCACGACATAATCACCGGTGAGCGCAGTTTGCAGCGCCGCGTCCCACGCCGATTCGCTCAACGAATTGCCGAAAAAGATGCCGTGCCCGCCGTAATCGTCGTTCGGTTTCAGAATGAAATCGGCGCGCTGACGTCGCACATAATCCAGCAAATCAATCGCGCGTCCAGCATAGGTGGTCTGGCGCGGAAACACGCGCCGCGTCCAGGGAATGCATTGGCGAATTACTTCGAGCTCTTGCGCGCTAAACCATTGTGAAGCCGTCTCATCCGTCAACAATTCAAATCCGGCTTTCTTGTGCAACAACTTGCAACGAAACGGGTTAATCAGACAAACCGCGCCTGCGGCATAGGCGCGAATCAGCGGATGGTTGTCGTCGTACCGCGCCAGAAATTCGTGGATGATGATGCGTTTGTAAACCAGATCAATGCGAAAATCGCCGCGCCACAATCGCCCGTGGCGAAATTCCAATTCGTCCGGCGTGCAAATGATCGTCGGCACAGCGCGGCCCACCAGGTAATTGCGCAGCAACACAAATTCGTGCGCCGTCGGCAAATCCGCCCAATCCAGAATGGCGATGTTGGGCAATCCTGCGCCGCCCCATTCGCGATACGTTTCGAGCAAAGCGTCGAGCAATTGCGCGGCGGGCGAAAACTGACGCAGACGATAGCGTTCGGCCAGCGATTGCAGCGCGCGCACGTCAAACAGAATCTGGTTTAACCCCTCCTGATCGGTCAGGCTCGACGGATTCTCGGCGTTGTATTCGACGAATTTGATCTCGTCGCCGTGCACAAACGCATCCAGCCGCGTGTTGATCGCGGGTAACGCATATCCCGGCGACAGCAACGCCAACTGCCGTTCGCGTGGACTGATGCCGATGCGCTCCATCAGCGCAGGATCAGCCACCATCGCTGCGGCCAGTTTGTCGAACGCGCCGCTGAGCACTTCCGCGCCATAACGCAAACGTTCGTATTGCCGCCGCGTCAGAAAGTGCGGGCGCAACGAGATTCCCAATTCCCGTCCGCCGTATAGCAACCGGGTCACATTCATCCCGCGACGCATTCGCGCAAATAACTCTGCCGTCAATGATTCATCACCCGCCAGCAAATGGTGATATTCCGCAATTGCCTGATCACGCATATCGCCTCCTCGCCCTTACCAAACCGCGTGCCAAAAAGTTCTGCGGGCCTCTCGCTACCCGCAAGTCAAACGCTATCAACAAGCGGCTTAAACCGCTGTGTTTGCTATCTGAAACCCGACAGAAATGTCAGCTTGGCTGGCGTGCCAATTGCCTACCCTATGGATGTGAGTCAGTACTTCACAAGAGAGTAAGCAGAATTCCGCAATGAAACCCAAAATCGCGCAACTGGTTGGCAAATATCCGCAGTCGAGCATCGGCAGTGCGCGAGTTTCCCCACACTTTATGGTGCGTTTTCGTAGGCACTTCCAGAAAGGGGGCCGAAGTATGTCTCAGAAGCTGTTAGTCGTTTGCTGTTTTGCCTTCTTCATTGCCATTGCGGTTTCCGGTGACGGAGTAAACGCCAGAAACGCGCAAGAGCTATCACCAGCACTAAAAGACAACCACTGCGTGAATTGCCACGCGCGCTTGTCCAATCCCTATCGCCTGACCAGCCGCTATGCCGAATGGCATATGTCTTCGCACAAGGAAAAAGCGGTCGGTTGCGATAAATGCCACGGCGGAAACCCTGCGTTGAAAGACGAAAAGCAGGCGCATATGGGAATGCTTCCGCCGCAAGACGCCAAGAGTAGTTTGTATCCCCAAAACCTGCCGGCGACGTGCGGCACTTGCCACCAAGGTGTGGTGGCGTCCTTCACCGAAAGCAAGCATTACCAGAAGCTGCGCGAAGCCGGTCTCGGACCAAGCTGTGCGACCTGCCATGTGCATATGGGGTCGCAGGTTCTTTATACCCCGGAAGAAACGGCGGAAATGTGTTCGACCTGTCATAACTCGCCGAACAAGTTGCTGCCCGCCCGTCCGGAAATTCCCCAAAAAGCCAACGAAGTGATGCAGGCGATTCGCCGCGCGAACACGATGGTTTTGTGGGCAGATCGGCTGATCGAACAGGCCGTCGCCAAGAAAATGGATGTCAGCGATATCGAAAGAGAACAAAAAGTCGCGCGCACCATGCTTGCAGAAGCCAAAGTCGGTTGGCACGCCTTCAACCTGGATCCCGTCCAACGCAAAGCCGATCAAGCGTTCGAAACGAGCAACAGGTTAAAAGACTCATTGAGAGCCAAATTGTTTCCCTAATAACCCGGCAGTTAACCAACACCCTAACCTTTCCGCTTGAGCAGGAGCAGCTTATGCGAACGTTAAAAATAGCTCTCGTCACCTGTTTTTTATTGGCTGTCCTCTGGCCGCGCATTATGACGCGCGTGGCCGCCCTGACAGCAAGCACTCCAACCAACACTCCCGCTGAAGCTGCCACGGTTCCGATGTATGCCGACGAAAATCCGGCAGGCAATCAGACCGCAGACACCAGCAAATATATCGGCAGTGATTCTTGCGCCGAATGTCACGGCGCAGAAGCGACGCATTACGCGTTGACTGCGCACAACAAATCAAAATTGATCAGCAATAAGGTAGACCTGCGCGGTTGCGAAGCTTGTCACGGCGGCGCACGCGACCACGTGGATTTCTATCTGAACGTGCAAAAACTCAATGAGGCCGGCAAAGAAGCCGAAGCCACCACGCTGATGAACGACACAACCAAAGCCGCCGCCGCCAAGATGCTGTCTTTCAAAGACATCGGCTCGGCACAAGCATCGGCCATTTGTCTGAAGTGCCACGAAGGTTCGCAAGGCCGCAGCGAAGAACGGTTCAATTACCGCCGCAGCGAACACGCCCGGCACGGCGTTTCCTGCCTCGATTGCCATTCATCGCACGCGCCCAAACGCACGGAATTTTTGCTGAAAGGCAGCGAACCCGGCATGTGCTATCAATGCCACGCTGATCAAAAAGCGTCGTTCGCCAAGCCGTTCCACCACAAAGTGCCCGAAGGCGGCATGAAGTGTTCTGATTGTCACAACCAACACGGCGGCTTCATGGGCAAATCGCTGCGCAATTCGGTCAATGGCGATTCGGCCTGCGTCAGGTGCCACGCCGACAAACAAGGGCCGTTTGTGTTTGAACACGCGCCCATTAAAGTCGAAGGCTGTCAGGCCTGCCACACACCGCACGGTTCGACCAATCCGAAATTGCTGACACGCAATCTGGTGCGCTTCCTTTGCATTGAGTGCCATTCCAATACGCCGGGCTTGCCGGGCGAAGCCGGTCTCGGCACCCAAACGCCGACCGGGCACGACCTGACCCAACCGCGTTATCAAAATTGCACGGTGTGCCACATTGATATTCACGGCTCGAACAAAGAACGGTTCTTCCGCTAAAGGGAAAGGAGGCAGAAAATGAAAACCCAACCCAAAGCAATTCTTGCAGGTGTTTCCTGGCTCTCCCGTACCTGGGCAGGGGCGTTGTTGTTGTCGCTCGTATTCAGTTACAACGCCTTTGCGCAAAGCGTGGAAAAGGCCGAAACCAGTCAACAGGCCCGCGCAGCCGATAGCGAATTGGAGCGCGCTAAAGCCATTGTCAACAAACCTCAAGACAACAAACCCAGTAAACCCGAAACCGGGCGCACCTGGGGGGTGTATTCCACCACCAACACGCTCGAACTTGGCTATCGTTTCGTTGATACCAAAGGCAGTAATGAACGTTACCTGTCTGACGTCAATGTGCGCGACGGATTTCGCGTGCTCGAATCTTCGCTGGACATGCGGGCGCAGCCCGGCACCGGCATCCTGTTCGATTTCTTGCATGCCGACGTAAACAACGCGGGCGGAGACCAAAGCCAGAACTTCTCGCTGCGCCTGGACAAAACCAAATGGTACCGCTTTGACGGCAATGTTCGCCGGTTCAATTACTTTCGTTCGCCGGGGCCGAACTTTGCGCTGGGCTTCCGCGATTATGATTTGCGGCAACAAGTGTCGGATTTCAGCTTGCGGCTTTTCCCGCAACGCAAAATCAGAATCAACGCGGGCTATGGCCGCAGCATGGCCAAAGGCCGGTACAACCCGACCTATAGTTTCCAGCGCGACATTTTCCAATTGTTCGGTGACACGCGCTGGGAAGCTAACGATTACCGGCTAGGGCTGGATGCCACCCACCGCAAATGGGATTTCAACGTCGAACAGTTGTATCGCCAATTCCGCAATGACCAGGAAATCACGTCGCGCCCCGGCGGCGATCTGGGTTTCAATCCGACCGACAACGGGCGGATTACCTTGCTTGATCGGTTGACGCCGCAACGTTCGCGCTCGCTGGTGACCAGAGCCAGCGTACGCGGCAGCATTGGCGACCGGTTGCACGTCGTGTTGCGCGGTTTGCACGACGACGAGCGAATGAAGGCCGGGTATTACGAAATTGCCAGCGGTCGCGACAACAATGGTGTGACGCTGGTGTCGAACGTTCTTACGCTGCCTGGGCAAGGCGGCATCATTGAACGTCCCAGCAACAAGGTAGATGCCGGACTGAGTCTGGATTTGAGCAGGCACCTGACGCTGAGCAACACGTTCAGCTATACCTCGTTCAAAATCGCGGGCGATACCGAAATCCTGACGACGGCCATTCGTCAACCGGCCACCGGCCCGCAAACGACCACAGTCAGCAGAATCCAGGCCACGGACTACATTACCGACCTGACTTCGTATTGGAATACGCTGGCGTTGGATTTGAATTTTGGCCGTAAATTCAGCGCGAACGTCGGCTGGCGCGCGATGCAACGCGACGTCAAAATCAACAGCCGATATTTCGTGGCCACCAGCGCCACGTCAGCGACGAATCCGGCACTGACCGACGAAGGAGAATCCATCGGCACACACGCTTTTATCGGCGGTGTGCGTTTCCGCCCGACGCAACAAACCAGCTTTATGTTCGACGTGGAAAAAGGACAAAACAACAATGCGTTTGTCCGCATCAATCCGCTGGATTACACGCGTTTCCGCGCACGCGCACAGGTGCAAGCCACCGATAAGCTGGCGTTCAGCGGCACCTTCACTTCGCTGGATCGCACCAATCCGACGCCGCAGGTCAACAACGATTCCAATTCGCGCAGCTATACCATTGCGGTCAATTGGGAACCCAGGTCTCGCGTCTTGATTGACGCTGGGTATGATTATCACGACCTGAACGCCCGCGGCGACATCCTTTATACGACGGTCATCAATGGCACGACGCAGCGCGTCTCAGGCAAGTCCATTTACTACGCCCGGATCAATTCGTTGTATACCAATGCGCGGTTTGGACTGACCAATCGGCTGGACATGATAATGGTGTATTATTACATCATGGATCGCGGTGCACCGGCTGTCAGCCTGGGGGCCAACGATGTCGTGAACGCTTATCCGCTCAGAAGGCACAATCCCGAAGCGCGTTTGGCATATCGTTTCAGCAATCATGTAACCGGTAATCTCAGTTACCGTCATTACAGTTACAACGAAAAGGATTTCTCGGTGCAGGATTATCGTTCGAATATCCTGACGAGCAGTTTGCGCTTCACATTCTGACAACCAAAGGAGAACACTGAATGAAACTTCTCAACAAAAAACCGGTGCTGTTGACGCTAACAGCCGGAGCTCTGCTCTTTGCCATCAGCGTGTTGACGCCCTCGTCCGACGCAGCGTACTTCCAGAGCGCCAAAAGCCTCTACCTTTCTAAATGCGCGGTCTGTCACGGCAACGATGGCAGCGCCAATACGGCCAAAGGCAAGGAACTGAAAGTCCGCCCGTTGAACTCTGCCGAATTCAAGAAGATGACCGATGCGAAAGCGTTGGAAATCATTCTGAAAGGCAAAGGCAAGATGGAGGCCTACGAGAAAACCTTAGGCAAAGAAAAATGTGAGATGCTGCTTGCGTATTGCCGCGAACTGGGCAAGTAAGCAGTCACGGAAACTACCTGAACGCGGGCTGAACGAGTTTTGCCTGTCACCTGCTGACAGACACATTCAGAAAGCCCGCGTTGGTTTATCCCGGGGAGAAACCTTATGTCGGGAAATACCACCATACTTGTGAGCGTGATCGCGGTCAGCATCATCCTGATTGGCTGGCTGGTTCTGCGCCCCGCGATCACCGCAACGCGCGGCGGCAAGATTTTGGCCTTTGTGGCGCTGCTGATTTTTCCGGTGCTGGCTGGTGGCATGGGCGTGCAGGAACAGATTCAACATTCCAAAACCACCAATTTCTGCCTGTCGTGCCACGTGATGGAAGATTACGGCAAAAGCCTGCACGTGGATGACCGGAGCTTTACCCCGGCAATCCATTTTCAAAACAATCTGGTGCCACGCGATCAGGCATGTTTCACCTGCCACACCGATTACACGATGTATGGCGACGTCAGCGCCAAGCTGCGCGGCTTGAAACACGTTTACGCCTATTACCTGGGCAAACCGTCGCAACCGATCAAACTCTATACACCGTATAACAACCGCGAATGTTTGCACTGCCATCTGGGCGCGCGCGGGTTTGAAGAATCAGAAGCGCACAGCAAAGAACCGGACATGCTGGCGCGCATCAAAACCAACCAACTCGGTTGCACTTCGACCGGATGCCACAACATCGTCCATAACGTCACCCAATTGAAAGAAGCCAGTTTCTGGAAGGAGCCGGGCAAATGAAAACACCGTTGACAAAAATCGAACGGCGCATTCGCGTTGCGGGTTTGCTGATCATCGCAGGCTTGCTGGTGGAATTGGTCACCCTGCATTGGTCACACCCGACGGCATTTCTGTTCTTCCTGTTGTTGGGCGGCACGCTGATGGGGCTGGGCATCATTCTGTTCCTGCTGACGTTGGTTTCCGCCGAACGCTCTGCCAGCGCGGAATAACGTCCGCCTAGCGGCGTCCCTGATTCAGATCTGACGACAGAATCACAGACGCGCCGAGAAACTGTCCGTACCGTTGGGCGGCAGTTTCTACGGCGCGTTTTTCTGTCTGACTGAGCGTGACAAACAGGGTGGGCGTGATGACAACCGCGTCTTTTTTCAACGTGCGCTTCCAGATTCCGGCAATCCGCCCGTTGACGACCAGGGGAGCGCTGAAAATGCCATTGCCGGCGGCTGCCGCAAATTGCGGGTCGAGCACGGCGCTGCGATCTTTGTAACCAACGGTGTATTCGTCATACACCGGCAGGAAATGCGTGGCATTCGTCACGGTGTTACGCGCAGGGGAAAACCGCTCAGCAGACAACCAATAGGTTTGGCCGCCACTGGTTTCTGCCGTCAATTCATCTTTCACCATTTCCAACCCCGCGGCGGCATCAGTCGCTGTCAATCCCGACCACCAGACAAAATCCTGCACGGTGGCGGGCCCATGTCCGTTGAAATAGCGGCGGGCAATTTCTGCCAGAGCATCGGCGCGCTTTTTGGATTTGGCTTTGGGAACCCATTCTGCCAACAAAGCGAACGTTGGTTGCTTGCCTGCGCGCGGGCCGAAACAAAGCAGGCCGTCTTGCGCCAGGCGCCCCAAAATGTGCAATCCGCGTTGCGCCTCTGTCGCAATGCCGCCCGCTTCCAACACCGCATACATCGCATTGCGCGTAAGCTGTTTGCCGCCTTCGAGCGCGCGGATAAACAAATCCTTGCTGCGCACAAATGTCTCTTCATCCAGGCCCATCTGCCGCTTCAACCGACCGGCATTCGCCGCCACGATTTTGGGCGTCATCAATTCCAACATCCAACGCACATCCGCCGCCGCCACAAAATGCAACGTGCCGCGCATCGGCCAGGTGCGCACAATTTCTCGCGCGGCAAGCGCCCGTTCAACATCGGCTTCGACAGCGCCGGGCAACCGCAAGCCAACGGCCCACAATCCGCCCGGATAATCTTGCGCCTGTACAGCGCCCAGCCAACTGACGATTTCGCCCGGCGTGCGAAACAACGCGCTGGCGATGGATTGTTGCTGCAGCCGCAAACGAATGAGTTCGGTGTTTTTCATGGCTGGCGATTATTCACCAGCCCAAAAGAAAAAAGAATGAGCCACCGTGATGCAACCATCACGGTGGCGCTAAATTGAGGCGAAAAAGAAGAAACGCGTTTACGGCAAACGCTGCCGTAAACAGACGAGAAAAATTCCGTGCGACTGCCGCCGCAACGACACCAGACTTACATTCCTTTGAGCCCAAATGCCCGCATCTTTGCCAACCACTTTTTCCGTCTGGCGTCGTTCTTGGCTTCTACCATTCCGATCAAACTCTCTTTGCAAGGGCCGATGCCGCAAAATTTGAGAATGTTTCGTTCCAGGCTTTTCAGCGTATACGCGCCATAAAACCAGCGATAGACAAACGCGGGCATCCCCATGGTGATGACAATGCGCGCAGACTTTCCGCGCAAGGTTCGCGTCCCTAGACTGCCGGTTTTGGCAGCGCCGGTCACGAAACCGGGCCGAAAGACCTGTTCGAGAAAACCTTTGAGCAAAGCAGGCATCGCGCCGAGCCACAAGGGATACACAATCACCAGGTGGTCGGCGCGACGAATGATGTCTTGCGCCTGACAAATCGCCGCTGGCGGCGAGCCATGCTCAAATTCTTCTTTGCTGCGCAACAGCGGAAAGTCTAGTTTGGCAATCTCAATCTGGCTGACTTGATGCCCTGCTTGCTGTGCACCCTGGGCATATGCGTCAGCCAGTGCATGGTCATAATGTCCGCCTTGCGGATCAGGATGCCCCTGTAAGATGACGATCTGTCTGCTCATACCA
>JAEUQO010000028.1 GCA_016789605.1 Acidobacteriota bacterium
CGGGCGGCGTCGTCTCCGCGCGCAGGCACAGCCAGCAACAAACCGGGAATGTCGCGCAACGCGCCGATTGAATTGTCGTTGTGGAAATGCCCGCCGAAGCCTTTTTGATACGCCAGTCCTTGCACGCGCACCACCATCGGATTGGCAAATTGCCCCGACGAAAAGAATTGCAGCGAACAGGCTTCGCCGCGAATTTGATCCAGCGCATTGTGCAAATAGGCCAGATATTGAATTTCAGGAATCGGCAGCAGGCCGATCATCGCCGCGCCTTGCGCCGTGCCGAGAATCGTCGTTTCGTCCAGCAAGGTGTCAAAACAACGCCCGATGCCGAATTTCTTTTGCAGCGATTGCGTGACGTAATACACGCCGCCTTTTTTGCCTACGTCTTCGCCAAAGGCCTGAATTTCGGAAAAGCGCAGCATCTCATCGGCCAGCGCCGAATTGATATGCGCGCCCATCGTTCGTTTGGTCGGCGTCGTGGTGTTTTCGGGCAAGGCGTTATCAAAGAGTTTTGCGCGCGCTTCGGCGCCAGCCTGAATCGCAGCCGTCGCGCGAATGGCCGCTTCGTCGTATGGCGCAAGCGGCGCAATGACTTCGGCGACGGTCATCAGTTTCGGACGGCTGATCGCTTCTTCCATCACGGCATCAATGCGCGCTTGCGCATCGGCAACGATGGCTTGCAATTCGGCGGGCGTGGCAGCGCCGGTTTCGACCAGACGGCGCGCATTGACCAGCAGCGGGTCTTTGGCTTCTTCGGCTTCGATTTCGGCCAGCGTGCGATAGGTCGTTTCGACATCGGTTCCGGCGTGCCCCCACAACCGGGTTGTGTGCAGATGCAAAAACACCGGCTGGCGCAATCGGCGACAGGTCGCGATGGCTTCGCTGACCGTGTCGAAAACTTCATCGAGCTCGCCTTTGGCTTCGAAGTAATGCAGGTGCGGTTGCTGGCTGAACGAATCGTGAATCCAGTTGTTTGGTGTCGAAACGGAGATGCCGATGCCGTTGTCTTCGCACAGGAAAATCACCGGAGCCGAACCGCCGCGCCGCACGGCGTAGCGCGCAGAGTTGATGCCCGCCTGTGCCGTCGCGTGATTGGCCGACGCATCGCCAAACGAACACAGCACGATGGAATCATCGCTCAAATCCGTGGCTTTGCCGCTGCGCCGCGCCGCGCGCAGCGAAAACGCCAGTCCGGCGGCTTTGGGCAAATGCGACGCGATGGTGCTGGTTTGCGGCGGCACCCACATCGTGCGACTGCCCCAGACTTTGTGGCGGCCTTCGGCAATCGGATCGTCTTTCGACGCGCAAAACGACAACAACGTGTCAAAGATCACATCCACGTTCGCTTTGCGCGAACGCGCCGCCATCAACCCGCCAGAGCGATAATGCAAAAAGCAGGGATCATCCAGCCGCAACAACGTGCCGACAACGGCGTTGTTTTCGTGCCCGGCGCTGGAGATCGTGTAAAAGCCTTCGTTGCGTTTTTTCAGTTCGCGCGCGGCGACATCCAGCAACCGGCTGACAACCTGATCGGTGAAAATTTCCAGCGCCTGCGCCACAGTCAGCGTGCTGCCCGCACGCAAGGCATCGGTTTTGGCCAATGGTCGGGACGTTGGTTGTGCGGCATTCAGATATTTTGCGAGTGTGTTCTGAACGATTTCGACGCGAGTAATCGGTGTGGCCATTGTGCAGTTCGGCTTGTGCGCCACGTCGTTTGCGTTGGGAACGCGGCGCTGAAGTTAGCGGGTGACATTACGCCAAACCGGCGTAGAAAAGCAGACCAGACACCACCGCAACAATCATTGCAATGCGCCGGGTCTGCTTCTGATGAGTCTGCAGATTAGATGAAAACGACCGTTTGTGAATTCGGTATCTCGAATTTGCCGCGACAGCGTGGGTTCGGGCAAAAAAGCATGTCATCAATCCGCACCATGTAATCGCGCGCTTTGGCGAATTTGGCACGGTCAAATTCGCTCGCGCCGCGCGGAATTTCACGCTTTTTGGAACGCCGCAACCAGCGAATTTGAAACTCGGAGCTCTGACGACATTTCGGACACGAATAGGTGGCCGTCTTCAATTCTTGCTTTTCGGTGTAAAAGTCTCTTTCGTCCATGGGCGCAGTTTACTGCGAAACGCCGTCGGTGTCAGCCCACGGATTCCTCCCCGGTCGCAGCAGCCCCCGGCAAAAAATAGGGGCGGAAAAAGAGTCAGGGTCTTTTTCCGCCCTCGTTTTTTGCCGGAAGCCGCGACTAGGCTTTCAGATTGTCGCGGCTGCGGTCCCAATACACGGGCTGTTTTTTGCGCGCCGACAAATTGATCATATGCGCAACGGCGGCGGCGCGATGACCGGCAAAAACGTCTTCGACCGGTTGTTTGCGTTCTCTGACTGCTTTCAGGAAGTTTTCCAGATGCAGCATGCCTGCATCGCGTCCCAGTCCGCTCCAGCGTTGCGTGCCTTCGATGACTTTCGGGTCCCACTTGCGCGGCACTTCGGTGGCGATGACTTTGGCGTCTTTGTAATAGGCGGCTTCGAGCGCGCTCGGCCAGGATTCGACAATCCAACTGTTGTCTTCCTGGGCGTTTTCCGGGACGAAGGTCAAATCGCGTTCGAGCAGCAAAGTGCCTTTTGTGCCCAGAATCTCGATGCTGCGTCCGCCTGCGGATTGGTTGTTGAACGTGGCGCTCAGGTTGACGGTGAATCCTTCGGGATATTGCAAAATCGCGTTGATGGTGTCGGGCACATCGCGGCTTTCTTTCCAGCGGTACAAATCGCCCACCGCCACCACGGCGTCAGGCGCTTGCGCTCCCATCAGATAGTGAATGGTCGTCATCGTGTGCACATACAAATCGGTCGCGATGCCGCCCGAATAATCCTGATAACAACGCCAGCGGAAAAAGCGTTCCAAACTGAACGGATGTTGCGGCGCTGAACCCTGAAACATGTCCCAATTGACCGTGTCGGGATTGGCGTCGGGCGGAATCGGATAAATCCACGCGCCGCCCGCCGAATTGCGGCTGGTCGTCGAACGAATCATCGTGATTTGTCCCAGGCGACCTGACGCGATGATCTCGCGCGCTTTGGCCTGAATTGGCGCACTGATGTTCTGACTGCCGACTTGCAAAATGCGGCCCGTCTTTTTGACGGCGGCGATCACATCCAGGCCTTCGGCGACGGTGTACGTCAGCGGCTTTTCGATGTAAACGTCCTTGCCAGCTTCGAGCGCGGCGATGGCGTGCGCTTTGTGCCAGTGGTCGGGCGTGCCGATGTAAACCGCGTCTATGCCCGGCGCAGCCAGCAATTCAGCAGCATCCTTATAGGTTTTGGCGCGGCCGCCCGTGCGTTCGGTGGCGCGTTCCAACCGGCCTTTGTACGCGTCGCACAACGCCACGATTTCAAAGCCGGGAATTTTCAACACGTCATCCATCACCTGATGCGCCCGCGCGCCGGTGCCAATAAACCCCAGCGTGACGCGCCCGTTGGCGCTCTCGGCGGTGTTAAAGGCCGCCGAAGTGCGACGCGGCATGCCCAACAGCACGCCCGCGCCTGCGCCGGTGACGCTGGTTCGTTTGATGAATTCGCGGCGATTGATACGTCTCCCTGTAGACATACAAAGTTCCTTTCCCTGGGTTACGAAAAATCAGATTTTGTGTTGTAGCAAGGTGGCGGGTGCACCCGTCGGTTGAATCTCTCGCTTTATACGCCCTCGGTTTCGGTCTGGCAACAGAGCCACTCGCGACCGCAGCCTCCCTCGCTCACTCACTCTTTGACCCGCCAGAACGCAAAATGCTCCAGGCGAGATACACGCCCAACAGCACCGCAAAGAAAAAGCCGACCGCAAACATCGGCCCCGCCCAGCGTTCCCACCCCGGCGGACGATAGACCGCCAGCAACACCGCCAATCCGACGATAAAGGCCGCCGCAATCACGCCCAGCACAATGCGATTGGCCAGTCGTTCCAGTCGCGTTATCAGCGGTTCAAACGAACCCGGTTTCATGCCGACTTCAAAGCCGCCGCGCTCGATTTCGGTCAGAATGTGGCGGAGCTGTTGCGGAATTTCGACGCCCAACCGCGCGACATCCACACTGGCCTGCCCCAGCTTTTTGATCATGCGGCGCGGCGAAAACAAGCGCACCATCAGTTGTTCGGCGTAAGGCGCAATGACTTCAGTCAGATGAAAATTGGGATCGAGCCGCGTGCCGATGCCTTCCAGCAAGATGATGGTTTTGACCAGCAGGGCCAGATGCGGCGGGATGTGCAACCGATGACGGCGAATGATGGCAAAGGCTTCGTTAAACAGCAGGGCCAGTTTTACCTGCCCCAACGGCAATCCGAAATATGGTTTGATCAGATGTTCCAGATCGCGGCGCAATTCGTTGCGATCCACGCGATGTTTGACGACTTCCAGTTCCAACACGGATTCGGTCAGCCGGTCGTAATCCTGCCGCGACAATCCCAGAATCAGGTTCGCCAGATAATCCTGCGTTTTTTCGTCCACGGTGCCGACCATGCCGAAATCCACCAGGCCAAACCGGCCTTCGGCTTCGACAAAAAAATTGCCCGGATGCAGATCGGCGTGAAAGAAGCCGTCATCAAAAATCATCTTGAGGATGGCTTGCGTGCCGCGTTCGGCCAGTTCGCGGCGATTCAGCCCAAGTTCGTCCAGCACAGAAAGTTCGCTGACTTTGGTGCCGCGAATGCGTTCCTGGGTCAGCACGCGCGAAGTCGTCAAATCCCAAAACACACGGGGAATGTGGACGTTGCGGTCTCCGGCAAAATTGGCGGCAAAGCGGTCGGCGTTTTGGCCTTCGCGGATGTAATCGAGTTCGGCGCGCAAGGTCAGCGCGAATTCCTGAATCAAGCCCAACAGGTCATAGCGTTTGGCAAATTCCCAGCGGCGATTGGCGGCAGCGGCCAGGTTATGCAGGATTTCCAAATCTTCTTCGACCTGTTCGACAACGTCCGGGCGACGCACTTTGACAATGACTTCGACGCCGCCCGGCAATTGCGCCGCGTGCACCTGACCAATCGAAGCCGCCGCCAACGGTTGATGATCAAAATGCACAAAAACAGCGCTGATGGATTGATTCAACTCGGCTTCGATGACTTCGATGGCAAGCTTGGAATCAAACGGCGGCGCATCGTCTTGCAGCTTGGCAAATTCCAACAGGTATTCGGGCGGCATCAGGTCGGGCCGCGTCGAAAGTAATTGCCCCAGTTTGATAAAGGTCGGGCCGAGTTCTTCGAGCGCAACGCGAATGTGTTGCGGCGGCGTCAACGCCAGGGCGTCTTCGGATTTTCCCAGCCATTCCTGCTGAAACGGCAAAAAGCGATCCAGCCCCAGCGTGCTGAGCAAAAATCCGAATCCGTGTTTGACCAGCGTTTCGGCAATCTGCCGATACCGATGAAGGTGTGCGTCTTTCGCACTGACAAGCAATGGCATGTTGATGGTTGCGCGTTTGAACGTTATGTTGGCGATGGCGGCGGTTTCACGACGACGCCGGTGACAACTGACGGGCAAGCTTAGACCAGTTTGCCATCGTGTGTAAGGGCGACGCGGCGCTATGGTTTCCGCCGCCTGTTTGCTGCAACCATCTATTGCTTATGCTTACTGCCATTACGCGCGCGCTCAGCGCGGAAATCCTGCAATGCGAACTGACCTATCTGACGCGCGAACCGATTGATCTGGCGCTGGCCGTGCAACAACACCGCGACTATCAAACAGCGTTGCGCGAATGCGGCGCAACCGTCATTGAATTGCCTGCGTTGCCGGGCATGCCCGACGCCGTGTTTGTCGAAGATACCGCCGTTGTACTGGATGAAATCGCCATCATTACGCGTCCCGGCGCGCTCAGCCGTCAGGCCGAAACAGCTTCTGTTGCAGAAGCGCTGGCAGTCTATCGTCCGCTGCAGTTCATTCGCGAACCGGGCACGCTCGAAGGCGGCGACGTGCTGCGCGTCGGACGTATTTTGTATGTCGGGTTATCAACGCGCACCAACCAGGAAGGCATCGCGCAATTACGCGCGTTCACTGCGCCGCATGGTTACGACGTGCAACCGGTTGCCGTGCCCGGCTGTTTGCATCTGAAAACAGCGGCCACCTATTTGGGGCACCAGACAATGCTGGCCAATTGTGCGTGGGTGGATTGCGCGGCGTGGAAAGAGTTTCGGCTGGCACACGTCAGCGAAGCGGAAGCCTGGGCCGCCAACACCTTGCCCGTTGGCGAAACGGTATTGTTGGCAGCGGGCTTTCCCGCGACAGAACAGCAACTGACGGCGTTGGGGCTCAATGTGCGAACGCTTGCGCTCAGTGAATTGCGCAAGGCTGAAGCAGGTCTCACCTGCCTCAGCCTGCTGTTTGAAAGCTGACCGGGTTTAGTTCAGCGAATGGTTGACTGGCTCGAATTGCAACAAGGTTTTGCTGCCTTCGGCGTCTTCAAATTCAATGGCTTCATCGCGTCCGTCGGCGCTGACTTTGGTCGTCACCCAACATACACGCGGCACCATGTGCGTTAAATGCCCGATGTTTTTGGCCGATTCACCGCCGAGCATGATTTCGATGCGCGGCACATCGGCGCCGGTTTCCGCCAGACTGACACCGTTCAAAGGCAGGTAATGTTCTTCTTCTTGTGCGCCCAGTTCGCCGAAAATCTCCAGCTTGGTGGGCCGCCCCTGATTGCGAAAGCTAAACGCCTGGAAGTAATCGTTCCACTCATCACGTTTGATCGTTGCCATACTGATACTCCTTTGCTACGAACAACGGTTGTGACTTGCTTGCGCAATAAAGCCAGCAATCACCGTACCAGCTCAAACGATTCGAGTTATCGCCGGACACTGAGCAAAATGCCCCGTTGCGGACGCGTAAAAGTCCGCAACGAAACCTGCCATACAAAAACAGCGCACAGGCTTCACAGCAACAGGCTTCTTTGTTGTAATGCCTGGCATCATGAATGTTCTGGTCTTAAATAGCGGAAGCTCCACCATCAAATTTCAACTGATCGCCACCGACCTGGAGCGCATTGCGCAAAATGCCGATCAACGGCTGGCGCGCGGCGTCATTGAGCGCATCGGCGGCGAAGCCGTCTGTTCCATGCGCAGCGGCGGCACATTGCCGCATCGTGCGACAGCCCAATTGCGCGACATTCGCGCCGCGGTGGATTTCATCATTCGCTGGTTGTGTTCGCCCGAAGCGGGCCTGGCCGAAATCAAAAGCGTCGCCGACATACACGCCGTCGGGCATCGCGTCGTGCACGGCGGCGAACGTTTCAAACAGTCGGTGTTGATCAATGACGAAGTTTTGCGCGGCATTGACGATTGCATTGACCTGGCTCCGTTGCACAATCCGGCCAACATCAAAGGCGTACTGGCGGCGCGCGAATTGCTCGGCGCTGGGCTGCCGCAAGTTGCCGTGTTTGACACAGCCTTTCACCAGACGTTGCCCGAACACGCCTATCTGTATGCCCTGCCCTATCAGTTTTACCGCCGCCACAAAGTGCGCCGGTATGGATTTCACGGCACGTCGCACCGGTATGTCGCCTATCGTTATCGCTATCTGGTCAATCTGCCGCGTGAAGAGGTCAATATCATCACCTTGCACCTGGGCAATGGCTGTTCGGCGGCGGCCATCAAGGCAGGCAATTCGCTCGATACCTCAATGGGCATGACGCCGCTCGAAGGTTTGGTGATGGGGACGCGCTCCGGCGACATTGATCCTTCGATCATTGATTTTTTGATGTCCAAAGAAGGGCTGACCGCGCAAGAAACCGAAGGCTTGCTGAACAAACAATCCGGCTTGCTGGGCATTTCGGGATTGACCAACGACATGCGCGAATTGCTGGACGAAGCGCGCGAAAACCGCGACCGGCGCGCGTTGCTGGCGATCGAATTGTTCTGCTATCGCGTGCGCAAATACATCGGCGCGTATCTGGCGGCGCTGGGCGGCGCTGACGCCATCGTTTTCACGGGCGGCATCGGCGAAAACTCTGCCGAAGTCCGCGCGCGCATTTGTCAGGGCATGGAATGGTGCGGTTTGCACCTCAACGAAGACGTCAACGCGACATTGACCGGCGGACGCGAAGGAATGTTCAGCACGCCGGATTCGCGGCTAAAGGCGTATGTGATTCCAACCGATGAAGAACTGCTGATTGCCCGCGACACGGTGCGCTGCGTTTTGGCTGTGCCTCCGGTAAACAGTTCCCCCCGTTAAGCTCAAGACAATTCAACTCATGAAAAACTTTTTGTGTGCTCTGACCTTCCTGCTGATTGGCGGATTCGCCACGAATACCGCGCAAACGACTTCTTCCGAAACCACCAAGGCGTTTGTCGGCGCGCAAATCCTGACGGAAGTCGGCAAACCTGCGCTCAAAAACGGCGTATTGCTGGTACGCGGCGGCAAAGTCATTGCCGTTGGCCCAACCACGTCCGTACGTGTGCCCGCCGAAGCTGAAATCATCAACCTCGCCGACAAATACATCATTCCGGGTCTAATTTCCGCCCACGTACATGTTTCTGACGTGCAAGGCTTGCGTCCGCCTGCTTACACCGAAGAAAACGCGTTGCGGCAATTGGGCGTCTTTGCGCGCTATGGCATCACGACGGTGTGGAGTTTGGGCGGCGAAAAAGAACCGGCGTTTCGGTTGCGCGATGCGCAAAACACGGCGGCGTTGGAGCGCACGCGGCTGTATCTGGCGGGCGATGTCATCACCGGCAAAACACCGGAAGAAGCGCGGCAAATGGTGGCCAAGGTTGCGGCAACCAAACCGGATGTCATCAAAATCCGCGTGGATGACAATTTGGGCACCAACGCCAAAATGACGCCGGAAGTCTATCGCGCCGTCATCGCCGAAGCGCATCGCCTCGGGCTTCGTGTTGCGGCGCACATCTTCTATCTGGAAGACGCCAAGGAGTTGTTGCGCGCTGGCGCCGACGTCATCGCGCACAGCGTACGCGACAAAGAGATTGACGCCGAATTCATCGCGCTGATGAAAAAGCGCAATATTCCGTATTGCCCAACGCTGACGCGCGAAATTTCAACGTTCATTTACGAAACGACGCCCGCGTTTTTCGCCGATCCGTTTTTCCTGCGCGAAGCCGACCGCGACGTCGTGGCGCAATTGCAGGAGCCACAACGGCAGGCGGCATTGCAAAAATCCGCCACGGCACAGGGTTACAAAGCGGCGCTCCCCACCGCGAAACGAAACCTGAAAAAGGCTGCGGATGCGGGGTTGCTCATCGCGATGGGGACCGATGCGGGACCGTTTGCCAATCGCTTTCAGGGTTATTTTGAGCATCTGGAAATGGAAATGATGGCCGAAGCAGGAATGACGCCAGCGCAAATTTTGCGTTCCGCGACAACGGAAGCTGCGCGCACAATGAAAGTGTCAGGCATTGGCGCGCTGACCAAAAACGCCTGGGCCGATTTCGTAGTGCTCAGCCAGGACCCGGCCAAAAACATTCGTCACACGCGCAGCATCGCGTCTGTCTGGATTGCGGGAAACAAGATCAAAGGAAGCGAGCCGTCGCCAGCTCAAGACCGCAGGTAGGAAGCGCCATTCACATCCACAATGCCGCCAGTGAGAAAATCCGTGCCTTCTGAAGCGAGAAACAGCACCGTGCGCGCGACTTCTTCCGGTTTGGCCACGCGATTGAGCGGGCTTTGACGACGAATGCCATCGCCTTCAGCGCCGTCCAGGCGATAGGCAACGCGCTCGGTTTCGGTGAATCCCGGCGCAACGACGTAAACAAAAATGTTATGCGGAGCCAGCGCCTGTGCCAGCGACTGGCTCATTGCATTCAGCGCGGCTTTGCTCGCGCCATATGCGGGCGCATCAGGTTCACCACGAAACGCGCCGCGCGAAGAGATATTCACGATGCGCCCGCCGCCCTGTTTGATCATCTGCTGCGCCGCGCAAAAACTGACATTGGCGGCGGCCAGCAGATTGGTGTTGAGTGTGCGCGTCCAGGCTGTTTGCCATTCGTCGTAACTGACCTTGGCAATCGGATGCGCGGCAAAAATGGCGGCGTTGTTGACCAGCACGTCCAGGCGTCCGTGTTGAGCAACAGCAGTTTCAACCAACTGGCGCGCCTGGGTTGGGTCTGTCAGATCGGCTTGTTGTAAGGAATGGCCCGCGCCAGCAAGCCCCGCCAGCGTCTTTTCAGCCGCCGCCTGGTTGGCACGGTAATGCAACGCGACTTGCGCGCCACGCGCGGCAAATTGTGTGGCAACGACGCGGCCAATGCCTTGCGCCGCGCCGGTAACCAGAACCACTTTTCCGGCAAAATCCTGTTGCTCGCTCACGAAGCTTTCCCCACAAAATCGTCCCAATAACTTTTGATGGCGATCTTGGCCAGTTTCCACATCTTGCCCCACTGAATGTCGCTGTCTTCGCCGTAAATCAATTTGCGAATGATCAAATCGCGGAAGTTTTTGCCTTCGCGCCGGATCATAAATTCCTTGGCGAATGGTTTGGCCACGTCAAAGAAACTGAAGTTCGGGTCCATCGCAATGCCGATGCCTTCCAGCGTCATGACCGCGCGCATCACATAGGTGAAATGCGGCGGAATGCGGAACGGGTATTCGTAAATGACTTCGGCCAATTCGTAGGTCAATTCCTTGAAACGAATCTCGCCCAGCTTCAGGTTGAAATAATCGGTGAAGAGTTTTTCGACGACGGATTTGATTAGCTCTTTATCTACCGTAGGAGCCAGGAATTCCAGATTGATCAAATCCTGGGTCAGCCCTTTGACGTCTTTTTCGACAATGTGGAAAAACGCGTCAATCATCTGGCTCTGCAATTTCGGCGTGATGCGTCCGACCATGCCAAAATCAAAAAAAGCCAGCCGTCCATCGTCCATCACACGCAAATTGCCCGGATGCGGATCGGCGTGAAAATAGCCGTCTTCCAACAACTGTTTCAGATAGGTGCGGGCAATCAGTTTGATGACTTCGGGCGGTTGAATGCCGCGATCACGCAATTCCTGCAAGTCGAGCACTTTCAATCCGCCGATGAATTCCATCGTCAGCACGCGCGGCGACGTGTGCGACCAGTAAATCGTCGGCACATAGACGTCGCGCCATTTCTGGAAATTCGCGCGAAAGGTTTCGGCGTTGCGCCCTTCCTGCACGTAATCCATCTCTTCAAACACGATGGCGGCGAATTCGCCGAGAATGCCCTCCCAATCAATGCCGCGAATCACCTGGGGAAAGCGCATCATAAACCGCGCAATCTGGCGCAAAACGGCAATATCAAAATTGATCGTTTGGGCCAGCCCCGGGCGCTGGACTTTGACGGCGACCAGTTCCCCTGAATGCAATCGCGCGCGGTAAACCTGGCCCAACGAAGCTGCGGCAATCGGCGCGGCTCCGATTTCGGCAAACAACGCATCAACCGGATGGCCCAATTCCTCTTCGATGATGCGCATCGCCACGTCGTGGTCAAAAGACGGGACGTTGTCTTGCAGCTTGCTCAGTTCTTTGACGTACGCCAGCGGCAGCAAATCGGCGCGCGTCGAAATGGATTGCCCGATTTTGATAAACGTCGGGCCGAGTTTGAGCAACTGACGGCTGAGCCATTCGCCCTGCCATTGCAGATGTTTCTCTTCTGCTTCGTCTTTTTTACCGATGAACCAGCCGTGGTGATAGGCGTAAAGGAAGATGTGATACAGCGCGAACGTCCAGATGATGTGAAACGCGCGCAGCCAACCGCGCAGGCCGTTGCCTTTGATTTCGACGGTGGGATCATAGCGCGCGACATTGGCGGCGGGGGCGGCCTCTAACATCGCTTTGGGTGTGGTCACAATCGGAGCCACGCCATTTGTCATCATCTGCTGCTCAAGCTCATTTTTTGCAATTGCCATGTTCCCCTCTAACTTCCTGGTGCCGCCATTGAACCTTGCGCGGCGGCAAAACGCCTTCCAATTCATCGGCTTACGCCGTGTTGCGTGGGGATATACGAGCTACAGAAAGCTTAAGTTGCGCGCCACTGCGTGCGAGGCAAAGTAACGAATGGCGCGCTCTTTGTCGCGCGCAATTTGCGCTTTCAATTCGTCAATGCCCGAAAACTTCTTTTCGCCGCGCAACCGGTGCAACAACCGCACGCGAATCGTCTGATCGTACAAATCCTGATCAAAATCAATCAGATGCGCCTCGACCTTTGATTCCGGTTCACCGCCAAACGTTGGACGTTTGCCGATGTTGGTCACGCTGCGCCGCCAGACGCCGTCCACCATCGCCAGCGTCACATATACGCCATCGAGGGGCAAAACGCGGTTTTGCAAATCCAGGTTGGCGGTGGGGTAAAGCAATTGCCGTCCGATGCCGTGCCCGCGCGTGACCACTCCCTCAATGCCGTACGGACGTCCGAGCATGCGACGCGCCAGATTCACCCGCCCGGCTTTGAGCAAGCGCCGCACCAGCGTCGAACTGATGCGATGCCCGCGCAATTGCACTTCGGGAACTTCAGCGGCGTGAAAGCCCAATTCCTGGCTGAGCGTTTGCAGCAATTCGATATTGCCGCGCCGTGCGTGACCAAACGCGAACCCTTTGCCCAGATAAACTTCGCGCGCTTGCAAGGCATCCAGCAAATAGCGCTGCACAAAATCTTCCGCCGAAAGCGCCGCCAGCTCGGCATCAAAATTCAGCACGACGACTTGCTGCATGCCAAGCAGCCGTAAACCTTCCACTTTTTGATTGAACGTTTGCAACAACGGCGGGGCGGTTTCCGGTTTGAGCAGCTGGCGCGGATGCGGATCAAACGTAATGAGCGTCGGCGTTGCGCCGGTCAGCAACGCGCGTTCGACCACGGTGCGCACAATCGCCTGATGGCCCAGGTGCAATCCGTCAAAAACGCCCAGCGTCGCCACCACCGGGCGTTGAATGTCAGCGTGATCAATGCCGTGGAAAACTTTCATCGTCAGAGTTCGATTTTCAATCCGTCATAAGCCGGTTCAACGCCATCGGGGAGCGTGCGGCGCAACTCTTCGTATTTGAATTGGTGCCCCATATGCGTCAACAACGCGCGGCGCGGTTGCAAGTGCGCGATATAAGCCAGCGTTTGTTCCAGGTGCAGGTGCGTCGGATGCGGCCCGAATTGCAACGCATCAATCACCAGCAAATCCAGGTCGTGCAATTTCGCCAGCGCTTCGTCGGGAATGCGATTGCAATCCGTGATGAAAGCCCAATCGCGCCGCCCATCGCTAAACCGAAAGGCCGTCACTTCGCCTTTGCCGTGAATGACCGACAGCGGCGTGATGCGCAACCCGCAAGCGTCAAATTCGCCTTCGATCTCGTGCGGGACCAAATGCGGCAGGCCGCCGCCGACGTGTTCACGCTCAAAAATGTAATAGAACACGCGGCGCAATTGCCGCCAGGTGCTGGCGCTGGCATACAGCGGCAACGGCCCGTGTTTGAAATTGAATGGCCGTACGTCATCCAAACCAAACACATGATCGGCGTGGCAATGCGTGATCAACAGCGCATCGAGCCGCGTCATTTTTTCGCGCAACGCCTGTTGGCGAAAATCAGCGGAAATGTCTATTTGCAGAAATTTCCCGTCGTGTTCCAGCAACACACCGGTGCGCAACCGTTGATCGCGTGGATCGTCCGAGGCACAAACAGCGCAAGGACAACCGATCATCGGCACGCCCACCGAAGTTCCTGTTCCGAGAAACGTGAGGCGCATCGGGAATGACTGCTACCGCCGGTTTAACGCAACAAACTGCATCTGCAAATCTGCCAGCAGGTCTTCGAAGAAACGATCTTCGCCGCGCGTCAGATTGCCTTTGGTTTTTTCGCGCAGCATCACCAGCATGTCTATGGATTCTTTGGCCGCCATCAAATCCACCTGACGGCGTCCGGTGGCGGGATGTTCGACCAACCCCAGATAGACAAACGCCGAAGATGCGATGCCCATCAGAAATTCGGTGAACATCGTCTGTTCGTGCGCGACATCATCGTCGTCCAGCGGTTCGGGAATGGGTTCGGGGACTGGCGGTGCTGGCGCAGCAGCGCTGACCGCAGCGGGAGGTTCGGGGGTGACAATGGGTGCGGGTGCGGGTTCTGAGATGTCTGCGTCATCGCGCAAGGACCCGTCACTGTTAAACAGACGGCGGTCAGTAACCTTAAACCCACCCTGGTTTTCATCGGACATAGCTAAATCAGGTTCCTCTCAATCAGGCTAAGTTGTGGTTGAAACAAGATATTAGCAGGGTGAAGGATTGTGAGCCAGAGGGCGGCAACGAATGGTCGCCGGGTTGCCCAACACGATCGTTGGCGGGGAGCGCTCGCCCAGTGATAGCGCAAGCGCTCCCGCCGAAAATCAGAAGCAGGTTATTTCACCTGCACCTGAACGTTGTTGCTGGTCAGCGTGGTCGAAAGCGCCCGCTGCAATTCGGCCACGGCTTTGGTGTAATCGGTCAACGCTTTCAATTCGCGTCCGCGCGCCGCGATCAAGGCGTTTTGCCGATCCAGCACAAAAAAGTTCGTGGATTGCCCGGCGTCGAATTTGCGCTGTTCGCTTTGATATTGCAGCTCGGCATTTTCGCGCGAATTCCTGGCGGCTTCGACACGACGTTTGGCGGTTTCGACCGCTTGCAACGCGTTGCGCACTTCGACTTCGATGGTTTGCGTCAACCGCTGACGTTGCACGTCAATCTGTTTGCCTTCGGCCAGGGCGCGGCCCAGGTTGGCTTCCGCCGCCCGGTTGCGCAGCGGCAAATTGATGTTCACGCCGACTTTCCAGGTGCGGAATTCGTTTTTGAACATATTGGCCAAACTCTGCCCGTTGCCACCGATCAAAAAGCCGGGCAACGAAAAATCGCCGCCGCC
This sequence comes from Acidobacteriota bacterium, assembly GCA_016789605.1. Taxonomy (GTDB): domain Bacteria; phylum Acidobacteriota; class Blastocatellia; order RBC074; family RBC074; genus RBC074. The sequence goes on from JAEUQO010000028.1 coordinate 14,824, forward strand.
AGGCAACGGCGGCAAGCCTGCCAGCCGCGATAAATCATTCACACGTTGTGTCAACAACAGGTTGGATTGCGTGAAAAAGTTCGTTTCGGTGCGCGGATCACCCGCCACGCCAACCGCACCGTAGTTAATGACAAAATCCACTTGCGGTTTGGTTTGATTGCGGAAAAAGTCCACGTCAATTTGATTCAGTTCGCCGCGCAAGCGGAACTGTTCCAGTTCCGGGCGATTCTGCTGCGCCAGACGAACGGCATCCGCCAGCGGCAACGATGCGTTGCTGTCGAGTTGCGGTTGTTCCACGGGTGTCAGCTCTGAATCCCACAGGTCAGAACTGCTCGGCAACAACAACAGTGCTTTGAGCGAATTTTCCGCCCGTTGAATGGCGTCAACGGCGGCCTCGGCTTCGTCGTTGCGGCGTTCCAATTCGACGCGCGCCGAAATGATGTCGGCTTTGGCCAGCGCACCAGCTTCGACCAAACGTTCGTTGTGAGCCATTTGCGTGCGCGCCAGTTCCACCGATTCGCGTTTGATTTCGCGGTCACGACGGGCAAAAACCAAATCCCAATACGCGCGCTGCACTTGCGCGATGATTTCGACCGCACGCTGACGAAATTGCGCATCGGAAATGTCCAGCCGTTTTTTGGCGATTTTGATCTGCCGCCGAAACGGATCAATTTCACGGTTGCGCAGCAGCGGTTGCGTGTAGCCGACGCTCAACGAAGAGGTGAATTGCGGGTTGATCGCATTGAACAGGTTCTGGGTCGTGGCGCGGTCGTTGTTGAACGTCGCCTGAAACGAACCGCCCTGGGTTTGCACACGCTGCAACAGCGTTGCATTGCCCGTCAGGTTGTCAGTCAGCAAGCCGCCGTTTTCGCCGCCCGCCAACGGATTGGCCACCGGCGTTTTGCTGCGGTTGTAGAAAAAGCTCGACGTCAGCGACGGATCATACGCGCCATAACTGCCGCGCAAATCAAACTCGTTCATTTGCACGTTCAAGCGCTCGACTTCGATGTCGCGGTTGTTTTCGAGCGCCATCAACATCGCATCACGCAACGTCATCGTGACGCGTTTGCCTGCGGCCACACCGACGCGCTGATCAGAAAGCGCGCTCTGCACGGAAGCCTGCTGGTTGGTCGCGTCCTGTGCCAAGCCTGTTGTAATCAGTAATCCGAAAACAACGCCCAACACCGACGAGACCACCCTTGCCTTTTGCCAGTTCTCTTTTGCTTTTTGCTCTCTCATCTTAGAACTCCCTCCCCACATTCTGTTCTTTTGCTTTGCGGTACAGCCGGGCAGCAACGGCGACATCTTCGATTGCCAATCCCAGCGATTTGAAAACTGTGATGTCTTCTTGCTTGCGACGTCCGTGCAATGCTCCGCTGACCACGTGCCGCAATTCCTGCACACGTTCCCAGTTTAACAATCCTTTTTCGACGGCGATGACATACTCGCCCGCCTCGAGTTTGGCCTGTTCCAACGAATCCACGGTCAGAAACGACGCGCGCCGCAAAGTCTCGTCGTCAAATTCACGCCGCAAGATTGAATTGCCGCCCGCGGCATTGACGTGCGTGCCGGGTTTCAGCCATTGCCCCAGCAACACCGGCTCACGCGCTGACGTGATGGTGATCACGATGTCAGCGTCGGCTGCCGCTTCGGGTTCAGCCACGGGCGCAATGTCTGCCAGTCCCAACAACGCCTGCATTTCCGCGCAAAACGATGCGCGGTTTTCGGCTTTACGACTGTACACCCGCACGCGTTCGATTGGGCGTACGGCACAAACCGCCGCCAACTGGCTTTGCGCCTGCCAACCGGTGCCATAAATGCCGACGGTTTTGGCATCCTCACGCGCCAGAAATTTCGTCGCCACGCCGCTGGCTGCGCCGGTGCGCATCTGCCCCAACTTGTCAGCTTCGATGAATGCCAACAACGCGCCCGATTCCGCGTCAAACAAACTGACATAGAACCGCGCCCCATTGCGCGTCACGGTGTAAGACTTCAAGCCCAACACGCCTTTGAATTCGGCGCAGTTGGCGACCGCACCGCTCATCACGTGCAAGGTTGCGCCTGCGGTTCGCAAACGACGACGCGATTCGTTGGTAGCCTCGCCCACGGCATACGAGCGGAACACCGATTCGACGGCGTCCAACGTCTCTGGCATCGTCAACAGTTGTGTAACGTCTTGCTCTGTCAAAAACAGTGGCATTGCTGTACCTCACTTGTTGAGCGAACCAAACAACGAAGAAATCGCTGCCGCAGCTTTTTGTCGCGCTCCGCCGGTCAATGCTTCCCAACGCGCCGCAATCCGGCCCCAAATCGGCGAATTGATCCAATCGTCAAAGATCGAATACGCCACCGGCGTCATCACCAGCGTCAACAACAAACACAGCGTTTGCCCGCCAATGACAACCACCGAGGTCGAACGGTTGATGCCTGCGCCCGGACCGTTGCTGACCGCCAGCGGAGCCATGCCCGCCACGAACGCAATCGTCGTCATCAAGATCGGACGCAAACGATCGCGGCTGGATTGAATCAGCGCTTCGTGACGTTCCATGCCTTTGGCGCGCAAACCGTTGGCGTGGTCAATCTGCAAGATCGAGTTTTTCTTCACCATCCCAAACAGCACCAGCAAACCCAACATCGTGAACATATTGAAAGCCTGTCCGGTGATCAGCAGCGACAACAGCGCGAAGGGCAGGCTCAGCGGCAAGGCCAGCAACACCGTCACCGGATGGATAAAGGATTCAAATTGTGCCGCCAGCACGATGTACATAAAAATGAACGACAACAAAAACGCGATGATGAAACCGCGTCCGGTGCGTTGCAGTTCCTTACTGTTACCCGAAACGCCTGCCACATAATCCACCGGCAGTTTCATCGCTTTGACTTCATCGTCCAGCACCTTGAGCACGGCGCTTTGCGAAAAGCCTTCTTTTAAGTTGGCGAAAATAGAAACCTGACGTTGACGGCCCAAACGTTCGATCTGTGTCGGGCCGGTCGCTTCCTGCAAACGCACGACACTGTCCAACCCAACGCTGCCCATCCGCGTGGACGGCACATTGAGCTGTCTAATGCTGGCGGCATCGGTGCGGTAATCCTGATTGGCACGAATATGCACTTCGTATTGCTCGCCGCCTTCGTTGTAGGTCGAGACCTGATCGCCGCCCACCAGCAAGCGCAGACTTTGCGCCACGTCGCTGACGTTCACGCCCAGATCGGCGGCTTTTTGCCGGTCAATCGAAGCGCGCAATTCCGGCTTGCCCAAAATCAACGAGCTATCAATATCCACCACGCCCGGCGTCGCTTTCAGACGATTGACCAACCGTTGCGAATACTGGTCGAGCTTATCGAGATCGGGACCGCGCAAGACATACGCAATGTCAGCGTTGAAACGTCCGCCGCCGCCGCTGATCGCAGCCACCGGCGACACCGAGGTACGCAAATTCATCGCGTCGTATTTCGGCACGATCTGATCGCGCACCTGGTTCATGATCACGAATTGTGAAATTGGACGGTCTGCCAAGGGCGTCAAACGCACATAGACTTTGGCCAGGTTTTGGGTTCGTTGCTGGTCATCACCGATGGTCAGCAGCGTGTAATCAATGTGCTTGAGTTGGCGAATGCTGCCGGCAAATTGCTGGGCGATTTCCAGCGTCTTTTTCAGGGATGTGCCTTCTGGCGTGCGCACGCTGACTTCAAATTCGTCCTGGTCGTCTTGCGGGAAAAAGTTGAAGCCGATGTACCGGCCAAAGGCGAGCGGCGAAAACAAAATCGCAACCGCGATCAACGTGGTGATGATGCGGTGGTGCAACGCCAGCGTCAGCAATTTGGCATAACCGCGATCAAGCACACGCATAATCCAGGAAGACTTCTCGCCTGTGTGCGCGTGAGCCGATTCGCCAGCGGGGTTATCTGTGTCTTCGGCTTTGCGTTTCAACCGCTTGAGCATGCGCGCGCTCAGCATCGGCGTCAGCGTAAAACTGACCAGCAACGAAACCATGATCGCAAACGCCATCGTCAGCGAAACGCTTTTGAAAAAGCGCCCCGGGATGCTCTGCATAAAGCCGACCGGCAAGAAGATCACCACCAGCGACAACGTCGTTGCCATAACGGCCAGACCGATTTCCTTGGTGGCTTCGATGGCGGCTTCAAACGGTTCGTAGCCTTTCTCTTCGATGTAACGGAAGATGTTTTCAAGCACGACGATGGCGTCGTCAATCACGATACCGACCGAAAGCGTCAGTCCCAGCATCGAAGGGCCATTCAACGTGATGCCCACGTATTCCATCGCGGCGAACGTCGAAACGATGGAAGTCGGAATGGCGATGGCGGAAATGATCGTGGCGCGCACGTTCTGCATAAACAGCAACACAACCAGCGCCGCCAGAATCGAGCCGATGATCAAGTGTTCGCGGATGGCGTGAAACGACGCGAGAATAAACACCGATTGGTCGCGTACGACTTGCACGCTGTAACCGGGCGGCAAGGCTTTTCTGACTTCTTCCAGGCGCTCTTTGATGGCGTCAACGACGTCTACCGTATTTGTGCCGGATTGGCGGCGCACGTTCAACAGCAAGGCGGGCGTGTCATTCAACCGGCCAGCCGTCAGTTCGTCTTCCACGCCGTCTTCGGTGTGGCCCAGATCAGAGATTTTGATCGGATAGCCGTTGCGATTGGCCACCACGATGTTGTTGAAATCAGCCGGAGTTTTCAGCCGTCCCAGCGTACGCAACGTCAGGGTGCGATCGGTTTGTTCGATGCGTCCGCCTGGCACTTCCAGGTTTTGCGCTTGCAACGCTTGCGACACGTTGGCGACCGTCAGGTTATAGGCGCGCAATTTGTCGCCATCCAAAAAGACATTCACCTGACGCGCGCGACCGCCCAGAATTTGCACTTGTCCCACGCCGTTGACCGATTCGATCTGGCGGCGTAACACCTTGTCGGCGTATTCGGTGATTTCGCGCACGCTGCGGTTTGACGCCAACGAAATCGTCATGATCGGCGTGGCGTCAGGATCGAGTTTTTCGACCGTCGGCTGATCAATCGTTTGCGGCAATTCGGGAATGATCGTGTTGATTTTGTCGCGCACGTCTTGCGCGGCGGCGTCCAGATTCCGATCCAGGTCAAAGGTGACAAAGACCAGCGAAACGCCTTCGGCAGAAGTCGAGCGCAATTCTTCGATGCCGCTGATGGTATTGACGGCTTCTTCGATTTTGTCGGTGATTTCGGTTTCGACTTCTTGCGGGGCAGCGCCTTGCAAGCGGGTCGTGATGGTGATGGTCGGGAATTCCACGCGCGGGAATCGTTCGACGGTCAGCCGGTTATAGGAAAAGACGCCGAGCACCATCAACGTCATGATGAGCATCGTGGCGAAAACCGGACGACGGACACACAGTTCAGCTAATTTTTGCATACTCCCTCCTGCTCCTGACCACAGCGCGGCACAGCGTCTCAAGTTCGAGCAAGGTCGCTCGCCCGTGTCGTGCTGCTTCTTGTTACGCTGTGGTTGGGATTATTTGCCGCTATTGACGACGATTCCGGTTTCCAATTTGTCCAGATTGCTGGTGGCGACGGTTTCGCCTTCTTTCACACCTTCCAGAATCTCAATCAGGTCTCCGTCGCTGACGCCGGTTTTGACGATTCGTTCAACGGCTTTGCCGTTTTCGATCACGAAGACTTTGGTCAACCCCGCGACAGTCTGAATGGCTCGTTGCGGAACCATAATCGCAGGCGCGTCTTTGGCGGTGACCAACTGTGATTTGGCGAACATCCCCGGGCGCAACAGATTGCTGGCGTTGTTGACTTCGGCTTCGACGGTGAGCGCGCGCGTTTGTTCGTTCAAGGAAGGACCGATGCGCACGACACGACCGGTGAAGGTGCGACCAGCTAGCGCTTCGACGGTCAGGTTCATCGTTTGGCCCGTGCGCACCTGCGCAGCGGCATACTCCGGAATGTCCGCGCGCAAGCGCAGCGGATTGATTTTGACCAGCGTCACCAGCTTGCCACCGACCGCCATATACGCGCCGCGCGCGACGTGTTTTTCTTTGACGGCGCCCGTGATCGGCGCGCGCACTACCGTGTCGGTAATCGCCTTGCGCGCCAGATTCAGCGCCGCGCGCTGTTGCTCGACCAAGGCCAGTTGCTGATTGACCGCATCAATCGCGGCTTGATAGCGGGCTTGGGCGGAATTGTAGGCCGTTTGCGCCTGGTCGAAATTCGAGCGCGAGATGTCGCCGTTTTCGATCAGCTTGGTGTTCCGTTCCAGGTCGAGTTTCGCCCAATCGAGCGCAACTTTGGCGACTTTCACGTCTGCCGCTTGTTGCGGATCAAATCGTTCTCCCTCCTTCATCCCCAACCGCGCCAATGTCTGTTTGAGCGCAGCTTCTGCTTGTTCGACCTTCAACTTGGCGTCGCGCTGATCAATCTGGGCGATGACCTGTCCTTGTTTTACGAAACTGCCGAAATCCACCGTGAGTTGTGAAAGTTCACCGGCGGCTTGCGCGGCAACCACGACTTCTTCATCGGCGGCCAGCGAACCGACGACATCCACGCTGCGTTGCAACCCGCGCGACAATACTGACGCGGTACTGACTTCAACCGGCGCCGGGGTCGGCGTCGCCGTCGGTTTAACAGCCGCGTTGGCGGTTCCTTCCTGTCCCTGGCTGCCGCTGCGAGAACAGGCAGCCGTGAGAGAAAGCAACAAAATGAGGGCCAGCAGTTTGTTCGACATAAAAAATCTTTCCTTCTCCTGCGAGGTAATTGGTTCTATTTCTTCTGTTATTGCTACTTGCGCTGTCAGACGCGGGCAAAATGCGCGCGCCGACGGCAGGCGCTTAACGCCTGCTTGTTCGTGATTCATAGTCAGCATTGGTCAAGGAAGCGAGCAACAGGTCAGTGAACTTCTCCGCCACCTGGCGGCTGGGTAAATTCAAAAGATCATTGCCTGCGCGGTAAAAGAGTTTCTTATTCAGCACCTGGCCGATAACCATCCCCAAAAAACCACGCACCGTCACCATTGGATCAACCCGGCGAAACGCACCATCCGCGATCCGTCGCTTTACATAATCTCCGAGTTGTCGTTGTGTGGTTGACATGTGATTACGAACAATCATGTCCGCGAGTTCGTGCCCTTCCAACGCGCTGTAAAGCAACAACCGCATGGCGGTATCGTCGTGTTCGTGAAACTCAAGGACGTGAAACGCCAGGGTTTCAAACACCCGGCGATCATCGCGTGCCGTCATGGCTTCGTTCAATTCGTTTTGCCAAGCCTGCATCACCGGCGAGTTCGCCTTCTGGTCAATGATGGCGGCGTACAACTCACTTTTCGTGGCGAAGTGCCGAAAAATGATCGCCTCATTGACGCCTGCGGCCAGCGCGATTTCTTTGGTCGTCGTGCCGCGAAAGCCTTTTTGCGAAAAAAGCTGTACTGCGACATCCAGGATTTGCTGCCGACGGTCTTCGGCAGCCATACGCGGAGTCGTGCGGGGACAGGCTTTTTCAAGAATCTTTTCAATCGTTTTTTTCGAAGTCATATCTGGCGGTTGACGGCTCTGTCGGGCCGTCCTTTCTCTAATTTGTCATGCACATAATCTGTCGTGCACAATCATTCTCATTCTTTGTGTCAACAACGTCACACCGGCGTCATCTCTTTGTAAGTAAGTGCATACTTACCACAAGCTCCGCCGGGCTGGCAAGCCAGAAGTAAGTGCTCACTTACTTCCTCTAACCGGAATTTGACAAGCATCCGAGGCTGGTTTACTTTCCACGCCCGGTTGCCCTCACGCTGCCAACAAAACTGGCAGCCGCAAATCCGCACCAGAATTCCAGAGGTTTTCAGCAATCACATGAGCAAAGCAAAACAGCAACGTAAGCAAGGGCGTGTCACGCCGCAGCCCGATCAAAGTCGGCGTAAATTGGTGACCATCGGGTTGGGTGGACTGGGTGTTCTGGCGGTGGGTGGTATTGCCGGATACAAAAGCGGATGGTTTGACTCTTCCGATACGGGCGGCGCGGCAACCGGAACTTCGACGACCTCGGCCCCAGCGCAGATCAAAGCTCTGCCGCCTGAAACATTGTCGGCGGATGCCGCCAATGCGTTGCGCGCCTCTGACGATATGCTGCGCTATTACGCGCGCGAACTGAACAATCCGTCAGCGCTGATTCACGCTGTGCGCGGCCAAGGCAAAAACTTCACGCTCAACGATGGGTCAAAAGCCGTTGATTACCTTTGTTCGCATTATGCCGCTGACAAAGAAGTGAACGGCAAGCGCTATGTGTTCTTTCCGCGCGAACACGAAGTGCACGACAACAGCTTTCTGAAAACCTTGCTCGAAGCAGGCGTTAGCGCCGACCAAACCATCACGGTGGGCAGCAACAAATACACGCTGCGCGATTTGGGCGACAGCGCCAAAGCGCTCTTTCGCTGTGATACGACCAATTTCGGACGGTTTGACCCGACGTTGATTCACCAGCATTTGCCCTGGGGGTTGATCGCGTTTTCGATCTTGACGCCGCCCGCGCAAGCTTCGTGGCCAAACGCGTACAACGAAACAATCAACCTGCCGCAAGTCATTGATAAAAGCCTGGCCGTGTTTGAAAGCTCCTGCTCTGGCGTGCGCGAAACGATTTTGCGCGGCGAGATGGAAACCATGGAATTCCGGCAATCCATCACCAAATACAGTTGCTTTGGCATGCATACGGTCTATGGCTATTTCTCCTGCCTGAAAAACGGTTATACCAATGACAAGCTGTCAGAACGTCTGGGCGAAGTGCTGGATGCGCTGATCTATCGGTTGAAAGGCGACGCCGAAGCAATTGACCGCGAAGCGGACGCCGCCAAAGGCATGGGGCCGGACTTGCTCAGCCGTATGGCCGTCGAAGGTCAAGGGGGAAAGATTATGACGAAGGGAATGCCGCCGCCCAACACTGTCGAATTGATGCGTATGCGTTCGCAAATCCGCATGCTCGGTCACGCGCTCGAAGCGATCAATTTCGCGCAACTGCACAAACTGTTCACCGTCAACGCCGCGCAGAAAAAACGGCTGCAAGCGGGCGAACAAATGCTGTACGAATACCTGGTCAAGCTGCGCACAATTGACCTGCAACCGTTTCTCAACTGGTATCCGAAATTTGTCAGCGACATCGTCATCGCGCTGGGACACGCCTCGCGCGCGATGAAACTGCTGACGCCCAACAATCCCGACACGGTGGCCTGAGTTATGCGTAATTCCTCTGTCAATTTTCGCCGGTTGCTGCCTTGCCTGTTTGCTTGTTTTTGGGTGGCGGCTTGCGCCAAAGCCCAAACGAATGCGCCGACAGTTGCGCCCGTCAAAGCCCAACCCATTTATGAGCAGTGTGCGCCACTGAATACCGGCACAGGCGCTGACGACGCCGTCGCCAAAGCCATCGCCGCGCTTAAATCGCAAGACGCCAAAGCTCGTGCCCAGGCCGCCGGACAATTGGCCGCAGCTTGTGACCGGCGGGCAGTCGAACCGCTGATTGATGTGTTGAATGACGCCGATTTGGCAGTGCGTCTGGCCGCCATTGACGCGTTGGGCAAGCTCGGCGATCCGACTTCGGTTGATCCGCTCGTCGGATTGATTGGCGATCCCGAATGGCGCGTGCGCCTGGCGTTGGTGAGCGCGCTGGCGTCGTTCAAAACTTTCAATGCACGCAACATGGTACTTAACGGCATCGCCAACCCCAGCGACCACGTCATTAAGGAAGAAGCCGACCTGCGCGTGCGTTGTGCGGCGATTCTGACCTGCAACCAGCTCAAAGACCCCAGTTATTCACGCAAAGCAATTCTGTTCGTCTACAACTTCCTGAAAATGCCTGAACCGAATTTGCGCGCCATTGCCGAACAAACCATGCTGGAGCTGAAAAACACGCGCAACGGCGTGAACGAGTTGGTGGCCATTTTGAAAAACGACCACAACCCGGAATTGCGCCGCTGGTCGGCGCTCTGGCTGGGCAAAATCGGCGGCGACGCTGCACGTCAAGCGTTGGAATTTGCCGCCGGGAACGAAAGTGACGAAGGCGTCAAAGCTGTTGCGGCTGACGCATTGAAACAAATCAAGTAACTGCGCCATTCTGGCCAGGCTGCAGAGCCTGTGCTATGCTGCGCGCTCATTTCATAAACCACAATTTCGCATCCGCTGATGAATCGGGCCTGTATGGCGAGCCAAAGCTCCGGGCGTTGTTTCGTGTTCATCTGCGGCTGATGTCAGGAGGAAGGCTTGAGCGTTCTCGTAGATAAAAACACGCGCCTGATCGTCCAGGGACTTACCGGCAAGGAAGGCACTTTTCACGCGCTGCAAATGCGCGATTACGGCACCAACATCGTGGGCGGCGTGACGCCGGGCAAAGGCGGCACCACACACGAAGGCTTCCCCGTGTTCAACACCGTCGCCGATGCCGTGGCCCAAGCAGGAGCCAATGCCAGCGTCATTTATGTGCCACCGCCGTTTGCGGCTGACGCGATTATGGAATCTGCCGATGCGGGCGTTTCTCTGATCGTCTGCATCACCGAAGGCATTCCGGCGCTCGACATGGTCAAGGCGTTCCATTACGTGCAAGCGCGCGGCGTGCGCCTGATCGGCCCGAACTGCCCCGGCGTGATTTCGCCCGGCAAATGCAAAGTCGGCATTATGCCTGCGCGCATTCACCTGGAAGGCCGCGTTGGCGTCGTTTCGCGTTCGGGCACGTTGACCTATGAAGCCGTCGGCCAATTGACCGCGCTGGGCATCGGGCAATCCACTTGTATCGGCATCGGCGGCGATCCGGTTATCGGCACGACACAGCGCGATGCCGTTGAACTGTTTAACAACGATCCCGACACCGACGCAATTGTGATGATCGGCGAAATCGGCGGCAGCGCCGAAGAAGAAGCCGCCGAGTACATCAAAGCCAACGTCAAAAAACCGGTGGTCGGATTCATCTGCGGCCAGACGGCTCCTCCGGGACGCCGCATGGGACACGCAGGCGCGATCATTTCTGGCGGCAAAGGCACCGCCGAAGAAAAAATGAAAGCGATGAGCGCCGCGGGCATTCACGTGGTGAAAAGCCCGGCAGACATCGGAGCCAAAATCAAAGAAGTGTTGGGCTAACGCTTCTGCCAATGACAAAAGGGAGTGCGGATCGTTTTCACGCGACCCGCACTCCCTTTTTCATGACTTGAACGACCGACAAAGCGCCCTGTCGTTTCTTACCCAGACCTTAGCGACCGTACAGCAGCAGCTTGGGTCGTTGTGAGCGGCCATTCGCTCTGGCGTACCAGAACTCCACGCTGTTGATGGCACGATCCCGTCCCGGCAAATCAATGACGCGCGTTTGGCCGCCGGCGCGAATGCGGTCGCGAATCGGCAACTCGTCGCGCTCACCGTTGGCGTAATGCACGATCACGCGTTGGAATTCGATGGGCGCGCGTTCCACGCGAATGCGCAACGCACGAAAGCGACCGTCATCCCGTCCCACAGTGATGCGGTCGTGATCCACTGAACCATCCACGTTGGCTTCGCCCAGGTAAATCCAGCGACCGCCGCCGCCACGCTGCGCGTTTGCCACCTGTCCCAAAGTGACAGCCAACAGCATCACCATTGCCATTTGCATCATTCGACGAATAAACATTGTTACCTCCTCTTTCCTTCTTATGTTCTTATTT
>JAEUQO010000043.1 GCA_016789605.1 Acidobacteriota bacterium
ACGCGATGAGTATCTGGTCTTTCACGGCACCAAAGGCACGCTCAGCATCATGCGCAACGGTTACACGATCACTCCTGAAACCTGGCGCAAAAAAGATGCGCCGGAAATTCCCGCCGCACAGGTCAAAGGCGACGCCAACGAGTCGCAAACCCTGCACGTGCGGAACTTCCTCGAATGCATCAAGAGCCGCAAACGCCCGGTTGCCGACGTCGAGGAAGGCCATTTCACGGCAGTGATGTGCCACCTGGGCAATATCGCCACGCGCCTGGGTCGCTCGATAAAATGGGACGCGGACAAGGAAGATTTCATCGGCGACAAAGAAGCGAGCCAAATGCTCTCGCGACCATATCGCAAACCTTGGAAGCTGGTGTAAGCTGTCGGCGCTTTCAACCGCTCCCTGGCTTTTACGAAATCGCCAACAAGATGGGCAACGAGTTACAGCGGGCCAAACAGCCCGCTGTAACTGTTTTCAACGGAGGAACAAGATAGATATGATGCCGCTGATCTGGTTTTCTCGCCTGAGGTTGCAAAGACAACTCGCCACCGGCTTTTTGTTGCTTGCACTGCTGACATCTGCGGTTTGGGCGCAAGCGCCAACGCCAGCAACACCGAAAGCGCCACAACCCGCAACCAAAGCCACAGAAAAAGCGCCGGAAAGTTTATCAGCCGCAGAGTTTTCCCGGCTCATCCGCGAAACCTCTGAAGACGGTGGATACTTCCGTTCTGACAACTTCACCTCCAACGAAACGTCGTACCTGCATGTTGTGGATAAACTGCGCCAACTAGGTGCAACTGGTGGCGCATACATCGGCGTCGGCCCGGAACAGAATTTTACTTACATTGCCAAAATCCGCCCACAAATCGCCTTCATTATAGATATCCGCCGTCAGGCTGTGATTCAGCACCTGATGTACAAAGCAGTGTTTCATCTGTCGCCGACGCGTCCGCAATTCCTTGCGCGGCTGTTCAGCAAACCACTACCCAAGGAAAAACCATTTTCCGCCGATGCGCCGATCAACGAGTTGCTCACCTATTTTGACAAGGCGGAGTCAGACGAAAAAACCTACGCTGCGAACCTGGCTGAAATTCGCAAAACCATTCAAGAAGATTTTCAGTTTCCGCTGAATGAACGCGACCAGACGAGTTTGGAATATGTGTACAAAAACTTTCGGCAAGACGGGCTGACGATCGCATATCGCATGGATGGTTCCTGGGGTGGTTACTTCCCTTCGCTCAAAGAGATCATCGAATGCACGGACTTGAACGGGAAACAAGGAAACTTTTTGGCCAGCGTAGATGACTATGACTTTGTCCGCGGCATGCACCGGAAGAACCTGATCATTCCGGTCGTCGGCGATTTTGCTGGCAGCAAAGCCTTGAGCGCGATTGGCGATTACCTGCGCAAACACAATCTGACAGTCACCGCCTATTACACGTCAAATGTCGAACAATATCTGTTCAGCAACGATGTCTTTGCCGACTTTGCCAGCAACATCAAGAAATTGCCGTTGACGGAAAAGAGTTTGTTCATTCGCGCTGTCGCCGGACGCATGCCTCACCCAGCGCGTCTGCCAGGCCACCGGTTAGCAACCTTGTTGCAGTTGATGAATGTCTTCGTCAAAGATTTTGATGCGGGAACGTATTCCGGCTACAACGAACTGGTCTTCACCCACTACATTACCGGTGAAAAGTAGCCGCCTCACTCACCATCGAACCGGTTTAAGAAAAACGACTCCGTTGTTAGAGTGCGGCGGCGTGCGTCGCACTCTAATGCTTCCCCCTGGCCTTCATTAATATAGTGTCAATACAGCGCCGTATTCAGACCTCCCTAGATTCAGGGTCGTGGTCCAGCAATTTCGTTATCAGTCGCACGGAAATCACGAGTTCCCCTTGATCGTTCCGGTCAGATTTCTTAAGATCGCGCCGCAAACAACAATAACGTCCGTATTTCCAGACAGCTATGAGAAGCGACGCAAAGCTCATCGAAGAATTCCTGATCCTGCTCCGCGTGGAAAAAGGCTTGGCAGAAAATACTGTGCTTGCCTATCGCAATGACTTGCAGAAGCTCAAAGACTACGCGTTGAAACAAGAGCGGAGCTTGCTCACACTGGAGCGCCATGACCTGATCGGCTTGCTGACGGAACTAAAGGAAAGCGGCGCGAGTGATCCCAGCATCGCCCGGCTAACGTCAACAGTTCGTTCGTTTTATAAATACTTGCTGGCGGAAAGGTTGACCAAAAACGATCCAACCGCCTACCTGGAAGCCCGCAAAGTCTGGCAAACCTTGCCGCATTTTCTGACTCCAGCCCAAATCGAAACCTTGTTGGCGCAACCGGATATGCAAACTGAGACTGGCGTACGAGACCGAGCAATGCTCGAAACGTTATATGCCACCGGGCTGCGGGTGTCAGAGCTGGTTCATCTCAAACTCTCTGATCTGGATTTGGAACAAGGCGCATTGACCTGTTTTGGCAAAGGTAGCAAGCAGCGGCGCGTGCCTCTGGGCCAATCAGCAATTCATTATCTGAAGCTGTATTTTCCTGCGCGTATGCGGTTGCTTGATGACAAGCACGCGGACTTGCTCTTTCTTGAACCGCAAGGAAAAGAAATCACGCGCCAGAAGTTCTGGAAGTTGATCAAGGAATACGGACGACTGGCCCAAATTGATTACATCACGCCGCATCTGTTGCGTCACAGCTTTGCCACCGTGTTGCTTTCCAACGGGGCGGATTTGCGCTCAGTGCAGTTGATGTTAGGACATAGCGACATTGGCACGACGCAAATCTACACGCACGTCACCAATGATCAGCTCAAAAACAAATACAAACAGTTCCATCCGCGCTCATAACCAACCTATTAGGATCACAACAAATACCACATGAAACTTGGAGAAATTGCTCAGCATTTACAGGTTGCTCTTGTCGGAGATGCCG
>JAEUQO010000087.1 GCA_016789605.1 Acidobacteriota bacterium
TAAGTCCGGGGACGCTCTATCCGTTATTGCATGGACTGGAGACGCGGGGCTATTTGCGGTCGGCTGAGAAATCGGCAAGCGGACAGACGCGGCGTGTGTATCGTGCGACGCCCAAAGGACGCCAGGCATTAAGCGCCGCCAAAGGCAAAGTGCGCGAACTGTTTTCTGAATTGTTGGAAGAAGAGCACGCTGACGATGGCCCGCTGCGCGAAGCGGCAGGTGCGCGCGACCTGATGAAAGAAGTCGGACGTCAATTGCGCGAAAGTGGAAAACGCGCGCAAGAACCGGCGCTGCAAGCTTTGCTCGATACGTCGGCAGAGGTTGTCAAAGGATTGATCAAAGCGTTTGACGAATATGAGAAGAAACGTGACGGGTAACACGACAACTTCATTGCGACGGTTTGGGTTGGCGAGTTTTTTGCTTGCTTGCGCGACTCTGTCTGGTTGGGCGCAAGACGTTGCGCCGCTCAAACTTGAACAAGCCGTGGCGTTGGCGCAACAGAATTATCCGGCGATTCGCGCAGCGCGTGCGCAAATGCAATCCGCCGAAGCCGGTGTTGAGCTGGCGCGCACCAGCTTTTTGCCGCGGGCGGATTTGTTGTGGCAGGAAAACCGCGCCACGCGCAACAACGTGTTCGGTTTGTTGTTGCCGCAATCCACCTTGCCGTCAATTTCCGGGCCGGATTTGGGCGCGCGTACGTTGCAAAGCGCCTGGGGCAGCGCGGGCGGATTGCTCGTTTCCTGGGAGCCGTTTGATTTTGGGTTGCGCAATGCGCAGGTGGATTTGGCCAAAGCGCAACGTACACAAGCGGCGCTGGCCGAAACCGTCACGCGGCTGGATGTTGCTGTTGCTGCTGCGGACGCGTTTTTGACGTTGTTGGCAGCCGAGCAAACTGTGCGCGCGGCGCAAAGCAGCGTTGACCGGGCAGAAACCTTTGTCGGCGCGGTGCGCGTGTTGGCAGATAACCAGTTGCGGCCCGGCGTGGATGTTTCGCGCGCCGAAGCCGAACTCGCTGGCGCGCGCAATCAATTGATTCTGGCGCAACAAACCGCCGATCTGGCGCGCGCAAATTTGGCTGATGCGATTGGCTTGCCCGGCAGCAATGTCACCGTCGAAGCCGGGCCACTGTTGCAATTGCCGCCGTCAGCGCCAGCACCAGCGGTCAGTCTTTCGTTGCACCCGTTGGCGTTGTCACAGGTTGCTTCGGTTGACGCAGCCAAAGCGCGCGAAAAAGTGTTGGCGCGTTCCTGGTTTCCGCGCTTCAACTGGCAAACCGCTGTTTACGGGCGCGGCACCGGTGCGCGTTTGGATGGCACGTTCACCAATGGCAGAGGCTTCTATCCTGATACATTCAACTGGGCGACGGGCGTGACGATCAGCTTTCCCGTCTTTGATTTCTTTGGTGTGCGTGCACGCCGCAAAGCCGAAACCAACAACATTGCCGCTGAACAGGCGCGCTATGAGCAAGTCGTTAGCACGCTGAAAACCCAGGACAAACGCGCCAGCATCTTGCTTGAAGCTGCGCGCAAGATTGCGGCAAACAACGAAGTGCAATTAAAAGCCGCGCGCGAAACATTGAACCGCGCCAAGGTGCGGTACGAATACGGGTTGACCAACGTCGTCGAAGTCGCCGACGCACAGCGGTTGCTGGCGCAAGCCGAAATTGACGACGCTGTCGCCAGACTGGCGGTTTGGCGCGCGCTGTTGGCTGGGGCAAAGCTGCAAGGCGATTTAAGCCCTTTCCTTGAACTGGTGAAGAAGTAGCTCACCCGCACACACGCTTTTTTTCGGAGAAAACTGGATCACAGCATGGAAAGTGTCCTGACGGAGTTACTGATCATTTTGGTGTTATTGGTGGCGAACGGGCTGTTTTCGATGTCTGAATTGGCCATCGTGTCGGCGCGCAAAGCGCGTTTGCAAACGCGCGCCGAACAGGGCGATCTGAAAGCCGGTGCGGCATTGCGTTTGGCCGAAGCGCCGGATGATTTCATGGCCACCGTGCAAGTTGGCATCACCCTGGTCGGCATTCTGGCTGGTGCATTTGGCGGCGCGCGCATTGCTGAAAAGCTGACGCCCTGGCTGTCGCAAATTCCCGCGCTTGCGCCTTACGCGCAAAGCCTGGCGTTCGGTTTGGTGGTGTTGGTGATCACTTATCTGTCGCTGGTGATCGGCGAACTTGCCCCCAAACGGCTGGCGCTCAATCACGCCGAAGGCATCGCGCGCGCCGTCGCGCGACCGATGGGATGGCTGGCCAAAATCACGGCGCCATTTGTGCGTTTGTTGAGCGGCTCGACCAATCTGTTGTTGCGCTTGTTTGGCGTCAAACCGTCGAATGAGCCAGAAATCACCGAAGACGAAATTCGCATTCTGGTGCGACAAGGCGCACAAGCAGGCGTGGTCGAGGCTGCCGAACAAAAGATGGTCGAAAACATCTTTCGCCTGGGCGACCGCCGCGTACACACGCTGATGACGCCTTGCCCGGATGTTATCTGGCTGGATGTGTCTGCTACCGCTGAAGACATTTTGCAGGAATTGCGCGAAAGCGGATTTTCGCGTTATCCCGTGGCTGAAGAGAGCGTGGACAACATTCTGGGATTTGTGCGCGCCAAGGATTTGCTGGCTGAATTGCTGGCCGGACGCCCGCCTGATCTGAAAGCCATTTTGCGTCGTCCGCTGTTCGTGCCTGAGAGCATGCCGATCTGGAAAGTGTTGGAGCAATTCAAACAAACCGGCACGCATATCGCCGTTGCCGTGGATGAACACGGCGGGACGCAAGGATTAATCACGCATCACGATATTCTCGAAGGCATCGTTGGCGAAATCGAACGTCCCGCCAACGCCGAAGAAATGTCTATCGTGCAACGCGAAGACGGATCGTGGTTGCTGGATGGTTCCGTGTCAGTTCACGATTTGAAAGAGTTGCTGGCAATGCCGGTTTTACCGGGCGAAACGACCGGCGAATATCACACCCTGAGCGGTTTTGTGATGTTCCAGATGGGACGTATTCCTGCGCCCGCAGACAGTTTTGAGTTTGGCGCGTGGCGTTTTGAAGTGTTGGACATGGATCGCCACCGCATAGACAAAGTCCTGGTCAGCAGGGCGGATTCATAGAGTAGCGGGAAGCGAAGTTAGGGAGAACATATGGCGATTGCCGAATTACAGATGGCGAGTTTTTATGATCGCTCTTTTCGAAGCCTGTTCGATTCGTTTTCGGCGGCGCTTTGGGAACGCCCAGAGTTGATCACTGCGCTTCACCCCGCGCAAGCACGAGAGCTTTTGGCCTCGCTTGTTGAACTTGCTTGCCAATGTTCCCACGCCAGAAATATTGACCTGGGCCGGGCAGGGATCTGGGCGCTGCCCAAGGACTGGGTGCTGGATCACATTGAAGCTGTGGCAGAACCAATCTTGCCGAAAGATGACGACTGGGAATATCGCCGACTGATGGAAGTTTACGAACGGCTGGATCATATACTCGCGCGCAAGTTTGCGCTTCGCTGTTTGGCTGAAGAACACCCCGAAATCAAAGCCGTCGGAGAAGAGTATTTGGCGAAGCTGACTGACCCTGCCGACTCTATAATTCAATAACGGATCTGTTGCATCGCTTTGAGCAAGACCGCATTTTTGCTGGTATCCGTTTGGACGAAAGTTCGCTTTTATGTGGCTGATTAACCTTGCGCTTCGGCGTCCCTTTACGATCCTGGTGGTGGTGATCGGGTTGGCGCTTGGCTCTGGCTTGGCGCTGACGCGCATGCCGGTGGATATCTTTCCGAGCCTGAACCTGCCGGTGATTTACGTCGCGCAACCTTATGGCGGGATGGACCCGGCGCAGATGGAAAGCTTTCTCGTCTCGTATTACGAATACCACTTCCTGTACGTCGCGGGCATCGAGCACGTCGAATCGAAATCCATTCAGAACACGGGCCTCGTCAAACTCTTCTTTCATCCTGGCACGGATATGAGCCAGGCGTTGGCGCAAGTCATCGCCTACGTCGAACGCTCCAAAGCCTTCATGCCGCCGGGCACGGTGAATCCGTTCGTGATGCGCTTCGATTCGGGCAGCGTGCCGGTCGGGCAGCTTGTGTTTTCCAGCGAAGCGCGCACGCTCGGCGAAATCTCTGATTTGGCGCTGTTCCGTGTGCGACCTTTGTTTTCGACGTTGCCCGGCGTTTCTGCGCCGCCGCCGTTTGGCGGCAACCAGCGCACAGTGCTCGTCCGCGTAGACCCCGACAAACTGCGCGCCTTCAACATGTCGCCCGAAGAAGTCGTCAAAGCCGTCGCCGCAGGCAATTCGATTTTGCCTTCGGGCCAGTTGCGCACGGGCGATCTGACGCGCATCGCGGCGGTCAACGGCGTTGTGCGTGACATTCAGGAATTGGCTGATCTACCAATTCGCTCAGGCGCAGGGACAAATGTATACGTGCGCGATGTGGGCCGCGTCGAAAACGGCAGCGACATTTTGACCGGCTACGGTTACGTCAACGGCAAGCGCGCGGTTTACATCCCCGTCACCAAACGCGCCGAAGCTTCGACACTGGAGGTTATCAACCGCGTCAAAGCTGAATTGCCAAAATTCCAGGCGCTGGTACCCGAAGACATCAAGATTTCGTTTGAACTCGATCAGTCAGGCATCGTCAAAAATTCGCTGCGCGGGCTGATTTTCGAAGGGGTGCTGGGCGCGTTGCTGACAGGTTTGATGGTGCTGTTGTTTTTGCGTGATGTGCGCAGCGCCGTGATTGTCGTGCTGACGATTCCGTTTGCGTTGCTGGCAGGCGTCGTCGGATTGTGGCTGATGGGGCAGACGATCAACGTGATGACGCTGGGCGGACTGGCGCTCGCCGTCGGCATTCTGGTTGACGAAGCGACCGTCGAAATCGAAAACGTCAACACGCATTTGCAGCAAGGCGAACCGCCGCGCGTGGCGGCATTCAAAGCCGCCAGCCAAACCGTAATGCCGCGCCTGCTTTCGATGTTGTCGGTGCTGGCGGTCTTTGTGCCTTCGCTGTTTATGACGGGCGTCGCGCGCGGATTATTCGTGCCGCTTTCGCTGGCGGTCGGCTTTGCGATGCTGGCGTCGTATCTGCTTTCAAGCACGCTGGTGCCAGTGCTGGCGGCGTGGCTGTTGCGCCCGCACAAAGCCGAAGATGAACATTCGTTTTTTGCCCGCTTACAACAACGCTACGGCGGATTGATTGCCAGATTGCTCAACGCGCGTTGGCTGGTGGTTGGCGTTTACCTGATTGTCGCGCTGGGCGTTGTCGCCTTGATCGGCGCGCGACTGGGCACGGACATTTTCCCCAACGTAGACACGGGAATGTTTCAATTGCGGATGCGTGCGCCAACCGGCACGCGCGTCGAACGCACCGAACTCGTTTTGCAAAAAGCGCTCGACACGATTAACGCCGAAGCCAACGGCAACGTAGACATCTCGCTCGGTTTCGTCGGCATTCAACCGCCCAGCTTTCCGGTTAACGTCATTCATTTGTGGACGAGCGGCCCGCACGAAGCCGTGCTGACCGTCGCCTTGAAAAAAGGTTCTGGCGTGCGCGTCGAAGCCTTGAAGGAACGCTTGCGCCAGCGGCTGCCCGAAGTCATTCCCGGCGTTGCGCTCTCGTTTGAAGCGGGCGATGTCATCACCAAGATCATGAATTTCGGAGCGCCTACGCCCGTCGAAGTCGTGATGAGCGGCCCGAACCTCGCCAACAATCGCGCCTTCGCCGACAAAGTCATGGCCGAAGTCAAAAAGATCAACGGGCTGCGCGATCTGCAATTCGAGCAGCCGCTGGATTACCCGACCGTCAATATCAACGTAGACCGCAAGCGCGCCGGACAACTCGGCGTGACGGTCGAACAGGTCGGGCGTTCGCTCGTGGCTGCGACTTCTTCCAGCCGCTTTACGCAGCCCGTTTACTGGCGCGACCCGGCCAGCGGCACGGCGTATCAAGTGCAGGTCGAAATTCCGCAGGCGCGCATGAATTCCATCGAAGAGTTGCAAAGCATTCCGGTCACGGCGGGCGCAAATGGCGCGCGGGCCTTGGCGGGCGATGTGGCAGAAATCAGCTACGGCACGATGGTCGGCGAATATGACCGCTACAACCAACAGCGCATGGTCACGATCATCGGCAACATCGCGGGCCGCGATTTGGCAGGCGTAGCGCGCGAGCTAAACGCCGCCATCCAACATGCCGGCGAACCGCCGCGCGGCGTCACGGTTGCGGTGCGCGGACAGGTGCCGCCGATGGAGCAAACACTTGCTGGCTTGCGCCTGGGCTTATTGCTGGCGATTGCGGTGATCTTTTTGCTGCTGACGGCGAACTTCCAATCGCTACGGCTGGCGCTGGCGATCATTGCGATGATTCCGGCGGTGATGGCGGGCGTTGTGCTGGCATTATGGCTGACGGGGACGACGCTCAACGTGCAATCGTTTATGGGCGCGATTATGGCGATTGGCGTTTCGGTGGCGAATGCGATTTTGCTGGTGACCTTTGCCGAACAGCGCCGGTTGGCAGGCGCAGACGCTTTGGCCGCCGCTGTCGAAGGCGCAAAAAGCCGCTTGCGCCCGATTCTGATGACTTCGCTGGCGATGATTGCGGGAATGATTCCGATGGCCTTGGCCCTGGGCGAAGGCGGCCAGCAAACCGCGCCGCTGGGCCGCGCCGTGATCGGCGGGCTGGCGGCTTCGACTGTTGCAGTGGTGATCGTGTTGCCGCTGGTTTTGGCTAGCGCGCAACGCAACGTCAAACGCGCTTCGGCGTCGTTACACCCGGAAGAGTTGATCCCTTCAGAAAGCTAACGTGGAGAGAAAATGCGGAAACTTGTCATCAGCGTCGGCCTGGCTTTGACAGCGTTGGGATTGGTCGGGTGCGGCAACGCACCACAGTCTCAAACGTCCTCGCCAGCGTCTGCCGCGACGCCTGCGACGCCGACCGTCAGCGCGACGACGGTTGAATCGCACGAACTCAACCGCCAGCTTCGGTTGCCGGGCGAATTGCAGCCGTTTCAGGACGTGGCGATTTACGCCAAGGTGCAGGGCTTTGTCGAAACGATCATGGTGGATCGCGGTTCGCTGGTGAAGAAAGGGCAGTTGCTGGCTCGTTTGCGCGCGCCGGAACTCGACACGCAGCGCCGCGAAGCCGAAGCCAGAGTCAGTGCTGTGCAAGCGCAAAAAGTCGAAGCTGCCGCGCGCATTTCCACCATTCGTGCGCAACGCCTGGAAGCCGAAGCCCGGCTGGCGGCTGACGAAGCGACTTACAAACGATTGAAAGCCGCCTCTGCGACGCCGGGCGTCGTGGCAGGCAATGATGTTGAAATCGCTGAACGCACTGTTGAATCCAGCCGCGCCCGGGTTCAGGCGATGCTGGAAACCGAACGCGCTGCCCAGGCGCAGGTGAAAACGCTGGACGAAAGTGAACGCGCCTTGCGCGAAAGCGTGCGCGGCGCACAAAACATCGAAGATTATTTGCGCATCACCGCGCCTTTTGACGGCGTGATTACCGAACGCAACGCGCATCCCGGCAGTCTGGCGCTGACGTCGGGCATGCCGATGGTTCGTTTGCAACAGGTGTCGCGGTTGCGGTTGGTGGTTTCCGTTCCTGAAACCGAAGTTGCGAGCGTCGCCCACGGAACCAATATCAAATTTACCTTGCCTGCATTTCCGGGCGAAAGCTTCAACGGCACCATTCAGCGTGCCAGCCGTGCGCTCGACGCCAAAACGCGCACGATGCCGGTTGAGCTGGATGTGGCGAATTCGGCGGGAAAACTTGCGCCGGGGATGTTTCCCGAAGTAATGTGGCCGTCAGTCCGACCTCGCCCCTCGCTATTTGTTCCCCCAACCGCAATTGCAACGACGACCGAGCGCTCATTTGTCATCCGTCTGCGAGATGGCGTGGCCGAATGGGTGGATGTCAAACGCGGCGCTTCCATGACTGTGCAAGGCAAGGATTTGCTCGAGGTTTTCGGCGAATTATCGCCCGGCGATGTCATTGCCGTGCGTGGCACGGACGAGTTGCGCGCGGGTACCAAAGTGAATGTCAAACAAGTTTCAGGAGGTAAGTGATGATTTCGAGACGGGAAGCAATGGAAACGCTGATGAGCGGCGGCGTTGGGTTGACGATGGCGGGATTGGCCGAAGCGCAAACACCCGCGCCGACGGCGGCGACAGCAGCGCCGACAACAGCCAAAGCCTATGCCGGATTACATCAACCGTTGCCGTTGCCATTTGATCCGGCCAAGTTGAAAGGTCTGTCTGAAAAGCTGATTCGTTCGCACCACGAAAACAATTACACCGGCACGGTCAAAGCGCTCAACGCCGTCGAACAGCGGCTGGCTGCATTGGTCAAAGACAAAGACCTGCCGCCGTATATGTACGGTGATTTGAAACGCGAAGAGTTGATCCGCACCGGTTCTGTCATCCTGCACGAATTGTATTTCGGCAATCTGGGCGGCGACGGGCAACCGGGCAGCGAAATCCTATTTGCGATTCGCCAGACCTGGGAAAAGTACGAAGCCTGG
>JAEUQO010000185.1 GCA_016789605.1 Acidobacteriota bacterium
GCGCGTAGCGCCGCTTCGACCAGCGGAACGGCCTCCGCAATTTGTTTCTGGTTCCAGCGACCGCGGTCTTGTTCTTCCAGCAACACCACATCGCCCGCATCGTCCAAGCGCGCTTCGCGGCGCGCATCGTGCAACAGCATCAACGCGAGCAAACCGTTCACTTCAGCGGGCGGTTGCGGTTTGAGCAAGGCGCGCACCAATCGTCCCAAACGGACCGCTTCGGCGCACAGATCAGCCCGCACCATTTCATCGCCGCGTGTGGCCGCGTAACCTTCACTGAAAATCAGATAAATTACGGTCAGCACCGCATCCAGGCGTTCAGGCAGTTCGTTTGTGTCAGGAACTTTATAGGGAATGCCAGCATCACGGATTTTGCGTTTGGCGCGCACCAGTCGTTGCGCCATGGTTGTTTCCGACACCAAAAAGGCGCGCGCGATTTCGTCTGTTTCCAGTCCGCCGAGCATGCGCAACGTCAACGCGATTTGCGTTTCGGCGGCCAGCGCCGGATGGCAGCAGGTGAAAATCAGCCGCAATCGGTCGTCAGGAATTTCATTGGCTTCATAATTTGGCGTTTCCGAAGTCGGCAACAGCCCGGACGCGGCATAGTCTTCGATTTTTTCCGCCAGCCGCGCACGGCGACGAATGCGGTCAATGGCTTTGAACCTTGCCGTCTGGATGATCCAGGCGCGCGGAAATTCAGGAATGCCTGTGCTTTGCCATTGATTGACCGCGATGGCGAAGGCTTCCTGGGCGGCTTCTTCCGCGACGTCAAAATCGCCGACCAGCTTGATTAGCGCCGCGACAATTTTTCCCCAGTCTGAGCGGTAAAGTGAATCAAGCGCACGATTTACGTCTAGGTTTGCGTATGGGAGCATAGCCAATGCGAAAAATTTTTGGGTCGGTTGTCGAATTGGGCCATTGCCATTCGATTTACCAGTGAACGCGCAAAATGGAGTTTAACGAATGAAATACATGCTGCTGATTTACCTCGAAGAAAACTGTATGACCGACGGCGAACGCGCAGATTGCTATGTGAAATCTGCGCAGTTGGCGCAACACCTGCACACAAACGGCAACTTTCTGGCGACCGCGCCGCTGCACCCCGTCGCACAAACCAAAACGGTGCAAGTGCGGGGCGGAAATCCGCTGGTGACCGATGGCCCCTTTGCGGAAACGCGCGAACAGCTTGGCGGGTTCTTCCTAATTGATGCCAAAGACCTGGATGAAGCCATTGAAATCGCCGGTCAGATTCCGGGAGCACGGTTTGGCACGGTGGAAATTCGCCCGATTATCGAATTGCCGGGGCTGCCGCAACGACAGCAGAGCTAAAAAATATTTTGACCGGCTGTCGTTTTTGGCCAAGGCCATTCGACTTACCGATGGAGAAACGCAAATGAAATTTCTGTTGTTGGTACATCACAGCGAACAAACGCTGAGCGATCTGGGCGAAACCGAACTGGGCAAAATGCGTGACGAATCGGTCGGGCTTTGCAATCAGCTTCACGCCCAAGGCCAATATCTGAATGCTGCGCCGTTACATCCGACTTCGACTGCGACTTGCGTGCGCGTGCGCGAAGGCAGACGCTTCGTCACTGATGGCCCTTATGCCGAAACGCGCGAACAGCTCGGCGGCTATTTTTTCATCACGGCTGACAATCAGGAAGAGGCCGTCAGCATCGCCACGCGCATTCCTGGTGCGCGCATCGGCGCGGTCGAAGTTCGCCCGGTATTGGACGTAGCTGGGCTGCCGGAAAATTAGCTGCACCATCGCCCAAACGTTTTGCCTGGAAGGAGCTGCAATGAAAGTGGTCAATTCGATGATTCAGCAATTCGAGCACGAAACGCAAACTACGCGCAGGCATTTCGAGCGTTTGCCTGACGACAAGTTGGATTGGCGGCCTCACGAAAAGTCATTCACCGCAGGTGCGTTGGCCTCTCATATCGTCGAGTGCATTCGTTGGGGCGATGCGATTTTTAATCTGGACGAACTCGACTTTGACCCGGCAACTTATAAACCTTACCAGATGGCGACAGTGGCCGATTTGCTGACGACGTTTGACGCTGATGTCGCCCGCGGTCGGCAAGTTCTGGCGACGGTGGACGAGGCCGCTTTGGAGCAGCTTTGGCGGTTGAAAGTGAACGGGCGAACGTTCTTTGAAAAGACGAGAGAAGACGTGTTCCGTGATTTTACCTTGAACCATCTGATTCATCATCGCGGCCAATTTTCAGTGTACCTGCGCCTGCTTGATGTTGCCGTGCCTGGGACTTATGGGCCAACCGCAGATGAGAAATTCTGAGCCACAAGCATATGAAGAAAAACACTCAACTCGCGACCGGGCAAGCGGCGCAAACCATTGATGATTTACCGCAGAGACTGGCGGCGCCCGCGCGACGGGCGCTCGTCGGAGCTGGCTACACGAGCCTGGCGCAGCTTTCCGCGTTGACCGAAAACGAATTGCTGCAGCTTCACGGCATGGGGCCGAAAGCGATCAGTCAGCTTCGTCAGGCATTGGCGGCTGCGGGGATGTCGTTTGCCGACTCGCCAACCAACTAATCGCTGATCAAAGGAGGTCGTATGCAAAAGATCATTCCGTTTTTGTGGTTCGACAACAATGCCGAAGAGGCGATCAATTTCTATCGCTCAGTTTTCAAAGATACAAAACTGTTGAGCAAAAATGCCGGGCCCGACGGGAAACTGCTGACAGCGATGTTTCAACTGGAAGGGCAAACGTTTTATGCGCTCAATGGCGGGCCGAGATTCAAATTCACCGAGGCCATTTCGCTTTTCGTCAACTGCGAATCGCAGGCAGAAGTGGACGAACTCTGGGAAACGCTTTCGGCGGGCGGCGCACAAGGCCACTGCGGTTGGCTGAAAGACAAATACGGGTTGTCGTGGCAGATCATCCCCACGGCGTTGGGCCAATTGATGTCAGCCCCCGATCCGGTCAAAGCCGGGCGCGTGATGCAGGCGATGTTGCAAATGACCAAGATTGACATCCAGGCCTTGCAACGCGCATATGACCAATAATTGCTGATCAAACACGAGACGCCGATGGCGAACACAAAAAAGCACAGCGCAACTCCAAGCAAGGTTGGCTCGGTCGCCGAATACCTGCATACATTCGCGCATCCGTTGAAGGCGGAGATTGAAACCGTGCGTGCATTGATTCTGGCGGCTGATCCGGCCATTCAGGAAGGCATCAAATGGAACGCGCCCAGTTTTTGCGTGCGGGAATATTTCGCCACCATTCACGTCAAAAACACGCGCGCCGTGCAAATCATCCTGCATCTGGGCGCGCGACCGAAACAAACGGCTGCGCTTGCGATTGACGATCCGGCGGGATTGCTGGAATGGCTGGGGCCAGATCGCGCCTCAATCAAATTCAGCGACTTGGCGGCGATTCAAACGCAACAAGACGCATTTCAACACATCGTGCGCCAATGGATTGCGCACCTCAGCTCGTAAGGAGATTTCGATGAAAGTTCACGTGTACCTGATGTTCAATGGAAACTGCGAAGCCGCATTCAAGTATTACCAAACGTGTCTGGGCGGCACGCTCAACATCCGCGCCTATAAAGACGGCCCGCCCGCCGAGCATTTGCCCGCCGACTGGTCTGAAAAGGTGATGCACGCACAGTTGGAATTTGGCGATCAGATTTTGATGGCATCCGATTGTCCGCCCGCCTACGCCGAACCAAACCAGGGATTTTTTGTGCAACTGGCTTTGGCTGATCCCGCCGAAGCCGAACGCATCTTTAACACACTGGCAGAAAACGGCACGATCAAGATGCCGTTTTCGCAAACGTTTTGGGCCTATCGTTTCGGCATGTTGGTAGATCAATTTGGCATCCCCTGGATGATCAATTGCACCAACGCCGCATAACTGTCAGAAGGGAATCAACAGGAGAAGGAAATTATGGCTACGAAAATCTTTGTCAATTTACCGGTCAAAGACCTCAACGCCTCCATCGCGTTTTTTACCAGGCTCGGTTACAGCTTCAATCAACAGTTTACCGACGAAACGGCGACTTGCATGGTCATCAGCGAAGACATCTATGCAATGCTATTGACGCACGAGAAGTTCAAAATGTTTACGCCCAAGGAAATTTGCGATGCCACCAAAAGCTCTGAAGTGCTGATCGCATTGTCGTGCGAAAGCCGCGAACAGGTGGACGAATTGGTCGCCAAAGCGGTCGCCGCAGGCGGCAGCAGCTATAGCAAACCGCAAGATCACGGTTTTATGTATGCGCACGGCTATCAGGATTTGGACGGCCACATTTGGGAAGTGATGTGGATGGACCCCAGCGCCGTTCAATAAAGCCAGGTCGTCGTATAACCCGCAGCTTTGACCGGGGACGGATCGCTTCTGTCCCCGTTTTTCTGTCTGCTGAACGCAGAACCTTTCTGGAGGAAACCAATATGCAAACCGTCACGCAAACTGCTCCGACGTCGAAAAACATGCTTTTGACGGGCCGCATCCTTAGCGCCTTGCCGGCGTTGTTTTTGTTGCTGGATGCCGTGGGGAAATTGTTCAAGCCCCAGCCGGTCATTACTGGAACGCTGGAATTAGGCTATGGCGAAAGCGTGATTTTGCCGCTCGGTGTGGTGCTGCTGGTCTCTACCATTTTGTACCTGGTGCCGCAAACTGCGATATTCGGTGCGATTTTGTTGACCGGCTACCTGGGCGGAGCCGTGGCCACACACGTGCGCGTTGGCAATCCGTTGTTTACGCATACGTTGTTTCCGGTCTATCTCGGTGTGTTGCTTTGGGCGGGCTTGTATTTGCGCGATGCCCGGTTGCGCGCGCTGCTTCCGCTGCGCGATTAAGGGCAGCGCCTGCTTCTGAATTTTCCTTGTCTGTTTCGTTTGTCATAAGGAGGAAACTGCATGTCAGCGAATTCTCAAACCACACCTGTTTCAAAAAAGATGCTTTGGGCGGGCCGTATTTGCAGCGCGCTGCCCGTGTTCATGATGATCTTTAGCGCCGTGATGAAGCTGGCAAAACCGCCTGACGTTGTCGCAGGCTTTGCTCATCTGGGTTGGCCAGAACATCTGGCGCTGAGTATCGGAATTCTGGAAGTGTTTTGTGTTGCGCTCTATCTGATTCCGCGCACGGCGGTATTGGGCGCAATTCTGGTGACCGGTTATCTGGGCGGAGCCGTTGCCACACACGTGCGTTTGGGCGAGCCATATTTCATACCGATTCTGCTGGGCGTACTGGCTTGGGGCGGGTTGTACTTCCGCGATCCGCGTTTGCGCGCGCTGTTGCCCTTGCGCAGCTAAGTCATTCGTCAGCAGAATTCAGCGCCATCTTTCTGACAGGCATATTCTGTCTACTGGATGACGACGCGTGAGGCAAGCGGATGAGAATCGCGATTTCGGGGACACATTGTTGCGGCAAGAGTACGCTGGTCGAAGCTTTCTTGCGCGACCATCAGCATTACCAACACGAGCCGGAAGCGTATGAGGCGCTCGAAGATTTGTATGGTGAAACGTTTGCGGCTGAGCCGAGTGCGGATGAATTTTACCAGCAACTGGAATATCAACTTGGGCGGCTGGCAGAGTATCGCGCTGGTGAGTGCGTGATTTTTGAGCGCAGCCCGCTTGATTATATTGCTTACCTGCAGGCGCTCGGCGAACTGGGCCGCGCCGGAGCCAGCGAAGAGCTGACCGAACAGGCACGCGAAGTTGCGCCGGACGCTATACGACGACTTGACCTGATTGTTTATCTCCCGCTTGAGGGCGAGCTGGCCAGCGCCGGAGATGTCGAGGACCCGAAACTGCGGTGGGCCGTTGACGAACGTCTTGCGGGCATCCTGCTTGATGACGATTTGGGCCTTTTCACGACCTCGCGTCCAAAAGTGATCGAA
>JAEUQO010000186.1 GCA_016789605.1 Acidobacteriota bacterium
GGAAGCAGTCTGGTTTTCCGTCAAGCAGATGTAGCTGTCGGCGATCGAGCAGCTATTCGCCACGAAGAACAAGTGCACCAAAGCCGGGTTGGACGTGCTGGTGTTGGTGATGTTGATGCGGGTGTTTTCGCTGTTGCCAGAAGTGGCACCCGAGCTATAGAAGTTGTAAACGAGCAAAGAACCAGCTTTTTGGTCGCTGGCTTCAGAGGTCGGCGGATAAACAAGTCCCGGATCAGCGGCCAAAGCGGCAGACGCCATAACGACGAGCGCCAACAAACTGAGAAGCATGTGTGCCAGTTTGCGTGAGGTGTGCATGAAATTCTCCTTTGATTTTCGAGTGAGATGCCTAGACAACACCATAGCCTTAGGCGCACAAAACGGTGCGGACGATTGATGTTGAATAGGACTTAAAAGAGTTTCTTTGAGTATCGTGAACAGGATTTCGCGTGTGAGAACAGATGAGGGAAATCCCATCACGATGCGGAGAATTTACGCATATACGTTCCGATAGTCAACCGCAAATTAGAATGACACAGAATTCATCTGGCTCCCTCCCTCTTCCCCGACGCGCTCCCCAAACAAAAACCGTGGCCAGATTCAGAAAGAACCCAGCCACGGTTTTACGTCTAACGAGCGTCCATCTTCGGGTCAAGCAGCGCTTAGCAGCTTGGCGGGAAGATCGGCAGCACATAGTTGGCAGCGGCGCTAAGCGTCAAGTGGTGCAGGTTATGCCCGCCATTGAACGCCCCAGCCGAAGCGCCAGCATTCGTGTTCAAGTTGATGACCGAACCCAAAATGCCGATATCTGACTGGCTGTAGAGCTTCATCCAGCCCGAACGGCCTGCCGGAATGAAGGTTTCCAGACGCGGCGCAGTGCGCGGGAAGGTGTTCGACAGACTGTTACGGAGTTGGCACCCGCCCGTCACGGAAAAACTCAGCGCGTTTTCAGCATCGTCATACAGCAAACCAAAAAGCGTCGAGAGGGTCGCAGCACCTGTGCCCAAATTGCCGCCGATGCGGTTGATGATCAACAGCGTATCGTTGCCATCAGCGCGGCTCGGAACGTTGTCGACGGCCAGCACGCGCGGAACACGATTGTAACTGCCATCCAAGAGGGCGCCATCAAAGAAGATGGCCGCCAAGCTGCCGTCCGTGGAAATAACGTTGGTGTTCGTCAGCTTCGCAAAAGCAATGGCACCCAGATTGGCCGCGTGGCCGCTCGTCAGTTTGACATACGCATCACCGATCAAGAAATTGTGAAGCGCCGGCAAACCTGCGCTATCAACGCAAATGGCCACGATATAGCCTGCAACGCCCGGATCCACGTCCGACGTCAGAAAGGCCGCCGTCTGATTTTCCGTCAGGCAGATGTAGCTGTCAGCGATCGAGCAGCTATTCGCCACGAAGAACAAGTGCACCAAAGCCGGGTTGGACGTGCTGGTGTTGGTGATACTGATGCGGGTGTTCTCGGCGTTTCCTGAAGTGGCGCCAGAGGAATAGAAGTTGTAGATCAAAAGCGATCCGGCTTTTTGATCACTGGCTTCCGATGTCGGCGGATAAGCCAAGCCCGGATCAGCGGCAAGAGCGGCGGACGACAATGCGACAAATGCTAGGAGCGTGAAGAGCACTTGTGTCAGTTTGTGCGAGGTGTGCATGTGTTTTCTCCTTTAAAAGTAACGATCGGGATGCGAAAGCAAGTGTTACGAAAAAAACATAGCACTTGGGTCCACAAAAACGATGCAACGCGGTGGTAAAGCGACGCTAGCTGCAAAGTCCTGTACGCAGCTGTTGGTACGCGTTCTTGGACTTGTTGGTTGAAAAGGTTTTCCAGTGAGAGGCGTTAGCAGGATTTCTCTGTGTGAGTGCTTGATGAGGGAAACCCCGCTAAACACGGGGAGTCTACGCTTGCGTCTAGCCGCAGTCAATCATATAAGTCGAGTGCTGCTTGCGAACAGTGGCCTTCATAACCAGAGAGGAGTTACTGATGGCAAGATAGTGTGACTGGCAAGAGATAAATCCCCTGCCACGTAATCGCACAAAATCCCCCTTTATAAGGAAAGAAACCAGCCACCTGCCTGAAGAGGTGCCAGTATCTCACAGCTAGATCATTTCTATCTTTGGTCTAAAACTTCACAGGGGAAAAGGGCTGATGGTTGATGTTGTTCAAGAAGAATTTTTTCAATTTTCTTAAGCATTTCCGGCTGCTGTGAAGCCAGATTCTGTCGCTCGCCAGGATCAGATGCCAGGTCGTATAGCTCCAGGTTTGTGTTTCCGCGGTGCAAATTGCGCCTCACTCCTTTCCAACGCCCCAGACGCACAGCTTGTTGCCCACCGTAACCACCAAAATCCCAAAACAGAAATTCGTGTGGCCGCTGATTTCCCTTGCCCAATAACGTCGGCAAAAAACTGATCCCATCGCTTCCCTTTTGGGCTGGTAAACCAACAATTTCTGCCAGCGTCGGCAAAACGTCATAGAAAACCGCTGGCAGTTGGCTGACCGTCCCGGCTTTGATTTTGCCAGGCCAACGAGCAATAAATGGCACGCGAATGCCGCCTTCATAGACGCTGCCTTTGAAGGCACGCGAATTTCCTGTCGAACCAAAAAAGACGTAATCGGTGCCGCCCATCCGACCCGGCTTGAATTCAAAATCGCCGCGTGTGACTTCGCCAAATGCGCCGCCGTTGTCACTGGTAAACACCACCAACGTATCGCGCTCAAGCCCAAGCTCTTTCAGTAAAGCGAGAATCCGCCCAACGCTACGATCCATGCGCGTAATCATCGCCGCATAGGCTGCGCGCGGATGCGGATGCGGCAAATAACCGTTTTTGCCGTCATAAGGCGGATCTTCCCACTTGCCGACATATTCAGCCAGCGAATCTTCCGGTACTTGTAAGGCCAGGTGCGGAATCGTGAATGGGACATATGCAAAGAAGGGTTTCTCGCGGTTGTCGCGGATGAATTGCAAGGCTTCGGCTTCGATCAAATCGTGCGAATACTGCTTGCCGGTGATGCCGCGCGCATTGCCTTCGAGCATGATTTTCTGGTTGTTACGCCACAAGTGGTCAGGATAAAAGTTGTGCGCTTCGCGCTGACAGTTGTAGCCGTAAAACAGATCAAAGCCTTGCTTGTTGGGATCGCCTTCTGACCCGACAAAACCCAGCCCCCATTTGCCAAATGCGCCCGTGGCATACCCGCGCGTTTTGAGCATTTCGGCCATGGTGACTTCGCTGTCAGGAATCGGCCATTGCCCTTCTGGCTGTACCTCTTTGTTGTCACGAATGTAGGCGTGGCCGCCGTGTTTGCCAGTCATCAAGACGCAGCGCGACGGCGCACAAACAGGCGAACCAGCATAAAACTGCGTGAAGCGAATTCCCTCTTTCGCCATTTGATCCAGGTGAGGCGTGCGAATTTTCCGTTGTCCATAGCTGCCCAAATCGCCATACCCAAGATCGTCAGCCATAATGAAAATAATGTTCGGCAAACGCGGCGCGACGGCGCGGACTTTTTCCGTCGCCAAGGGCAACGACAACATCAGCGTAAGCACAAGCAAAATCAGTTGAGAGGTTTTCATGGATTCCAGGCTCTTTTGCGGGGTGAAGTGTTGTTGTTTATGCGGCAGCGGCACGCTGCTCTTGCTGTCGCCGAAATGCCAGCGGTGACAGGCCATAGTGCCGTTTGAACGCCTTGCTAAAGGCCGCTTCTGACTCATAACCGATACGGACGGCAACTTCGCCGACATTCAGCCGTTCGCGCAATAACGATTCAGCAGCAAGCTGCATCCGCCAGCGCGTTAAATAGGCCAACGGCGGCTCTCCGACCAGAGACGTAAATTTCGCGGCAAAGGGAGAGCGCGACATAGCGACTTCGTTGGCCAGCGCTTGCACGCTCCAGGCGCGTTGCGGCTCACGATGCAATAATCCCAACGCCACACCGATTTGCGGGTCGCGCAATGCGCCGAGCCAGCCGCCTTGCGCGCCAGGTTGTGATTCAACCCAGGCGCGTACGGCTTGCACAAAGATAATGTCTATCAACCGGGCGACCAGCGTTTCAGAACCTGGGCGCGGATGGCGAGCCTCTTCGGCCAGCATGCGCAATGTCGGTTCCAGCCATTCCGCCGAACGTCCGCGATGTCCTTGAACATGGATCAATGGCGGCAACACGGCAATCAATGGATTCTGCCCGGCATTCTCAAAGGTGAACGATCCGCAAGTCATCAGCGTTTGCGCGCCCCCGCCGCCGTGCTGCATCAGATGACAGGCGGCAGTGCGACCTTTGATCAACTGACGCAAAGGAACCGGCTTGGTGTTCGGGCTGTCACTCAACACGTGCCCGCGTCCGCGAGGAACAATAACCAGATCGCCGCTGGCCAGCGGATGCACCTGCGTTTCGCCCGCCAAACGCAACCACGCGCCACCGCGTTCGATCACGTGAAAGTGTGCATAACCGCTTTCAGGCAAGCTCAGCGCCCACGGCGCAGACAGTTCAGAACAACAAAACACCCGCCCCCGCAGCCGCAAGGTTTTCAGCACGTCAGTCAGCACATCTGGGGTTTCCAGAATCGTCAATTTCGCCATGTTCCTCCAGGTCTTACAGGACGATTGGACAAAGATTCGAGCGTTTGCGACATTCACCATCCTTCAACGAGCCGCTATTGTAGCCATCCGGTCATTCAACACAATCACCTGAAGGAGAAAAAAGGAGAAAATATGAGTCTGAAAGACCCGAATGTCGTCAATCCGCAAAAACGCAAACGCGTCGCCATTGTGATTGCCAACCCGACCATTTCAACCACAACTGGCTGGCCGGTCGGCTTCTGGTGGAGCGAGCTAACCCATCCCTATTACGAATTGACGGAAAAAGGCATGAAGTTGAAATCTTCAGCCCGGCTGGTGGCAAGTGCGAGCCCGACGCCATGAGCGATCCGCGCGATGCCAGCGGTTATTCCGCCAGCGATTTGATCAGCCTGGGCTTCATTCACACCGCCAAGCTGGCTGCCCTGATCGAAGAGACCAAGTCCGTGTCAGCGATCGAAGTCGCTGATTTTGACGCCCTCATTGTCGCAGGCGGGCAAGCGCCTATGTTCACGTTTGCCGACGCCATTGATTTGCAACAAAAGTTCGTGGCGTTTTACGAAGCGGGCAAAGTCGCAGCCGCACTCTGTCACGGCGTCGCGATTTTGAAATTCGCCAAGCTGAGCAACGGCGATTTTCTCGCCAAAGGCAAAACGGTCACCGGATTTGCCAACGTCGAAGAAGATTTCGCTGACAACGCTGTTTGGAGTTATGGAATGCTGCCGCGCGACAAACACATCATGCCCTGGCGCATCGAAGACGCCCTGAAAGAAATTGGCGCAAACTATGTTCAAGCCGGATTGTGGCGCGGGTTCGCCATTCGCGATGGCAATCTGATCACAGGCCAACAAAACTTTTCCGGCGCTGAAACTGCGCGTTTGGTCCTGCAAGCATTGGGCGAATAACAATCACAACCATCAGCAACGATTTCGGGAGACTAGCATATGAAGATCGCAGTTATTGGTGCCGGAAGTGTCGGGGCAGCGCTCGGTGCGGGGTGGGTGCGCGCCGGTCATGACGTTACGTTTGGCGTTCGTGACACGACCGACGCCAAAAACATTCAATTAGCCAAGGATTTGGGAGCGAAGTTAGCCAGTGTAGGTGACGCTGCTGCCGGAAGCGCTGTCATCGTGCTCGCCACACCGTGGGACGCGACGCCTGCGGCGCTGTCTGCCTGTGGCGACGTCACAGGCAAGATCATCATTGACTGCACCAATCCGCTGAAAATGGGAGCGCATGGCTTAGAACTGACCATCGGCCACAACACATCCGGTGTAGAACAACTCGCCGCACTGGCCCCCAGCGCACATTTGATCAAAGCCTTCAACCAGACTGGCTTTGGCAACATGGCGCAACCCGCGTACGACGGAAAAGCGTCTGTCATGTTTGTCTGTGGCGATGATGCCGACAGCCGCGCCACGGTTTGTCGGCTCTCAAGCGATCTGGGATTTGAGACGATTGACGCAGGCAAACTGAGCATCGCGCGTTTGCTCGAACCGCTGGCGATGCTCTGGATTCACCTGGCGTTTACCACGGAATTGAAGCGCGATTTTGCCTTTGCCTTGCTGCGGCGCTAAACGATCACGCCAGTAACGTCTGGTAACGAGCGGCAAACGTTTGCGCAGTCCACAGGCAAACATCCCACAAATCCGCCACCGGTTGGCGGGTGTGGGGCAATGTCTGCATGTAATTTGGCGGGCCGAATTCCGGATTAAACGTGAAGGATTCGGCCCCGGCTGCCAGTCGCGTGCGTACAATCTCATCCCACCAACCGAAATGGGCGGCGACCTGAGCCGCCCATTCTGGCGCGCGCGGATCGTTGACCTGCGGGCCTTCTTCGTGACCGATGCGCCCGTGCAAATGGCGGGCGCGTGCAATGCATAACGCGAGGTCTTCCTGCTGATCGTCTAACAAGCTTTCGCAGACATTCACGAAATGACTGAAGTCGGCATTGATGTGCAGCGCGGGGAATTTGCGCAACAGTCGCGCCGTCGCCGCTGGCGTAAACATCGGACGGCCACGGTGAGTTTCGTGATTGACTTCGATGCCGAGGCGCTGTTCGTGTGTCAGCGCTTCGGCAAAGAATTGCACTTGCGTATCAAACGGCCACCAATCTTTGCCGCCGTGAACTGTGATTTTTAGCGGGTTCAGTTGTCTGGCCACCTCCAATTTGGCGTGAAACGAGGCGAAGTGCTCTGCAACGCTTGCGCCTTCGGTGATGACCATTGCGACAAACTCCAATTGATGCTGTCGCAAAAGCGTTACGAACAAATCTCGTTGTTCTTCAGCCGGTACCTGCGCTTCGACCGCTGCGTAACCGGCGTCGGCAATGCGCGCGATTTTGTCCGCCAGAGAACCTTCCATGCCCCAGAGGCTTTTGACGAGTTTAAGTTTCATAGTGAATCGCCCTAGAAAATGTTATGCCCAAGTCGCCTGAGATCGCTCAGCAAGCAACGCCGTTTTCTTCGCCGCCCCAGATCGCGACCCGTTCCGCCGCTGTGATCGGTTGCGCCGCTTCGGTGAAATAGTGGTATTGCAATGCGCGGCGGCGTGACGCGGTGAAGTTGCTCGGCGTGCCGTGTGGAATGTAGCTATCGAACAACACGCAACCGCCGGGCGGCAAAGGCGCTGCCACACGTTCAAGCTGCAAACCTTCCATCTCAGCATCGCAAATCTGCAAATCCCGAAGCTGAAAATGCGAAAAGATGCCGCGCCGATGCCAGCCTGGCAAAAACCGCATGCAGCCGTTTTCCGGTCCCGCCGGATCCAGCGCAATCCAGACGCCGACCACACGCGTTTGCGGCGTCAGTTCAAAATAAGCGTGATCCTGATGCCAGGGCTTTTCTCTGCCCTGCGGCGGTTTGATCAACGCCATGTCCTGAAACAAGCGCGCGGGTGCGCCCAGCAATCGTTCCAACAAGGCAAGCAGTTGCGGTTTGTGCGCGATGGCTTTGAGCCGCGCGTCGTAATCGGTGAAATACAGCAACCGACGCGCGGCATCCAATCGTTCGTCAAAGGTCAGCGTCTCCAAACGGTCACGCACGTCGGCGCGAAATTGAATGTTCTGAAATGCAGGTTCGTTGCCAGCGATCAAATGATCCAATCCCGCCAGCGCAGATTGCACTTCTTCCTTTGTCCAGGCATTGCGAATCGCGATGACGCCTTGTTCCTGATAGCGCGCCAAATCGTCGTCGGTCACAGAGTCGAAACCGTCAATTGTCGGCACTTCGGCAGCATAGTCATACAGATCAGGGGCGTGTTGAACGACTTCCGTATCAAAGCTGATGGCATTTGCAACAGGCATGATGAATTCCTTTTCAGTAATGAATACGTCACGAGAATAGTTGAGATTGAACTTTTCCGGCTCTCACTTGCCGTTGATACAGTTGAAAGTAATGTCCGCGCTGAGCCAGCAATTCGGCTTCCGTCCCCTGTTCGATCACCCTGCCGTGCTTCAACACCAAAATCAGGTCAAAGCTTTCCAGCGCGGTCAGGTGATGCGCAATGAGCAACGTGGTTTTGCCGCGTTGTAACCGCTCGAGCGCGGTATGAATCAGCGCTTCGGATTCAGCATCTACAGCCGAAGTCGGTTCGTCCAAAATCAGCACGGAAGGCCGTTTGAGAATCGCGCGCGCCAGGCAAATGCGCTGGCGCTGTCCGCCAGAAAGTAGCGCGCCGCGTTCGCCGATGATCGTATCGTAAGCGTCTGGCAGCGCGGCGATGAATTCGTGCGCGTATGCCTGATGCGCAGCCTCCTGAATTTCGGCCAAGGATGCGTCCGGCTTGCCATAGGCGATGTTTTCGCGGATGGAAGCGCCAAACAAAATGGCGTCTTGCAGGACGATGCCGATTTCGCGGCGCAGACTTTCGCGCCGGTAACGCCGTACGTCAAGACCATCTATTTCAATCACGCCCGCTTTGGCGTCATAAAAACGCAGCAACAAACTGGCGATGGTGGATTTGCCGGAACCGGAAGGGCCGACCAGCGCCACACGTTGTCCGGGTGTGATCGTGAATGACACGCCATCCAACACTTTTTTGCCATTGCCGTAATCAAACGACACCTGGCGAAAGACGATCTGCCCACGCAACGGTGGCGTTTCGATATCAGCGGTATCGCGCAAACTTTCCGGCTCTGTTTCAAAAATTTCACTGATGCGTTGCACGCTGACGCGCGCGCGCGAATAGCGCGTCGAAAGCTTGGCCAGATTTCGCAGCGGCTTATACATCTCGTTCAAGTACGCGGTAAAAACCAGCACGCCCCCCGGCGTCAGCTCGCCGCGCAAAACCAGCAGCGCTCCGACCAGCACGGTCAGCCACACACCGACGGCTTTGATCAATTCCAAAGCGCGCAATGCCGCTGCGGCAATGCGCTCGGATTGAATTCCCTCTTGCAACGTCAGGGCGCTGGCTTCGTCAAAACGTTGCTGCTCGTAACGTTCACGTCCATAAGCCTTGACCAGTAACACCGAGGCCAAGACCTCGTTCAACCGGGCGGCGATCCGCCCTTCATACTCGCGCTGACGTTTGGCAGAGACTTTCAACCGCCGGTAGATGTACGACAGCAAATAGATAATCACCGGAAACGTCGCCAGCACCAGCAAACTCAGCTTCCAGTTGAGCAGGAACATCACAACGAACATACCGACCACCGTCAGCAATTGCGCCGCCGCCGTCATCACCGATTCAGAAAAGGTGTCTTTCAACACTTCTGTTTCGCTGGTCACGCGGGCAAGCAATTCGCCCGAACGCGCACGGTTGTGAAAGTACAAGGACAGTCCCTGCAGATGCGAAAACAATTCGCGCCGCAACCGGTAAACCATTTGATGTCCGATGCGCGAAGTCAAAAAGAACTGAAAGTAATCAAACAGGCTGCGGCCCGCAGCAATAAGCAAAATGCCTAACGACATCACCAGGACGGCGGCGGCTTTGCCTTGCACCAGAATGCTGTCCAACCACGCCAGCGCCGCAGGCAACGGTTTAGCGAGCAAGATATGATCGAAGATGAGTTTCAGCGGCCAGGGAGAAAGCAACTCCATCAACGTGTAACCCAACATGCAAAACAACGCTGTCACGAGGTGGCGGCGCTGTTCCCACAACTGCGCGCCGACAATCTGGCGGACGCTGGGTGTGTTGGTTTGCGTCATGGAAATCGAAGTTTGTTGCTCAACGGGGTTTAGGCGGTTCGGGCAATTCGCTCAGTTGCTCAAACGTGTGAATGCGAATGAAACGATGCGCCGCCAGGACATGCAGCAACGAAGTCAGAAACTTGTATGCATCGTCCTGCATGACTTTGTGGTGCAGCATAATGCCAACGGGCACATCTTCGGCTTGCGCCTGACGGAGCTGCGTGCTGAATTCCGCATACAACTCTGCGGCTGAACGCAACGTCGCGCCGCCTTGCCAGCGAAATAAATCGAGCGAAATGGAAATGTCACGCAAGCCGGAAACTGGCTCAGATTTCGCGCTGCGCAGCGCGGAAAAAACGCGAAACTTGCGCGCGCAAAGCACACGGTGTGTATCTGTCGTGCAGCGGTTCCAGGGCGGCACAAACGCGGGAAACCAACCGTCGCCAAACGCTTCTTGCATGCGCTCCTGACCGCGCGCAATGTCGTCCAACTGTTCGGCGTATGAACGGCTGACGCCGAATTCACATTTACGGCCCATCAGTTCGTGATTGCGATGCTGCCAGCCGTGCTGGTTCAAACTGAACAACCCCGGATGTGCGGCTTGCGATGCAAGCAACAATCCCGCCGCTTCTGCCGTCAACAAAGCCGGGATGATTGCCAGATTCAACGGAACTGCGGCCTCAGCAAAAAATTGCAAGAGCCTGCGTAATGACGCTTCATCTTCATCAACATCGTCGTCGCGAAAAAACAACCGCAGCGGTTTGTCCGGCGGTTGCAGCGCCAGGACACGGTTCAGTTCCAGTTGTGCGTCGGTCAACATCGTTTTGCTCATCCAGCCTGAGCGCGAGGCGAATCGCCGCGCAACAATTCGGTTAGTAACTGGGCCGTACGCTCTGCGCCTTGCAAATCAATGGACTGCGACGACGTCACACACGGTTGCGTCAGAGCTTGCTCAATCCGTGACGCCAGCAATGCAGGCGACAACGATTCTGGTTCGAGCATTCCGATCAAACCCGCTTCGCTCAGTTTGCGGGCGCGGCGCGTTTGTTCGTCGTTGTTCTGTCCCGTGAACGGATACACCAGCGCACGCACACCAGCCGACAAAATATCCATACATGTGTTGTACCCCGCCAGACTGATAGAGACATCTGCGCGCTGTAACCAGGAAAGAAAATCGGTCGCGTAATGTTGCACAGTAATGTGCGGGTGCGCCAGAACGCGTTGTTGCAATCGTTGCAACTGCTCTGCGGGAATGTGCGGTCCGGTGACGATGTGCATACGATACGGCGACGAAAGAAGCGCCGCAGCTTCGATGGCGCAATCAATCAACTCATGACCAACGCGCCCGCCGCCGATGCTGACCACCAGCAAAGCTGGTTCCTGCCTATCTTTGACCTGTTGATTGTCGCGACGGTGCAGCGACTGGCGCGCTACGTATCCGGTGTAAGCCACCGCGCAGCGAATTTCTGACACGCTGGCAAATGTCTCTTCCAGACGTTGCCACTGCGGGTCGGCGTGAATCAGCAGCAAGTCAAAATACTGATTCATCAGAGTGCAGACTCTGGCTTCGTAACGTGCCTGATCGGGGCGACTGACCAGAATGTCACGTAGGCTGCACGCCACTTTCAAGGCAGGATTCTGCGCGCGCGCCTGCGTCAACAGCGGCAACAGCTCAAACGAAAGATGCTTCCGGCCAAACGGAAACAATTCGATGATCAGCGCATCAGGCGCAAACCGGTCAAACGTCGTCAGCAACAGTTTCTTGCGCTGCTCTTGCACGTCTTCCAAACTCAGCGCCGGGTCAACTACGTGCAAAGCGCTGAACGCTTCGTCAGATTTCAACGCGGGCAAATACACGACTTCGACACCCGACGGCAATTCAAAGCCCTGCACGACTTCACCGCCATAGACAAAACACACGTCAAAATCTCGCAAGGCGGAAAGCAATTCGCGGCTTCTGATAAAGTGACCAATCCCTAACAGCGATTGGCAATA
The DNA here is from genome assembly GCA_016789605.1 of Acidobacteriota bacterium. Lineage (GTDB taxonomy): Bacteria > Acidobacteriota > Blastocatellia > RBC074 > RBC074 > RBC074. Next base: position 11,697 of record JAEUQO010000186.1, read on the forward strand.
AAACAACACTCTCTTTTTCATAGCTCACGCGACGCCCCTGCCGATCCAGAAGCGACGTCAGTTAAACAAACCTGAAATAATTGGTGCAAATCCACGATGGTCTCTTCGGCGTCAAATTCACGACAAACCGTCTGGCGCGCAGCCTGTCCCAACTGACGGCCCAGATCAGGGTGATCCAACAGTTCTGCGATAGCCTGCGCCAATGCTTCGGGGTCTTTCTGTGGCGCCAACAATCCGTTGACACGATTGGTCACCAATTCCGGAATGCCAGACACATTGGTCGAAACGACGGGCAATCCCAGCGCCATCGCTTCAACCAGTACGTTGGGGATTCCGTCGCGGTCGCCATTGTCGGTGATTTGGCTGGGCAGGACAAAGACGGCGGCTTGTTGATAGATGAGCTGCAATTCTTCCTGCGTCACCGCCGGGCGCAACCACACGGTGTCTTCCATCTGCGCGGCTTTGACGGCAGCAACGACTTGCGTCGCAAATGCGCCTGTGCCGCCGACAATCTGGCATTGAAACTGATAGCCGCGTTCTTTCAAACGACGACAGGCTTCGATCAAATAAGGAAAGCCTTTCTTTTCGACCAGGCGCCCAACCGACAAGATCAACGGCATCGCATTCACCGTTGAAGCCGCTGCCGGAACAAATTGCCGCGGATTCAAGCCGTGATACACCAGATGCACAGGAGCGCCATCAGGACACAGCGCCGTCAAATGGCGTTGATTGGCCGCCGTACAAGTCACCACAAACCTGGCGCGCCGCATTTTGCGCGACAACAAATCGCCGGGATTGTGCTGCGCGACGTAAATGTCTTTGGCGTGTGCCGTGAAGCTGAAAGGCAAGCCGGAAAGTCGACTGGCAAACATCGTCACGGTTGTCGTGGTATGACAAAAATGCGCGTGCAAATGGCGAATGTTGCCCAACGCCAATGCTTGTTCGGCGATAACCCCGGCTTGCAAAAATTCCTTGAGAAATCCGGTTTCCGGTTGCCGCCACGCTCCGCGACGATGTTTGAAACCGAGGCTGATGGCTTCAGCCAGGGTTTTCAGATATGCGCTTGGGCGCAGCGCAAACAAGCGCTTGTGGCTCTGTGCAAACGGCGGCGCATTGCGCGCCAGCCAAGCGAAAAAGTGCGTTTCGCTGAGCGGCGTGACCGGTGGCAGATAATGCACCGGCGATTTGATGGTTTCGACAGCGGCATGCAACAACTGCCCGCTCAATTCCAAAAAGGAAAAGATCGTCAGGTTCAACCCGCGCCGTTCGAGCAAGGCAATTTCGTTGGTGATGAACGTCTCAGAGGTGCGCGCATAGCCTTTTAGCACATAGCCAATTCGCCCCTCGGACACGTCAGGCGGAAGCGCATTCCGCCTGACAATCTCCTGCATCTCGCTATGCATCCGGTTTTTCCAGCGCCTGTTGGGTGAATCCGTCTTCCTTCAAGCCGGTGTTGAACCGAATGTCTTCCAGCAACAGGATGGTTTTGGTGCCTTCGGTGGGTGTGTTCATTTCCACGCGTTTGGCCACCCAGATGTTTGAGATTTTGACCAGCTCACCAGCTTTCAACACGCGCTGACGCTGGCCGTTCTTGTCGTACATTTCAGCCATCACCGTGTATGGCACATCCACCGGCACCCACAGGTAGACATAGGCATATTGCGATTTCTCGGGCGAAACAGGGCGCGCTTCGATCTTGTAGGTTTTGCGTCCGTCAACCATTTCGCCTTCGCCCAATAGTTTGTAGGTGTAATCGTCCAGCACGCGTTCGGCCATGTCTTCGTTGGTGAAATCCGTGCCAAGGAAGCGTTGCCGCCGTTCCTGGGCCGCAATGCGCCGTGTGCGCTGAATGGCAGGCGTATACATCCACTGCCGATCCGCCACGCCGCGTTCGTTGAGCGAAAGCAGGCCGACGCCGCGAACTTCCGCCGGATCGTTGAACCGCACCAGCGTTTTGCTGTTGCCCAATCCGCCCAGTTTGCGGAAAGTGAATTTCTTGCGGCGCAGCGTCCCTTTTTTGTCATACACGTCCATCGTTCCGCGCCAGGTCGCGTCACGACTGGTGTCTTGTTTGTACACGGCGTCCATGATCTTGCGTGCATCCTGTGCCAACGCAGCAGAACCTGACAAAGCAAGACAAATCATCAAAAGCAAAAGTGTTCTCATCGTTGTGTTCCTTCTCAAAACCGTCCGGCTCAAGTTGCCAATTCAAGGCAACAACGCTTTTCCCGTTTCGCCATCAAACAATTGCGTCGAACGCGGCGGCAGCTCAACTTCCACTTTGCGCTGATTGCGCAAAGTCAGCGTCCGTTTTCCGCCCTGCAAGGTATGCACTGTCAGAATGCCGCCGCCGTGATACAGCACGTCGTTGCTCTCGCTGAAAATGTGCGCGCCCGTGCTGCGCAAAACGTAGCGCCAGACATCTGCATTGCGTACCGGCACCGCGCTAAACCAAACCGTGGCGTCAGACAGTTGTTTTTTGGCCAACGCTGGTTCCTGAGAGCTTGCCAGCCGTCCCAGGACGACGGCAGCCGAATCGCGCACAACAAACAACGGTTGCACGGCTTTTTCAAAACCGAATTTCGCGGCGGGCTGCGTGACAACCACGGTCGCGGACGCCCCCTGTGCGCGCGCCAGGGTCATGCCAATAGTTTGTGAAACAGCGTCGGCATTCAACCGCTCACCGTCAACAAATCCGGGCGCTCCCATCCAAATCAGATGACGGCCATTGCGTGCAACTTTGCTGGCGATCAACTCTCGCTGGCGCGGCGTCAAATGAAAGGCATTGGCAAAAATCACCGCCTTGTATTGCGCCAAATTCACGCGGTCGAGGTCGAACAGATAAACCATGTCAAAGGCAACACCGCTGTGATACAGATCGTCGGTCGTGCCGTCGAGTGCCTCGCTCGAAACCGGATCGAGTTCTTTGGTGTGTCCGGTGTAATAAAAACTCTCGGTGTCAAACACCAACAAAACGTCATTCTCGCGCTTGAACGGGCGTTTGAAATATTCCTCGTGCAATTCGTGCAGACGGCGGACTTCGCTCAGAATGTCTTTGTGATCCCACCAGCCGCTGGCTTTGTGCGGGCCGTAATCGTAATACCACATCCCTGTGCCACGGCTGAACGGAGCGGCGACGCTGCGCCGCAAAATGCCGATGCTATTGGCGAGCGAAACTTTGCTGTCAGGGTCTTTCTGCTCTTCGATAAACGGCGCGTGATCCATTTCGTCAAACCAAAGCTTGCCGTGCAAGAGCGCAGATTCGACCACGCCGCGCGAAGGCCCTGACTGGCCGATGTGCCGATGATCATAGGATTGCGGCGCACACAGAAAATCCACGTCGGGCGAGTTGAGCGCCTTTTCGATTGCCAGATGCCCACCTGCCGCCATTCGCCCAAACATCGTCAGCCAATATCCGTGAAAGCCGCCTACGATCAGCGGACGCGGCCAGCTTTCTTTCACCACGCGGCAAAAATGCAGAAACGTATCGGTGACACGTTCGTGCTGACACTGGAAGTAATCAACGACGCGGCGTTCGGCGACCGGGTCGCGAAAATATCCATCGGAGGTTCGCTCGCGGTCTTGCAACCCCGGAACAACGGCTGACGCCAAGGTCACGTTTTGATCGCGCCAGGCAGCACGCAATGCCGCATCGGTTTTGTATTTGGCGCGCAACCACGCGCGAAAATGCCCGGTCATTGCCGGTCCCGTGTCCGGGTCGTTTTTCATGAATCCATAATAGTGCCATTCGCCATAAACGCCCGCGGCGACGTGAATGCCGTAAATCGCATCGCCTTCCGGCGTTTTGGCCAGCTTCTGACAAAACTCGCGCGTCTTGTCTGTCAGTTCCTGCTTCCAACGATCCGAAGCAAGGCTGTGGCGAAGCGAGCGTTCCAGGTCACGTTCTATCGGATTGCGAATCCCCCCCGGGACGGTCGGGTCAAGCGGCCCATTGGCATATGCGACGGCTTCTTCAGGATGACGTTCGTTCCACCAGGGCGGAGCGTTGACATGTAACCGCAACATCACTGCAGCATCGGGACGAATTGCCAGCGCACCGCGAATTTGCCGTTGCGCCATTTCAACATCCAGCGTGCCATCCGGACGCCACATGTGCTCCATCCAGATGTCGAACTCAAACAGTTTGACGCCGCGCTCGGCAAACTGGCGAATGTTCCAGGCTGGCCGTTCTTCCCAGGTCCAACGTCCGCCTGGAGCTTCCGTCAGGGCAAACAACATGGGGAATTGCGGCTCGCCATTGATAAACAGTGTCGGCCTGCCGTTGTGCGGCGCAACGTGCGCAGACAATGGTTTGACGGGTTTGGCCGCAATCGCTCGCGGGCGCAGAAACCCCGTCGCCAGCGCAGCCGTGAGCAACAAGGCACAGATTGAGAATGTGATGCGCGTCATTTGAAGCGTCCTCATTCGTAACCGATGGCTTCGACAACTTTGAGGTTGACGGCTTTGCGCGCCGGCCACCAGGCAGCCAACAGCGCAATTCCCAGCGCCACCGGAAGCGCCACCAACACAATCGTCAACGGAAACCGGAACGGGATGGTAAAACCGCCGATCATATGCGCGGCGGTTCTGACCAGAAAGTAGGTGTTGAACACGCCTGCCAGCGTTCCACTAAGCACGCCAACAATGGCAATCGCCGCCGCTTCCAGCAAAATCATTTTGCGCACCTGACTGCGCAATCCGCCAATCGCCCGCAAAACGCCCAACTCGCGTTTGCGTTCGGCCACGGAAATGATCAGCGTATTCACAATGCCCAGCGCGGCGATGATAATCGCGACGGTCATTTGCATGTAATTCAGCACGAAAAAACCGTTGATCAAATCCATGATGAATTTCTTGTATTCGGCGTTGGTGTAAATGAACGCGCGATGCTGGCCTTTGACCGCGCGTGTCACGGCTTGTTTGACGGTCGCCACCTCTGCCCCCGGTGTCACCATCACGTCAATGATGTCTACGGCGGGGTCGTTCCAATAGCGTTTGTAAAGTTCGCGTTCAAAAAACACCGCGCCTTTTTCCGAAGTGTAATCTTCGATCACGCCCAGGATCGGAAAATCAAACGGGCCCGTCGGCGTCTGGAAGCGCAGGCGATCACCGACGCCCAGGTGATAGCGTGCGACAAAATTGCGCGCGACCAACACGCCTTCGCCGCGAATAATCTTGTCTTTGACTTCATCTTCGTCTGCGCCTTCGACCACGTCTTTGACGCGCGCAAACCAGCCATCCATATCCAGCGCAATCAGCGCCACAGAATCATCGGCATAGGGTAAAAACAGAAAACGAATGTTTTCGACGCGCCGCACGCCAGGAATCGCGGCCAACGTCTTGCCCAGGTCTTCGCTGAAATGGTTTGTGCGCGAGCGGGCGTTTTCTGACGTGTTGATGATGATGTCGGCGTTGACGATGCGATCCATCCAATCAGACACCGTCTTTTGATAGCTGCGCACATACGCGCCCATCGAAAAGACAAACGAAAGTCCAATCATCAGCGCTCCGACCGTCGCCGAAGTGCGGCGTGGAGACTGGATCATGGAATCCACCGCGATCACGCCTTCCGAACCGAACAGCCGGTCCATCAGTGGACGCAACGCGCGCGCCGTCAACGCAGCCAGCGCCGGAAGCAACAGCACCAAGCCAAAAATGATCAACACCGAATAACTGAATTGCAGACTGAGGCCGACACTGGCCGGGCCAAAAGCGATCAACGCCCAGCCGGTCAGCACAAGCAAAATGCCCGCAATGATGCGCGGCTTGCCCAGCACATTTTCGCTTTGCCGGGTTTCGATGTTGTGCAGCGCCAACACCGGGTTCAGCCGCGCAGCCGCGCGCGCCGGTAACCAGGCGCCGATGACTGACGAAATGACGCCGATGACAAACGACGTCACCGCGTAATCCCAGCGAAATACCGGCGGCTGTTGCGTCGTCACATAGCTGAAAAGCTGTGCCGCGATCTGACTCATCACGCGTTCGGCCCCAATGGCCAGAAAGAATCCCAACCCGATGCCAACGGCACTGCCAAGCATTCCCATCAACGCAGCTTCGACCAGGAACATGCACTGCACATTGGGCCGCTCAACGCCCAGCGCGCGCAAAATACCAATCTCTTTCCAGCGCTGATTCACCGCGATGCTGAAAGAGTTGAAGATGATGAACACGCCGACCAACAAAGCGATAAAGCTGGTGATGGTCATGCCGATTTTCATGGCGGCGACGCTGTTTTCGATGCCTTTGCCGCGTGAAGACGGCGGCCCGATCTCCAGTCCCGCAGGCAACCGCGTGCGCAAACGCTGTTGCAATTCGTCCACCGAAACGCCTGACTCGTTCATCAAGTCTATGCGGTCAATATTGCGCCCGCGATTAAAGACGAATTGCGCGTTGAACACATCCATCACGGCAATCTGCCCGTCGAAAATTTCGCCCAGCCCTGCCGGTTTGAAAATGCCGCGCACGACAAATTCCTTTTTGCCTTGCGCGGTGAAAAGCGGCAGCTTGTCGCCGTCTTTGAGCTGGTGCTTTTCGGCGAATTTGCGCGAAATCATGATTGAGTCCGGTTGCGCCAATGCCACCAACGGATCGGCGATCTCTTCGCCCGCTTCGTCAAACTGATACTCGCGCAGTTCGCGGTCGCCGAGCATATCCACGCCCACAATCATCAAACTGCCTTCGTCCTCAAACGCCGTGTTGGCCAGCACTTCGATGACTGGCTGGGCAATGTGCACGCCGGGCGTATCCTTGACCGTTTCCCAGATGGCTTCGGGAAATCCGCCTTCATCACCGACGATCTGCAACGTGGCTTTGCCTGCCATCTTTTCGATGGTGATCGTCAACGAACTGAGCAAGGTCACATTGGCTGTCCGCACAGCGAAATACACAGCGACGCCAAGGGCGATTCCCAACAACGTCAACGCGGTGCGCAATCGGTGTTGCCGCCATTGTTTCCAGGTGATGGAGGCCAAACTTGAGAGCATCATTGGCCCTCCGCAGTGCGTGCGGTGACCGCCGAACTGCTGATGATTTGTCCGTCGCGCAATCGAATCACACGGTCGCAATGCAACGCGGCTTCTTCGTTGTGTGTGACCATCAAAATGGTGGTGTTAAATTCGCGGTGCAGTTCGTCCAGCAAGGCCAGGATTTCTTCGCCCGTTTTTGAATCCAGATTTCCCGTCGGTTCGTCGGCCAACAACACAGGCGGGGCAAAAATCAGTGCGCGCGCAATGGCAATGCGCTGACGTTCACCGCCCGACATCTGATCGGGACGATGTGCAGCGCGGCCTGCCAGTCCGACTTTTTGCAGCATTGCCGTGGCGCGCTGCTCGGCGTCCTTTTTGGCCACTCCGTTGAGCCGCAACGGTAACGAGACGTTTTCGAGCGCCGTCAAGGTCGGTAACAAGTTAAAGGTCTGAAAGATCATGCCGATTTTCTGACGACGCAGCCGCGTGCGCGAATCGTCGTCCAGGGAGGCAATGTCTACGTTGTCAATTTTGATCGCTCCTGTCGAAGGTTCATCCAATCCGCAAATCAGGTTTAACAAGGTGGATTTGCCAGAACCGGACGGCCCCATCACGGCAACACGTTCCCCTTGCGCCAAACGCAAATTGACCTGATTGAGCGCCTGCACGAGTTTGGCGTCGCCAAATGAACGCGAAACATTTTGTAATTCGATCATCCTCTCCTCACCATCACGAGATTTGTTTCACAAAGCATCACGTGAAAAAGGGGCGAAAGGTTACACACCTCTCGCCCCTATGCCTTTTGTGTTCAGACAAAGATGAAGCTTCCCATCAGTTCTGCCGTAGAGCCGACACCGCGTCGCATTTGCGGCGCTGGCTGGCTAAAAGTGTTTTTGTCTTTTCTGGTGCTTACGTGATCGCACCATCAGTGTAATGAAAAGGTTCAAAAAGGCAATGGAAGCATTGAAACTCCCTGAAACTTCCTGCCTGACCGGAACGGGAAATTGAGCCAGACACCAATAGAGTCAGTGTCCACTCCGCTGCCACCGGTTGTGACACCAGGAATGAGAATTTCTCGCCTTAACTCAGCCAGCTTTTTCTTTTCGAACGCCAGCCCCAATGCCAAGACAATTAGTCCTGTGCATACAACAGCTTAGCGCAAGCAGCCGAACCGCCTCCGCGCACAACAAAAGTTGTCATTGCGGAACGCTGATTGCCAATGAAACATAGAATTTCAGTATCACCAGACCCATTTCAACAAGAATTAAATAGCGAGCCAATCGGGAAAGCAGTGATTCCATGAAGCTTTTGGCTAAAAGGATATCCTCGTAAGGAGAAACAATGCACAAAAGAAACAGCATTCTTAAACTGACCGCGATCGCTGTGTTTAGCGCGCTGGTTATCACCTATTGCTCAATTGGCCGATCGGCCAATGCTTTTTCGGCGGGCGCACCTAACGGCAGAACCGGAGCCCCGGCGTTGGGAGCGTTTCCCTCTGAGCTGACCTGCGTTGGATGCCACAGCTCTTTTGTACTCAACAGCGGCCCCGGCGTGCTTTCCATTTCGGGACTTCCCGCCACCTACACTGCGAATCAGGAAGTCACGATTACCATTTCGCTGAATCAAGCAGACCGCGCCAAGTTTGGGTTTGAGGCAACCATGCTGGACGACCTTGGCCGCCGTGCGGGCGACTTGACGGCCACAGATACAGCCAATACCCAAGTCATCAATGGCACGGGCAATTTTTCCGGTCGGCAATACATTACTCATACCGCAGCAGGAAACGTTCCCAACGGAACCAATCAAAACACCTGGACTTTCAAATGGAAGGCCCCCGCACAAAACGTAGGGCGCGTAACCTTGTACGTCTCAGGTAATGCCGCCAACGGCAATGGCAACAATGCGGCGGATTACATTTATGTCACCAACGCCAGCTCGCAAGCTGCAGTGCCGCCTTTGCCGCAAGTAGCTGCCGTGTCTGCCGCCAGTTTTGGCGGAACCCTGACCAGCGAGAGCATCGCGGCACTATTCGGGATGAATTTGGCAAACAATAACGCGTCCGCCACGACTTTGCCTTTGCCGACCACGCTGGGCGGAGTCGCCGTCAAAGTGAAAGACAATCTCGGCACCGAACGCGACGCGGGTCTGTTTTTTGCGGGCAAAGGCCAGATTAACTATTTGATGCCGGCCAACACTGCCGCAGGGTTAGCCACCGTTACCGTGTTGCGAGATGGCACGGCCATCGCTTCCGGCAACGTACCGGTTGACACCGTGGCTCCGGCGCTGTTTTCCGCCAACTCTAATGGCGCAGGCATTGCAGCAGCCGTGCTGGTACGCATTAAAGCCAACGGAGACCGTACCTTTGAAACCATTTCGCAATTCGACCAGGCGCAAAATCGTCAGGTGGCGACTCCCATTGATCTGGGCGCTGAAACGGATCAATTAATTCTGGTGCTGTTTGGCACTGGTTTGCGCGCTAACACGGCGCTGTCAACCACCACCTGTCAAATTGGCGGGACAAGCGCGGAAGTGCTCTTTACCGGTGCGGTGCCTGGTTTCGCGGGACTGGATCAGGTCAACGTGCGGATTCCTCGTTCGCTCGCCGGTCGTGGTAACGTGAACGTGGCGCTCACGATTGCCACCAAAGCCGCTAACACCGTCAGCATCAATGTGCGTTAACACAAACACAAAACAGGCTCAGCCCTCCGCAGCAGCATAAATGTGACGAGGCTGAGCAAGGTTCGCGACTCCCCACACACGGAAGGCCGTTGAGCTGATCGTTATCAGCATCAACGGCCTTCGGTATTTTGGGCGCTAAGCCCTGATCACTTTGATGACGAAAGGAAAACGGGCTGCGTCCAGGCAAATTTGCCATTTGATTCAATTACCTTCGCCCGTACGTACGATTCATCGCCTTTGATTTGATACGTGGCTGAACTGTTGGCAACGTCCTGCAACACCTTGCCATTGCGCCCGACAAACTGAATCCGGTATTTGCTGCTTTTGATCGCTTTGACTTTGATCTCGATGTGTTTGCTATCGGCTTGGTAATCTTCCAGTTCGACACCGGTCGAAGCGTAAAACTCGCCGCGCTCCAGCGCTGTCAGAATCGCGTCGGCTGACAATTTATCCGCGCGCACCATAACCCAGCCTTGTCCCGGCCGTGAGGCAGTGGCATCCCACGGACGTTTGAACACGTGCGCGTCATCCACCGCAATGCCATACAACTGTTTGCCGTGAGATAACAAAATATCCCACATCTCTTCCAGTCCCGGCATTCCGCCGCCGCCCAGGTTATTCACAAACGGGTGGCCGTTGAAAATTTCGAAGAGCTTGTAATTGCGCGCTTGGCGCAAATCCTCCGCGGTCATCGCCCAACCGAAATTGGGATGGTTGATGTGTGGCACACCACGCACCGCACGAATGGCATCAACATCGCGTTGAATGATTTCGGTGACGCTATTGCCGCCTTGCGGTTTGACGACCTGCGAAACATCCAGCGCGTTGATGTGGATTGGCTTGTCGCCATATTTATCTGTGAGCTCTTCGCCGCGAATCAGCGTGAACTTCTCATCCGCGCCGTGCAGTGCATTCAAGCCTTCAATACTGGTCAAAAAGTTGTGATCGGAAAGCACCAGGAATTGATAGCCGTGTTCGCGATACCAACGCACGACTTCTTCCGGCGTGGAATCTCCGTCGCTGTTGAGCGTGTGTGTATGCGTATTGCCCTTGTACCAGCGCCGAGCAGATGGTGTTTGCGAACTGCTGCGCGCGGAAAATGCCACCAGCAAAAACGCACTCATCACCAGCCCGACCATAACAATCGCCCGAAGTTTTTGGCGCGCGCCAGATTCGAATTGCAAGTTGGTCATAAGATGCGGAAAGGACAATTGTGCCGCCCGTGGTTAGCGCAAGCGCGGCACATAAATCGTGAAAGAGACGGTCAGCAATTTCGCCCCGCGTTGAAATTGCGACCAGATGCGGTAATTGCCGGGTCTGGGAAAAAAGGTGTCAAAAACGACATCCGCTTTTCCGACCAGTTTGCTGCGGTCTACGTCGTCGGGAATCATCTCGGTCGGATGCGAATGCAGATAATCCGTTCCGTCTTCGCTCAGAATCAGCGTATGTCCCCAAGCGCCAAGATAGGGCTTCAAGTCGGTCACGGGCGCGCCGGTCTTTTCATCTACCAGATGGTAATGCAATTCGGCGGGTTTCCCGGCAAACACCTGTTCCGGCTCCAGCTGCAACTGAAAGCGGGTTCCCGCGACAGATTTAACCAGAGTTTTGTCCGGCGTCAGGCGCGCCTGAGACGAAAGCAGGTCTCCTTTGTATCCCGCCGTCACCAAATTGTGATGGGTAACTTGCGGCATTCCGCCGACCGGAAAGAAATCACAAAAGAGTTTGTAATAGCCTGCCTTGGGCAATTCGGTTTCGATGGTAAAGCTGCCGTCAGGTTGTTTGTCGGGATGGATGTGCTGAAAGCTTTCAAAGTCCTGGCTGACAACAAACAGGTGAAACGGCATGTCGTGCAGGATGTTGAAATCCTTGATCTGCTTTTCGGTGACAGGATGAAAGATGCTGAAACGGAATTTGACCTTACCCGGTTTTGGCAACGCCGGAAAAGTTTGGATGCGGACGGTGTAATCGCTGGTTTCAGGCGGAGCGGATTTGACCAGCTTCATGTTGCACTTCGGGCATTTGCCCGCTTCCGCCGACATCACATCAGGGTGCATCGGACAGATGTAAAACTCCGTGCTGCCCGAAGCCTTCGTCGCCACCAGCTTCATATTGCACTTGGTGCAATTGCCCGGCACCTTAGAATTGACGTCGGGGTGCATCGGACAAATATAAACGACTGGTTCCTGTGCTTGCGGGTCTTGCCCCCACGCAAGCAGCGGCGTTCCGACCATTAGCGCCGCCAGACCGCCCTGCATAAATGTGCGACGATGATTGTTCATAACTTCGTGACCGCTGTTAACACTATTTGGCAGATGCTTCGCGCATCCACTTTTGCAATTTCTCCATGTCGCCTGCCACCGTACGCGCTCCCGCAAACAAGACCAACGCCAACACCACCGAAACAATCGGCACGACATAGAACGCCGAGTGCAAACCGGTTGCGCTATACGGCATCGGCACGACTTTGACGCCTTCGATGGCAACGCCCGCAGCAAGCATCGCCTGCTTGCCGTAATGATCGCTCAAGGCGCCCAAAATGTAGGTGCCAAACGCGCCGCCCAGCAAATACATCGCGCAAAAGTATAAAGCCATCGCGGTACCGCGCAAACTCGGCTCAACGACGTCTTGCACAACCGGATACACCGTCACGTAATAAACGTAAATCAGCATCCAGCCGACGCCCATCAACAACATGTAACCGACCAGCGAGCCTTTGGGTTGGTTGAGCGCCAGATAAACACAGGGCGTCGAAATCAGCAGCGAAAACGCGCCCAGCAACATACGGCCGTTAGGAGCTTTGTGCCGCACCCAATCGGCCAACACGCCGCCGCCCAACAGTCCCACCACGCCGACCGCACCAAGAACCACCGCCGCAATGAAGTTGGCTTCGCGAATATCCAACCCGTGAAAACGCCCCAGATAAAGCGGCATAAATGAATTCACGGCGTAGGCGTTGAAATTGTGCAGCGCGCCCGACAGGATGATCCACCACATGGTCGGAATGCTCAGTACGCGCATATACGGTGAACCAGCTTGTTCCAACCCGGCCAGATTCACAATTTCGGTGGCGCCGCGTTTTGGCTCTCTGATGCGCAGAGCCAGAACCGACAGCAACAAGCCCGGCACCGCCGCAATGAAAAATGTCGCGCGCCAGCCATAGGCTTTGGCAATCAAGCCGCTGAACATATTGCTGAGAAAAATGCCGATTGGCAGTCCCAGCATAAAAATCGAAATTGCACGGGCACGCCGATTGGCCGGATACAAATCGCCGATCAGAGAATTGCCTGCGGGCGAACAACTGGCTTCGCCGATACCGACACCCATACGCGCAAGAAAGAGCGACGCATAGTTCCAGGCCACCCCGCCCGCAGCCGTAAACACACTCCAGACTGCCACCCCAACGCTCAGCAATTTGGTGCGGGCGCCACGATCCGCCATCCGTCCCAACGGAACACCGACCAACGCATAAATCAGCGTGAAGGCTGTTCCCATCAACCCCATCTGCGTGTCAGTCAAGCCCCATTCCTCGATGATCGGTTTGCTGACCGAAGCAATAATTTGCCGGTCAAAAAAGTTCATCGTGTTAATGGCAAACAACACGGCAAGGGCAAACCACGCTTGGCTCTGTGCGTCTTTGTTCTGCGATTCGCTCATAGTTCCTCAGGGAAGGTTCAGGCAAGTTGCGAGCTTGCCTGCCAACTGGAATTTGGCAGCGCGGTTGTGGTCGGCTCATTGCCGACGCACAACCCATCTGCCACCGACTTGTTACAGCTTGAAAGGATGGAAGGAGTTAGCGACCTGTAAAGACCGCTTTGCGTTTTTGCAAGAAGGCCGTTACGCCTTCTTTGAAATCCGCCGAACGGAAACAATCGCCTTGATTGACGGCTTCAAATTCCAGCATCGCCGCCAGGTCTGATTGCCAGCTTTGCCGCAACGCGGCTTTGATTTTAGCCAACGCCAAGCCGGGCGCTTGCGCCAGTCGTTCGGCCAACTGATTGACGGTCGCGTCCAATTCAGCCAGCGGGACAACACGATTGATCATCCCCAACGCCAGTGCTTCTTGCGCCGGTATCGGATCGCCCAGCGCCATCAGCTCAAAAGCTTTGTGATAACCCACCAAACGCGGCAACAGATATGTGCCACCGCCATCCGGCATCAACGCGATCTTGCTAAACACTTGCCCGAAAAATGCCTGTTCTGAAGCGATCACCAAATCTGCCGCCAGCGCGAAATTGCAGCCGACTCCGGCGGCGTGTCCGTGCACGCGCGCGATGACCGGTTTGGGCAATTGGCTCATGGCCAACACAGCGGGGTTGACGCCTTCGCGCAAACTTGTCGTCACGTCGTGTTGAGAAATGTCCGTCGCCGCCAAACTTTGCAAATCGGCTCCGGCGCAAAAGGAATCGCCCGCGCCGGTCACAATCACGACTTTGGTGTCGTCGTGCGCCGCTTGCGCGAGAGCATCGGCAAACAATCGAATGGTCTCAAAATCGAGGGCATTTCGGCGAGCAGGTTGATTGAAGGTAATGCGCGTGACGCCATTTTCCAGACTGACAAGAAGTTTCTCTGCCACTGCTGGTGCTCCTGTTTTTGGTGCGTTGATGAAGAAAGGCGTTCGAAAGCGCGCGCATTGTCGCCCAGGCGCTCAGTTTTGACAAACGATTTGGCTTACCATTCGGTCAGCCTGCCAAGGGAAAGGATTTTGGCTGAGAATGGCGCGAAGCGAATTGGCTCCGCGCCGTCCCATGAACACCACAGCAGCTTATTCGCCAAACAGATTGCCGAGGTTCACGCCGCCACTGCCGCCTGCGCCGGATTGCGAGGGGAAGAACGGTTTCAGCACGCCGGCAAACGCTGCGATGTTACGCGTTTGGATCAATAATTCGCCCGGCCCGGTGAATTCCGCCACGATGCCTTCACCGCTGACCAGACTGCGAAACCAGCCTGCGGACGCTTTGCGCAAGGTGTACTGCGTCGAACTTTCCCACGCCACCAAATGCCCTGTGTCCACGATGTAACGTTCACCAGGATTGAGCTTCTTGCGATGAATCGCGCCGAACGAAGACACCAGCAACACGCCGCTGCCCTGCACTTGCAAGACAAACAAACCTTCGCCACCAAAGAACGATTTCGCGCCGCCCCAACGCGTATCCACCGTCAGACCGACATCACCCGCCAGGTACGAACTCGATTGCACATAAAACAACTGATTGCTCATTTCGATGGCGGCAATGTCACCGGGCGTCGGCGGGGCAAACGTGACTTCGCCGGGCGCATTGTGCGCGGTGTAAGTCGAAACAAACGCGGTCTCGCCGCCGATCATGCGACCGAGCGCGCCCATCAGACCGCCTTTCATCTGCGATTGCAGTTCAATGTTGGCCGACATCGAAACCATCGCCCCGGCTTCGGCCTGGATAGATTGCCCGGCTTGGAGCTGAATGATCGCCAGCGAAAACGCCGACCCGTGTTTGATTTCGTATGTGTACCCGCGCCCGTTTCCGCGTCCATCGCTATCAATGCGGATGCCGCTGCCCGCTTGCGCCCAACCGCTCTGTCCAGGAGCGCCAGACGACGGTGGCGCCTGTCCTGCGCTCGTCATGTTAAAACCACAGACACTGCAAAAGCGGGCATCATTTGGCAAATTCGTGCCGCATTTCGGACAATTCATATGCTCGTTCCTTTCTGATGAACAACCGCCGTAATCGGCCAGCTAAAAACGACTGCAAAAATGAAAATGGGGCGGTTGCAGCCGCCCCGGATGTTTACCTGTGCCAACCTGTTAGCGTCGCCGCGAAGACAGCAAAAACTGTAGCAGATAGCTAAAGAAATTGGCGAACGTCAAATAGAGGCTGATGGTCATATCCACTGCCCGATCCCAGGTGTTTTCGCTCTTGCTCAACCGGAAAAAGTGGAAGAGGAAGAAGCCGGAAAACACCAGCATGCCGATCACCGAATAAACCAGATTGACCGTGCGCGAAAAGCGCACAAACATCCCGATCAATCCAACCACAATCAACCCCAGCAAAGAGATCAGCAAAATCGGCCCCAAAAAGCTGAAATTGATACCCGTCGCCATCACCACAATGCCGGTCAGCAACATCACGGCCGTGGTGCCGGTCAACGCCTGGATGACGATGCCCGGGCCTTCTTCGCTGATGGCATAGGCGATAAATGGCCCCAGCATCATGCCATTGATGAAGCCCCAGCCCATCAACAGGCTGACGGCCAGGTATCCGCCGCCTGCGGCACGGATCACAAACATTCCGATAATCGAAACGATCAACAAACCGATGGCGGCCAAAATGCTTTGCAGGTTGCGCCCGGCATACGCGCCTGCGCCTGCGGCCGCAATCGTCATCGTCAACAAACACATGACTTTGCCCAACAAAGGCGTACTTTCCACGGGCAAAGCGTGAAATCCGATAAACATCAAGGCCAGGCCCGCAAACACAGCAATGACCAACCCTTTGATAGATTGGAAATCTTCGCGGATTTGCTCGCCGATGTACCCGCCACGTAAAAATCGTTCAGCTTGCATGTTGTCCTCCAGTCGTACAATCAACCGTACAGTTGTTTTCTCTGCCGTACGCTTTCTCAGGTTCTTGCTTGCGGTCTCTGCCAGTCATTGTTTGGGCAAGCGCTTCTCTTGCCTCAGCGTTAATCTGCAAATTGACAATCATCCAGCATCGCTTCTGCCAAAACCGAAAGATATTCTTCGTGGCGCATATCCTGAGCGCCAAAATATCCGATGTGCGGCGTGCGCATTTGCGCATCCAGCAACTTATAGCCACGTTCTCGCAATCGCTGTACCAACCCGACCAGCGCAATTTGCGAAGCCGAAGGACGGCGACTGAACATGGATTCACCAAAGAACGCCGCTTTCAGTGCCACGCCGTATAACCCGCCAACCAGTTCTCCGTCCGTCCAGACTTCCACCGAATGAGCGAAACCGCGCCGATGCAATTCGATGTAGAGCATGATCATCTCTTCGCTCAGCCAGACTTCTTCTGGTTCGACTTCGTGATGGCGCGCGCAGGCGCGGATCACAGCCGCAAAGTCCGTATTGAATTTGACCTCGTAGGAACATTTGCGCATCGTTTTCTGGAGTGAGCGGCGCACGTGGAAGCGCTCATCCAGCGGCACAATCGTCCTTGGTTCAGCCATAAACCAGTCAATATGACCATAGCGACCACGCGCCATCGGGAAATACCCCTGCTGATAGCCCGCAATCACCTGTTCTGGCGTTATGATCCGACGCGCGGCTGACTTTCGATTTCGCATACTGCAACATTATCACGGCCCGAAATGTCTCGGCAATATTTGGGCTCTGTGCGACAATCTTCGGCAGACGAGAAATATCAGGTCTGGCAGTCACGTCCTAAACTCAACACCACCGGAGGAGGCCCGTGTTACGACAATGGAGCCGTTACACCGCTTTGCTGTTCGCCATTGGTCTGGCCATCGGCGAAGCTGTCATCAATTGGGGCGACTGGCAATATGCGCCCCTTTGGATTGTGGATTATGTCTGTGTCGCCTGGTTATTGGCAGGATTCTGGCAAACTCGTCAAGGAACACATCTGTGGGTGCTGATCAGCGGATGGGCGTTTACAGCGGGCGTGTTCTATATGGCGCTGTTTGTCAGTATGGAGCCCGTGATTTCCAAAGTGATCACCCCCAATTCAGGGTTTTTGACCTTGCTCGCAGGCATGTTGATGCTGGCAATTCTGGGCATCATCACGGGGGCGCTTGCCACCCGCCAACGCTGAAGTTTTCTGTAACAGCGGTGGTGAATCATTCGTCTCAAGCAATGCCAAGTCGGCGAATCAATATTTCCAATTCGTTCCCGTCAACGAGGAGAAACCGATGAAAAAGCTCGCTTCGTGCGTGTTGTTGTGTGGTCTTCTGCTGGCAACGTTTCCGTTTTTCACCGCCACCGGGCAGACGCAGGAACCGTCTGAAAACAAAGGCGCCGCTGCTGCCTGGCGCGCCTTATTGCGGCTGCGTTCGACCGCCACGGTGTTACACACCACCGCTCACCCCGATGATGAAGATGGCGCCATGCTCGCCTGGCTCAGCCGCCACGAAGGCGTGCGTTTGGGCTTATTGACGCTCAATCGCGGTGAAGGCGGCGCGAATTTGGTCGGCCCGGAACTCTATGATGCGCTGGGCATTTTGCGCACCGAAGAGCTGCTGGCCGCCGGGCGCTATTACGGCGTAGATCAGATGTTCACGCGCGTAACGGATTTTGGCTTTTCCAAGCGGCTGGATGAAACCATCGAACACTGGGGCAAAAACGTCGTGCTCGGCGACGTCGTACACGCGGTCCGAATGTACCGGCCAGACATCATCATTTCGCGTTTTCACGGCAAACCACGCGACGGACACGGCAACCACCAAGCAGCGGGATTGATGAGCGCAGAAGTCTTCAAAGCTGCTGCTGATCCCAATGCCTTTCCCGAACACTTCAAAGAAGGTTTGCGCCCCTGGCAGGTCAAAAAACTCTATCGCAGCGTACGCGAAAACGAGGCTTCGACCTTGAAAGTTGACGTCGGCGCATATGATCCGCTGACCGGCAAGTCTTATCGTGAAACGGCACGTGACGGGTTGAGCCATCAACGCTCGCAAGGCGCAGGTTCTGGCCGTGTTGCGCCCGGTTCGGCCATGTCTTCCTGGTTGCTGGAAGAAAGTCTGGTCGGCAAAAGCGAAAAAGAAACGAGCCTCTTTGACGGTTTGGATACGACGATTTTGGGAATGGCCAAGCTGGCCGGTTCAACCAACATCACGGCTGAACTGACTGCGCTGAACAACAGCATCGAATCCGCGCTCAAGAAATTCGACGCGCGCCAACCCTGGCTTGTCGCCAGCGATCTGGCCGCCGGAGCCAAGGCAGTGCAGACGCTGAGCGAAAAGGTCAAAGCCAGCAACATCGAAGCCGCCAACAAAGATCAACTGCTGTTCCTGCTCGGCAACAAAGAGCGCGAATTCAACGACGCGATGAACAAAGCTCTAGGCTTGGTGGCGGAAGTGCTGGTTGATCCCCCGGCCAGAGCCGAAGGCGCTGGCGGCGGTGGATTCGGTCAGCCGCGCGAAACTTTCAACGTGGCGATTCCGGGACAGCAGTTTTCCCTGACCATGAGCATCATCAATCGCAGCCCTGTGAAAATGACTCGTGGCGAAACAATCATCGCCCCCCCAAAAGGCTGGGAAGTTAAAACCAAAACCACGTCTGGTGATTTGCCGGTCAACAATTCAACGCTGAAAGCGCAGTTTGACGTCAAGGTGGCGGACAACGCCGAATATTCGCGGCCGTATTGGTCGCGCGCCAGCGAATTGCGTGATCACATTTACCAGATCAACAAGC
>JAEUQO010000205.1 GCA_016789605.1 Acidobacteriota bacterium
CGCGGCGACTCGAAATCAAACTCAACCAACGGATCAGGAATTTCCCTGGCTACCTTCAATCTTCCCTTCTCTGTTTCCCGCACAAATCGAAGATCGCACGGCTTTCGGCTTGAAGGAAAACCGCAAAGGCAAGCCGCGCGAGATGAGCACGGTGTACGCGCTAGTTTTGCATCAGACGGCATTCAGTCGTGGCAACGATACGACTAAATACGACCGCATTCCGGTGCATTTCGTGATTGTCCCGAACGGAAAGATCATTCAGCTTCATCCGTTGTCGGCTTATCTGTGGTCGTCGAACGGCTTCAATTCTGGCAGCGTCGCAGTTGAATTTGTCGGCAATTTCCCGAACACCAAAGGGAAATGCTGGGAAGCTAAAAAATTCGGCTGCCATAAATTGACTCAGGAACAGATAAATTCAGGACGAGCGTTGATCCGGCATTTGATAAACACCATGGGATTGACTCACGTTCTGGCGCATCGCCAATCTAGCGGCCAACGTGAAAACGATCCGGGACCGGACATTTGGTACCACATCGGCCAATGGGCGGTTGACAATCTGGGGATGAAAGACGGCGGCCCCGGCTTCAAGGTCGGCAGCGGAAAACCCATTCCCGATGAATGGCGCAGATGGGGGCAGATTGGAACAGCACCCATTCAAGAAGCATTCACTTACGAATCTCCATTTTCAGATGAATCGCTGTTGTATCAGCTTGGAAGCGGCGAAGAAGCTTTTTTGGGCGGACTTACAAAGGCAGTTTCGGGAGTGGCTAGAGCAATTAGCAAGGCAGCGCCTCGTCCTCTGCACAATATAGTGCGAACGGCCACCAGGACTGTAGGCCATGCGACAAGAGGAATTGGCAATGTGGCAAAGGCCGTCAACAAATTCGTGCCGGTATCACAAATTACAGACGCGGCTGCGCGATTTGCGCCCGTGACTCCGTGGGGGCTTGCCACCAGAGCGGCGCTGGGCGGTTTGGGAGCGGCGGCCAAAGGCCAGAATGTCTGGAGCGGCGCTACCCGATCACTCACCCCAGATGTTGGAACGCGATTCCTGATAGACACCGGGATAGGCGTAGCGCGCGGGCAAAATATCTGGCAAGCCGCCCGACGAGCCGGACAGGCAGGCATCAGCGATGTGCGTGAACGCATGCGTTTTGCCGAAATGGTTGCTCCATTCATCCCTGGCATTGGCACCGGAATCGGAGCCGCGCTGGGGGCAGCCAACGCCCTCGCCAATGGACAGCCAATTACCGACGCGCTGATTGCCGCAGCGCGTGGAGCCTTACCCGGAGGCGCACTGGCGCAAACCGCCTTTGACGTTGGAGTAAATATGCTGAAGGGGAAAAGCCTGGGCGAAGCCGCGTTGGCCGCAGCGCGAGAACGGATTCCCGGCGGCCCGGCAGCCAAAGCAGCATTCGACACCGCAGTCTCACTCGCACAAGGCCGAAACCTACAACAAGCAGCATTCCAAGCTGCTGGAAAAGCATTACCGCCATCGCCGTATGCCGCAGATGCGCTCAACTTCGTGCGCCGCGTCGCAGGTGGCGAAAACCTGCAAACCGCCGCCCTGTCAACCGCAGGCAAAGTTGTATTACGACGCATGAGAGGACTGAAACGGTAGAAGCCAATTCCCTCAATTCACTTGATGAACCAGTGAATTTTGCCAATTAGCTCTTTTCCGATCAGTGAAATGACAAGTTTATTTTCTAACAGTAGGGGAGGGGACATGAAATCGAACCGTAATATTCGCTATAATTGCAATAACACAGCCGACTTTGAGCTACAGGAATTTCATCCTGAATTGTTTGAAGCATTCGAAGAGGGGCAGGAACAATACTTGACCAGTGAAACCTTCTTTGAAAACGAGCCTTTCGAGTTTTCCCAGAAGCTGAAATATGAATCCGACCTGGAAGAACTAGCGGGCGACTCTCGTATCATTGACCTTACTGCTCAGGCAGACAAAACCCGGCGCATTCGCACGCGAGACCCAAAGAAGGTTCATGCTCTTGTTCTGCACCAGATGGCCTGTTGTTTCAAAGTCGTTGACCCGCTTAAGCGATTCCTCAAAATGGCTCCTCATTTCGCTATCCTCCCGGACGGACGGATTTTGCAATTGCACCCTATCTTGTCGTTGACCGGGGCCTCAAACGACTTTAACCCCGGTAGCGTGGCGGTTGAATTTGCAGGCAACTTTCCAAACACCAAAGGCAAATGGTGGATAAGCAAGAAAGAACTGGCCAATATCAAAAAAAGGTTTGCGGCACTGCCCGAAGCTCAGATAAAAGCTCGAATTGACGCTTACATTAAAGCCAATCAAAACCGCGTCACGCCGGAACAAATCGAAGCCGGACGTTACCTTGTTCGTTACCTGATTCGGACAATGGGACTGAAGACAATCCTAGCTCACCGCCAGTCATCCGGAGATCGTGAGAATGATCCCGGTCCAGACATTTGGTATCACGTCGGCCAATGGGCAATTGACAACCTGGGGCTGAAAGACGGCGGGCCCGGATTCAAAGTCGGCACAGGAAACCCGATCCCCGACCTCTGGCGCAAATGGGGTCAGGCCAAGCCGCAACCAGAACTGGAAGCAGAGCTAGAAGCCCCTGTGGGAACCTGTCCTACTACTCCAGTGCCTGCCAGCCGACGACCTCGTGTATTGATGCGAGGGTCGAAACATTCAGCCGTGCGCGAGGCGCAGCGCAAGCTAAATGCTTTTCACAGATACCGACTGACCGCCGGGTTGTCGGCGCTGCGCAATGCTCCGTTAGTCGAGGATTGCGTCTTCGGCAAAAACACCTATGAGTCCGTCAAATCCTTTCAAGAGCTAGTTTTTCCTGGAATGTCCGTAGAACACGATGGCAAGATCGGCACGAAAACCTGGGCACAGCTTGATGCCATTGCGATGGGGACGGGGACCAGCCCAGCAGCTCAACTGACTGTTGAGCAACCCATCATCCGTGACGATGGCTTTGCTACCACTTTAACCTGGGACAATGTCATCGGCCTGAACACTGCATCGTTGAATGTTGAGTTTGTCGCGTGGGGACTTCCACCAGCAACTATGCCGCCTCACATCACAGTGGAGCTTTCCAGTCGCTCGCCCAATCGAGCAGGTGGAGTCTCAACCCTGGGCGCGCCTCTTAAACTAACCGCCGCCCGTTTTCGCCCTGAAACTGCCAATCCCAATCGGATTATTTACCGGCTTAGCCACCCTCTTTCGGCCTTGGGCGAGTTTTTGAAGGTTGAGCGGCGCATCAAGGAAGTTGCAACCGTTGTGCGTAACGGCGGAACGAGTGATGCCGAATTCAGAAAAGCATTGCGGTGGAATGCCAGAGGCATTGCCACCCAGCCCACTGCGGTGGGGGCTAGCACCGGGTCTGAGTCCGGCGAAATCCCAGATGCTTTTGCGCTGTTCCGTTCGGCAGGCGCTGAAGTGTTAGACCTGAAAGTACCTGCGCAACCGAATTGGCGCGTTCCCGGCGCGGTGAAGCGGCTTGTGCGCAGTCCCGCTGATGTTTTGTATTATTCTGGCCACGGACTTTCCAAGTCGGGAAAACTCGGCATTGATATTGAAAGCAAACCTTGTGGCAGTCACGGCACGTATCACGGCTGGCTGGGTCCGACAGACCTTACCGCAGCCTGGACCAGTCCGATGGACCTTGATGTACTGATTTTGGCTGGTTGCTCTGTACTAAAGATTGATTTCTCTACGTCGCCGGCCAGTGGACCAGGAATTGACTGGTCTGGATTGCTTCGCGCCAAAGGTGGCCCGCTCGTCGCGTTGTTAGGATACCGTGACCGAGCTCCCTGTGATACCCCCAACGGAGACGCAATCGCTCGACAAATGGCGCAGCGGCTGGCCAAAGGTTCAACCAATTTTGCCCGCGACTGGTTGGAGGTCAACGGAAACAATAATGCGGATAATGCAGTAGCGATGGATGACAGAGGGTATTGGCGGATTGAGAGCACGTTCTTCGGAGGATTCGAAATCAAAGGCCCTACTCCGATTCCTTGAGAAGTCGCCAAGACTATTGGAATTTACGCCCTGCCAGGAATGTGGAAGCTTGCCCGCAAAAAACGTTGGAAGGTTTTCTGTGATGATTGATTGTCACTGCCATGCCGGAAAAGGTGACGGGTTGACGGGCCCCTGGGATACGGCTGCGCCGCTGGAGCAGTACGTGCGCAGAGCGGCGCAGGCCGGAATTCAGCGGACAGTGTTGTTCGCCGCTTTTCATTCTGATTACTCCAAAGCCAACCGCGAAGTCGCGCGTATTGTCGCGAGTCGCCCGGATCGGTTTTACGGCTTTGCGGTCGTTAATGCGGCGCAGGATCGCGGGCGCGTGGCGGCAATGGTCGGCGAAGCCGTGACCCGCTTCGGCTTTTGCGGGATCAAGGTGCATCGGCACGACGCGCCCATCACGCGCGAAGTTTGCGAGGTCGCGCGCGCATTCAGATTGCCGGTGCTCTATGACGTCACGGGCGAAGTTTCCGTCTGTGAATTGCTGGCGCAGGAATATCCCGACGTGAATTTCATCATTCCCCACCTGGGCAGTTTTGCCGACGATTGGCGGGCGCAACTGGCACTGATTGATCATCTGGTCAGGCATCCAAACATTTATACGGACACTTCAGGTGTGCGGCGCTTTGATCTACTGGAACAAGCGGCACAACGAGCAGGGGCCAGAAAAATCCTCTTTGGTTCGGACGGGCCGTGGCTGCATCCGGGCGTGGAATTGGCCAAGGTGCGGGCATTGGAACTGTCGCCAGCGGATGAGCAAATGGTGCTGGGCGGAAACTTCCTGCGGCTAATTTCGCGCGTGCGCAATCGGGCGAAATTGCCCGCCGCTGTGACGCAGCCCTCGGCGATCCACAACGAACGCGGCGATCCCTGGTTAGCGCGGGGACCGATGCGCGAAGTTTGGCGTCAGGTCGGTTGAGAGCCGTTTTGTTTTCGGGCGGCGCGGCGCATTTGTAACGCACGATCAGTAACACCTAGCTTGGACGCGGCGCGTTGCAAATTTCCTTCAGCTTCGGCCAGTGCGATACGTTCGGCGGCGTCTTCGGCTTCGCGGCCAATTTCTTTCAACCCCAATCCCTGTTGCAAAGCCAGGTGAATCGCGTGGTCAAAGCCGTTGCCGCGCCAATCAGGAATCTCAAAATCTGCCGCTGGGCGCTCGTCTTCGGGAATATCGCCGACCGTGATCGGGCCGGGGCCGACGTGCCGCAACAGCATGCGTGTGACCAATTGTTTCAAATCGCGCACGTTGCCGGGATATTCGCGCACAGACAAATAGTCTTTGACGGCATCAGTCAGCGATGGCGGCGCATCTGGCCGCAGTTTTTCGATGAAGTGTTCGACCAGCGGCAAAATGTCTTCGCGCCGGTCACGCAAAGGAGGCAGGTGACACAGACAAGCGGCCATACGGTAATACAAGTCTCGCCGAAACCTGCCCGCAGCCTGTTCGTCGAGCAAGTTGCGATTGGTCGCCGCCACCAACCGGAAATCAGTCTTCTGCCAGGTGTTACTGCCGACACGTTTATAGGTGTGTTCCTGCACAACGCGTAACAGTTCTGCCTGGAGCATCGGCGGCAATTCGCCAACTTCATCCAGAAAGAGCGTGCCACCGTTGGCCAATGCAAACGCACCATCGCGCGCAGCCACAGCGCCGGTGAATGCGCCGCGTTCATGACCGAAAAATTCGCTGCCCGAAAGCTCAGGCACGATGGTCGTGCAATCGGTCACGACCAGATCGCGTTTGGCTGCGCGCTGATCCAGCGTATGCACCAAACGCGCAATCAATTCCTTGCCGGTGCCGCTTTCACCGGTGATCAACAGCGGCGCATCGGTAAAGCGGGCAATTTCGACCGTTTGTCGCACTACGCGTCGCCACGCCGGACTGTGTCCCACCAGGTTTTCCTGCACCAATGGACTGCGGACAATCTCATCTACTTCAGCCCAACGCGCCAAACGCGCTCCGACTTCGGCAACAGGATTCGTCGAATAATCCCAGGCCAACACGTCCGTGGCACCGGTCGCCAGCAAAGACCACGCGCCCCGCCTGGCCAAAGCCTGGGAAGTCAGCGCGACGGCCAGCACACGCCCCAGTCCGCCACGACTGGCAGCTCGCAATTCAACACAAAGCCCCGCGCTGATTTCGGTAAAGAACACGAGGCACACGTCAGCAATGTCGGTTTGAGCAATCTCCACCAGGGACACGTCTTGCCGAGCAAACGCCTCCTGTATCGCCTGGCGCTGTGCACGATTTTCTACTCCGAAAAAAAGATGCGGAACTTCTTTGGCCATCGGTTTAACCTCGACCTGTCCGGGAAAAGGAGGAGTTTCTCGGAATGGCTGTTACGCTTGCGGAAAACGCTGGCTGATGCAAGCTATGACACAGTGCAAAGACTGGCGAGGAACGAAAAACGCGGCAACAATAATTGAGCCGTGTAACCACCGGGCAACAAATCAATTGCAACTAAAGCTTTCTGTAATGAGAAAAGCAACCCTTGAACGGCTGATGACGCGGCGGAGTCTACCGCTCGTTTCCCTGCTCGTCAATCTGCCGCACATAAACTTCTCCATACCGCGACCTCGCCTGAAGCCCTGACGGCAAAGTGTCACCATCTGGCAAAATTGACAGGGCTGAGATGGGTTCGTAAACTGCGTTTCATTCGTTCAACAACTGTTTTACAGAGCAAGACAGGGAGAAAAATCTTGATTGCGCACATCACCGGCAAGCTGATCCAGAAACAGCCCAACGCCCTTATCGTAGACGTCGGCGGCTTGGGATATGAACTGACGGTTCCCTTGTCTACGTTCTATGAATTGGGCGAAGTCGGCGCGGAAGTCGGTTTGCGCGTTTACACATATGTGCGCGAAGACGCATTGCAACTCTTCGGGTTTCGCACCGAAAGCGAAAAGAAACTGTTTTTGTTGTTGATCAGCGTCTCTGGCATCGGGCCGAAACTCGCCATCACGGTGCTGTCTGGTTTGAGCGCCGAAGAACTGATCCAGGCGATTCGCGGCGGAAACCTGACCAAACTGACGGGCATTCCCGGCGTCGGCAAAAAGACTGCCGAACGAATGCTGGTGGAACTGAAAGACAAAGTCGCAGCGATTTTGCCGCCCGGGTTGGAAGCGCACGTCACAACCGGTGTCGTAGCCGATGCCGGCGACGCCATGCGCGACGATGTCATTTCCGCTCTGATCAACCTCGGCTATCAAAAAGCCGTCGCCGAAAAAGCCGTGGCTGCCGTACTCAAAGAAACGCCCACAGCAAACTTCGCCGCAACCCTCAAACAGGCATTGCGCCATCTAGCGAAATAATGGCATCGGACTATGACGAACTATAAGTGGAACCCTATTGAGGATTTGCCGAATAATTGGCGCGAGTTGGCATCAAGCGAACTTGCTGGTCTCTTCGCTGTTTGGAAAGAGCACGCCACCAGATTAAAAGATTCTCCAGCGTACCAAGAGTTTGAAATTCGCTTGCGCCGCGAATGGGCAATTGAGACTGGGATTATCGAAGGCCTTTATGACATTGATCGAGGAATCACGCGAACCTTGATCGAACGCGGACTGCACGCCAGCTTGATCGCGCACGGTGATGCCAACCGGCCTGCCGAAGAAATTATTCCAATGCTCAAAGATCACGAGGCAGTCGTCGAAGGGCTATTTGATTTTGTAGGCCAGCAGCGTCAGCTTTCCACGTCATACATCAAACAGGTTCACCAAGCGCTGACCACACATCAAGAAACGACTGCTGCAATAGACCCGTCAGGGCGACCAATTCAGGTAACCCTGTTGCGCGGCGACTGGAAGAAATGGCCGAACAATCCTATTCGGCCCGACGGTGGCATTCACGAATACTGCCCTCCAGAACAAGTCGCCTCTGAAATGGACCGTTTGGTCGAAATGCACCAACAACATTTGGCTGAAGGGGTGCCGCCAGAAGTAGAAGCTGCCTGGCTTCATCATCGGTTCACTCAAATTCACCCCTTCCAAGATGGCAACGGGAGAGTGGCACGCGCCTTGGCCTCGCTGATCTTTATCCGCGCTGGCTGGTTTCCTTTTGTCGTTCACCGCGACAACCGAAGCGAATATATTGATTGCCTCGAAAAAGCTGATGCTGGTGATTTGACACCTTTGGTAGCAATATTTGGAAGAACCCAGAAAAAGGCATTCAATCAAGCTATCAAGCTTTCAGACAATGTTTTGCTGCCTGTCGATTCCGTTGAACAAGTTATCCAAGCGGGAGCCGAATATCTAAAGACTAAAGAAGAAATTCGCCGCCGTTACGATGAAGAAAGAGCTAAACATCATACTGAATACAAACAAATAGCCGAAGCGCTTCAAACGTTGACGATTAATCGAATAGACGAACTTGTCGGAAAATTTGATGACTTACTAGGTGAAGCAAACAATGAACAAAGCTTCCATATTCAAAAATATAATTATGGCTTTGGGCCGATGATCAATGCTGGAATTGACCTTATGACCAGTGCCAAGATCGCGAATCAATTAGAGTGCGAAGCTGCTACATTGTCAGACGGCTGGGTGTGCTCAGTACAAATCTGGCAGAGTCGCGCTCCCCAGATTCAATTCCAGTTTGATTTTTACACCATGTTAAATACGAACTGGCGACTCGCTTGTGGGTTAGCATATTTAACAATCCCTGAGCCTCTCCCTTTATGCAGAGAGGCGTTTGAATGCTCAACCAACGAAAATCTGACAACTGTCATTCCACGTTTCAAACAATGGCTCGAAGAAGCTTTACTACTTGGCTTTGATCATTGGAGAAGACAACTCTGAACAACTTCGATACGGATATTCGAAATAGCATTGCCCAGAGTGACGAGCAACAGCTTGAGTTGTCGCTGCGCCCGCAGTTTTTGCGCGAATACATCGGGCAAAAGAAGGTCAAAGACAATCTGGGCATTTTCATCAAAGCGGCGCTGGCGCGTAGCGAAGCGCTCGATCACGTGTTGCTCAATGGGCCGCCCGGTTTGGGCAAAACGACGCTTGCCAACATCATCGCGCGCGAAATGGGTTCGCAGGTCAAAGTCACTGCCGGGCCGGTGATCGAAAAAGCGGGCGACCTGGCGGCCTTGCTGACCAACCTCGAAGAAGGCGACGCGCTGTTCATTGACGAAATTCACCGGCTGCATCCGGCCATCGAAGAAATCCTCTATCCGGCGATGGAAGATTTCGAACTTGATTTGGTGATTGGCCAGGGACCGTCGGCGCGTTCGGTCAAACTCGATCTGCCGCGCTTCACGTTGATCGGCGCAACGACGCGTCCGGGATTAATTACCGCGCCGTTGCGCGGACGTTTCGGCATCAACTTCCACCTGGATTTTTATCCGCTCGAAGATTTGCAAATCATCGTCGAACGTTCAGCGACGATTCTGGGCGCCCGCATTGAAACAGACGGCGCACGCGCCATCGCCATGCGTTCACGCGGAACGCCGCGCATCGTCAACCGCCTGTTGCGTCGCGTACGCGATTTTGCCGAAGTCGAACACGACGGCGTCATTACGGCTGAAATCGCAACGGATGCGCTCAATCGCATGGAGGTGGATCGTTTCGGGCTGGACGAAATTGACCGCAAGATGCTGACCACCATCATCGAAAAGTTCAACGGCGGTCCGGTCGGCGTCAGCACCATTTCAGCCGCGATCAACGAAGACAAAGAAGCTATCGAAGAAATTTACGAACCGTATTTGATTCAAATCGGCTTTTTGAATCGCACACCGCGCGGACGCGTCTGCACGTCGGCTGCCTATCTGCATCTCGGTCTGACACCGCCACAGCCCTCGCTTACCCCGCCGCAAAAAGATTTGTTCCAGTAGCGGCAGCAAGCTATAGTGACCGCCCGTTTGTCATCTGTTTTTCGTATGCATATTTCGGAGTTTGATTTTGCGTTACCGCCCGAATTGATCGCCCAGGAACCACTGGCCGAACGTGATCATTCGCGCATGTTGATTGTCGAACGCGCCCACCAAACCTGGCGCGACAGTTCATTTCTTGAATTTCCTGGTTTGTTTCAAGCTGGTGACGTAATCGTACGCAACAACACGCGCGTCTTCCCGGCTCGGTTGTTGGGACACCGCATCGTCAACGAGCAACCCGGCGCTGCTGTCGAAGCGTTGCTGGTACGGCGGCTGTCAAACGACGAATGGGAGGTGCTGGCCAAACCGGGCCGCGCCTTGCGTGAAGGCTCCTTGCTGGAATTTGGCAACGGGAAATTGCGTGGCACCGTCGTCGGAATTGCCGAAGAAGGCCGCCGCGTCATACGGTTTTCGGGCGAAGGCGACTTTGACCAATTGGTAGATGAAATTGGCAATACGCCGCTGCCGCCTTACATCAAACGCCAGCAAAGCGAAGCGCTGCGGTTGGACGAGCCACGTTATCAAACTGTCTATGCCAAAGCGCGCGGCGCAATTGCCGCACCGACGGCGGGGTTGCATTTCACGCCGCAAACTTTTGCCGAGTTGGAGGCCCGTGGCATAGAAATCGTCGAACTGACGCATCATGTCGGGTATGCGACGTTTCAACCGGTACGCGTTGAACAGATCGAACAACATCGGATTGCGGCAGAACAATACGAAATCACGACCGAAGCGGCACAACGTATCAATCAGGCCAAACAGGCAGGCAAACGAATCGTCGCGATTGGCACGACCAGCGTCCGCGCCCTGGAAAGTGCGGCAGCCCCCGACGGAAATTTACGCGCCGAACGCAGCAATACTGAGTTATTTATTTACCCTGGCTATCGTTTTCGTATAGTAGATGCCTTGCTGACCAACTTTCATTTGCCGCAATCGTCATTGCTGATGTTGGTTTCGGCGTTAGCAGGCAAAGATTTGGTTTTGAATGCGTATCGTCACGCAGTCGCAGCACAGTACCGTTTTTACAGTTACGGCGATTGCATGCTCATCCTTTAACAGCGCGCTTATCTCGTACGTATGCAGGTCATCCAGCCCATCAACTACGCCCCCAAAGCCTTTCGCGGGTTGCTGCGCCCGTTGTTGCTTTCTGATCTGAATGAATTGTGGCAATTGGATTTGCGCTGCTTTCTGGATGGCGAAGCTTACGAACGTGAAACCTTCCGGTATCTGCTTTCCAACCCAAACACTATCGCGCGGCAGGTGCGCTGTGTCGAATATGACGAAATGAGCGCGTTTGCCATCGGTGTCATCGAACAGGATGGCGTCGGGCACGTGACGACAGTGGGCGTCGCGCCGGAATATCGGCGCAGAGGATTGGCTCGCCTGATGCTGCACGAAATCGAACGGAGCCTGACCATTCGCAAAATCTCAACCGCGCGCCTAGAAGTGCGAGTGAACAACATCGCCGCCCAACGGCTCTATGAACAACTGGGCTATGTGATCGTTCAGCGCCTGGGCAAATATTACGCCAACGGTGACGACGGCTATTTGATGGTTAAGTCATTGGATATAGAAGACTAATCAGCACTAAGCCGCACTCAGCGGCGGCTGTCCCCGCTGTTCTCCCTGCCACCGACCAACATTTCCTCACAAATTCTGGAAAACCTTATCCCGCAAGCTTTTAGTTACCCCAATCGGGGTACAAAACCGTCAGAGAGCGTCATTTCGATCCAAGTTAAATTTGACAACATCCCGCTAATCAGTTATAAAAACAGCCACTTAGCGACTTACAGGCGGAGTGCCCGGTAATTTCAAATTCATTTCTGAGAAGGAAGCGAGTATGAGGGAATCACTCTCTAAACGCCCGAAAACCCAAGCAAAGGTGAAGGTTGCGGCGACGGCGACCAAGCTCAAAGCACGCGCGGCAAAACCGGCGAAAGCTTCCTCATCGGCAAAAACCAGCCGTACAGCGAAACCAGTTGCCAAGCCCAGCAAATCCAAAACGACCAAGCCGGAAAAAAAGGCGGCGAGCTCTAAATCAACGGCCAAACCCGTTGCAAAGAAAGTAGTTGCGGCCAAAGTTAAGCCCGCAAAATCGAGCAAGCCCCAGGCCAAGTCAAAACCCAGATCGGCTGAAGTCAAAGCAAAACCTGTCACACCGGCCAAAACAATGGCAAAAACGACACAGCCGAAAAAGGCTGCGCCGTCCAAAGTGACACGCAAGACAGCAACCGGAAAATCCAAATTGCCTGCGAGTTTGACTCGCGTGGTGATTCCGCCGCCGCCAGCGCCAGAACCCGTTCGGCGTTCCGTGCATACAGGCGCGCTGCGGAATCTGGAACACGCCGTGCGCGTTTTTAATCGGCGGCAATACGCTGAAGCCAAACCGCTGTTTGAAAGCCTGGCAACCAAATACCCACAAGAAGTCGAAATCATTGCGCGCGCCCAGACCTACATTCAGATTTGCACACAGAAACTGGCGCACGCCGCCAATGCACCGCGCAACGCCGACGAACTCTATGATCGCGGAGTGTTTGCACTGAACATCGGCGATTTCACCCAGGCGCGCAGCTTCTTTGAAAAAGCCTTGCGCCTGAAACCGGACGAACCGCATCTGCTCTATTCGCTGGCGGCAACGCATGCGCAAACCGGAGCTTACGAGCAGGCGTTGGATTACCTGAAACGGACGATTCAAATCCAACCACGGTATCGAACCCAGGCGTTGAATGACTCGGATTTTTCTGAGCTGCGTGAAAACAAACAGTTTCTCGACCTGCTTGGGTTGACGTCTCCGTTTGAACGGCTGGAAGCGCGCCGGTAAATCGGATTCCACAAAATACCAAAAGGCCCAAAGGCGGAGCATCGCTTTTGGGCCTTTTGCTTTTGTGACAAACGAAACGTCAGCTAGCGAATTTTGATCCGCAACGGATTGGCGGCTTTGCCATCCACGGAAACCTCAAAGTCCACGTCGCCACGTCCGGCCAGACCGCGCGGCAATCGCACGTTCAATTGATCCAGCCCGACATACCCCGAAGCCTCGCCAGCAAACAATACTTCCGCATCCAGCCCGCCCAGTTTGGCGGTCACACCGCTCAAAGCGCTGCGGAAGCGAATTCCCGTTCCATACGCAACCAAAAACACCTGTTCTGTTGCCGGGCCCAAATCAATCGGCGTCGCGACGAATTTGTTTTGGGCCGAGTCGAATACCGCCAGTGGTTCATAGACTTGAGTGCCATCTGCCTTTACGCGTAACACGACGGCGGCGGGCACCTCTTTGCCGTTGGCATTCGCAGCAAACAACCCGGGCGCGACAGTCGCGATGGTAACTGTACCGAGGGCGCGCTTCCCTTCTCTGTTAATCACCGAAACCGTGGCCGGCCCGTTGCTCAACCCCGCAGGCAACAGAAAATTGATCTGCCCTGCCGAGACAAAAAACAGTGGCGCGAACTTTTCGGTGTTGGCGCTGTCACGCACGGTCACAAACGTTCCGCCCAACGAAACCGGCAGCGGTGTGCTGGCGGCAACCAGCGTGTCAGTGGCCAAGGCTTCGCCAAATGCGGCAACGATGGATTCGCTGGCCAATGCCGTTGCGCTAAAACTTGCCGCAGAAACGCTCGCCACTGCGCTGACATTCGCCAACAACGCGTTCACGTCCATGCGAATGCTCGATAGCATCGGGTAAAAGGCATTCCCCGGACACTCCGTCGCGCCCGGACCGTCGCGGTGACCGGAAATGTTATTGATCGTCAATCCTGAAGCTGCGTGCCGCGATTGTCCCGCCGGATCAATGCCGCGTTGATCGGCTTTCCAGGCCAGTAATCGTTTCAAACTGTTCAAAGCCGCTGGCGGAGGCGTCGCAGTCGTAAAATCTCCAATGACGACGACGCCCATCGTTCCGCCGTTGACACCACTGAAATGCGCCCCAACGACGTTGTCGCCTCCGGCGCGGCCTTCGTAAATGACGCCGTTCTGATCAATCACGTAATTGTAGCCAATGTCCGCCCAGCCGTTGGAAAACACGTGAAAGTTCCAAACGCTGCGCACCGCCGCCGCCCAATCGCCATTGATCGGCCCGCTGGGGCTGAAGGTGTGATGGACGATCAAATGCGTGACGGTCGTGTAACTCAAACTGCCGTGGGTGGTGATTTGTCCATCCGGACAGCCCCATTCCGTCCGCGTCACCACAGGCGGTTTGGGATATTTCTGCTGCTGTTGTGCAAGAAGCGTTTCGGTACTCATCGTTTCTTTTGCTTTGCGTTGTATATGCTGCTGCATCTCGCGCGGAGTCGCCCCCGGACTGATGAACACCAACCGCAAACTGCGGACTTCGGCGTCACGTGCCGAGATTTTATACTGCACAAACCGCGTTTGCTGATCGAGCAGCGCGAGCGCACTCACCTGTTCGCCACGTTCGTTGGCAAAATCTTCGTGCGCGCCCATCGGCAACCAGTCGCTCCATTGAACGCCATCGGTCGAACTCCGCAGGCTCAGGTGTGCGTCGCCCTTCGCCAGCCAAGCCGCACCAATAGCCAGAAATGGCTCTGCCTGTTCAATCGGCACGGGGATCACTTCGGAAGTTACAACGCCTGCTTTCAACGCCGCCGACGCCAGATCAACCTTGATCTCGCGGTGTCTGACCTTCGGCGCCCGCTCTTGCGCCAGCGAAACCAGCGGCCAACTCAAGATTGAGACTGCGGTTAGGAAAAAAAGCCATTGAAGTTTTCTGTTATTGATCTTCAGCACTCTGGTGTTTTTTGGCAAGCACAACCTTTTCGGCGTGACATTTGTTCTTCGCAATTTCATATTGCCTTTGTCTATACAATACTGGCACGGCAAGTAAATCTACGGAAAGCGCGTATACCATCATCAATCATGGTCAAAAAGTCTTCTTCATTTTCGGTATTCGTAGTGATACTCCTCCCTCTTGCCCAATTTCGCTTCTTCGGTCGTTGGTATGTATGTAATGACGCGGACCTTCCTTCCTCCCTTCTTTTTCTCCGATGACCCATGGCCTGACTGAACGTGGGGCACCGTGCTGACAATGGGCGAAGATATTGATTCTTATTGACCTGGCTGATTACCTTTATATTGCTCCATAGTTACGTTGCCACCCTTACTATGCTTGATGGTATAACCAGAGGAGAGGATTGTACCGCCGATAGGAGCGGAGATTGAGTTCATACCGATGACATAGACGCCAGGATCGTTATTCGTCTCAACCTCATGAATAAAGCGTTCCTGAAACGAGTGCGATTTTTCTTTACTTACTGCGGTGGAACATGGGGTCAACAGAATGGTGCAGTTCTTGATCATCAGTGGTCTGATTACATCAAGCACTTGCGTGACGGAAAACGTTAGCCCTGTCCCCTTATCACCAGAGATCGAAGAGCTGCCGGGGGAACAGTGGCCGATAACAACGATTAATGGATTTGGTCCGAGTATTTCTTTGTCCATCGCACATGACGCACTGAATGACCGGAATTGAGGAGACGGGGTTTTCCCATCGGAGTCGTACGGACATAGGGCCTTGAACAAACGCCCCTTTTTACCTGCTTCCCACTTCTCTTTGACCTGCTCGAATATTTTCCGATAATCGCCTGATATCTTCATAACGTCATCAATTGACAAGCCCGCCTGGTTAAACACGAGACAGACACAGGCCGTAAATTGAGACATCTCAAATATGTTCGGTATATTGAATATCTGAGAGATTTTGGGTGCTAAAAAGCTTCCTAATTTGTATAACAGTGACTCCTCTTCGTTTTTTTCGTGCCCGTCCATTCTCTGGATAACCAGGGTTCTCGTAGTGAGTTTATTTAGGGAGCGATGCGTAATCGCCGGATTGTTTTGTCCGGGGGCAAAGTACAAATTCGAGCCACGGGATAAGGTAGGCGAGCCTACGAAAGGCACCCGGTTTCCCACCTGGACACGCTCCGCGGTGCCGTTGCCACCGGGCACCTCTATTTGTCGCCGCGCGAGCCGGGGCGCGTTTGCCAGCGGCGCAATCACCTTTGCCTTCATTTGCGCCGGCTGCCCCGATTGAGCATTCAGCTGCCTGAGCGTTGGATGGTAAACAGGTGGAGCTTGGGGCGGCATATGAACGTTGGCCAGCGATGCCATCTTAGGCTGCGCGATTTTGCCTTGTGTTGGACGATACACGGACGGTGCCTTGGGAGCTGTGCGCAATTGGGGTTGGACGATCTTTTTGGCAACAGGGTCATAGATCGGAGGTGCAATAGGCTGGCGAGGGGGTTGAACTGTTTTGGGGAGTTCAGTTGCACCACTTTTTTTCTGTAAAACCTTTGGCACTGGCTGCGGGCGGTAAACGGGAGGCGCGACCAGCGATTTCCGATTCACTACGCCATTGGCTAATTCAGGCTGCACTGCTTCCGAAGCCTGTTGCGGGCGATGGACCGTAGGCGCAATGGGACGCTTGACGCTCCGCGCAGGTACAGCAGTCTTTAGTTTGGAGACGACAGGTTTGATTTGAGACACTCGCCCTGCCTGCCGATTGGCTGACTGTGACATATCTACGGCTTCCGACAATTTTTTATTTGTCGAATTCATCATGATTTCAACCCTTCTTGCGTGCTTGCGTGGATGCTCGTTACTAGGACTAATCGGAATTGAAAACTAATGGCCAACCCTCATCGTGTTGGTGAAAAACGCCGGTTCCGTGATCTGTCAATCTTGGAAGACGTTGCAAGTTTCCTAAGCGGTGCTCCAGGTTCTCGTTCGCGTACCGCACCAATAACTTCACCGTGTTACTGTTTGCTCTGATCCCTTCATAGCGTGTGTACACCAGCAATTCGTTGATCGTGCTATCCCATTCAATCGGTTTTACTGCGTTGGATTTCACTCTCTGATACAAATGATCACGTTGGATTCTCGACAACGCGTCATCCGTCGCAATTACCTGTAACAATTGTTCTGCTCTGTCATGTATCGGATATGAGTGATACAGGCCATGCCCCTGATGATGAATCTGTTGACTTATACCAGGGATATTTTCCGTGTATGCCTGATCGGCGGCGATATGTGTACGCTCATGAATTCTGGCACTTTCGATAAGTGAAGGGCTAGTTCCGCCGCTACCAACAGGGTCATCCAGATTGATGTATAGTTGGTACTGACGCGTTGCGGTGGGTGCTCCGGTGTTTACTGTTGTAGCAGTGCTTGTAACACCCAATCCACCATGCCCCTCAACGTTTCCCGTTATCATCGGGACGTGGGCGGCCTGCTCTTGCCGTATACGATGCATGGTTGACTCTCGACGATAATGGCGGTAATACCGATAGCCACCGTAGATCGCTCCAGCCAGTCCGATCACCAAGCCAGTTGTCAACATGGGCTGTACCGTCTGGTTTCTTCCAGCGAGACGCAAGGAAGTAGGTCTGCTGGACGGCTGCGACCGGGGTGCGGCCTGCGGGGCTGTTAATCTTCCGCTTGGTACTTGCTTGTGGGGTGACGGATCGGCAGTGAGATCAATCATTTCAATTGACGCAGAATGAACCGTTGGCAGCGTGCGCGCGGGTATTGCTACTGCCATTTTCGGCTGCACGATGCTTTGTTTCGGGCAAGACACGAGCCGCACTTTAGGCAGCGTTATGGACTTGGGCTGGACAAGCTTCTTAACTACCGGACGATAGACCGGAGGTGCAACAGGCCGGTGCAGCGATTGCCCCGTGCGCGGGAGTTGAGTCGTGATGCTCTTTGTCTGTAAGACCTTCGGCACTTGCTGCGGACGATACACAGGAGGCGCAACCGGCTTGCGCACGGTTCTCTGAACGGCAAGCGGCGGCAGCTTGGCGACTTTCAATTGCAGTACGGGCGGCGGAGCAACGGGGCGTTTCGCCGACGTTGCCGGGCGAGGCAATACAAAAGGCTTTGGAGGTCGGGGCGGTTTGTTCATCACCTTTTTTCTCCGTGTTGTCCCGATTGTGAACTGAAATGCGTGCCAACAAAGTCTACACGTCTCGCACGAGAAGGCCAACAAATCTTCGGTCATTCTCCGGCCTGGACGCCGGATGATTGCGTTATTTCACGTTGATCTGCACGGCGTTCGATGAATAGCCGTCGGCGAACAAGACTACTTCCACCAAGCCGCGTCCGGCCAGCGAGCGTGGCAGTTTCAGGTTTACCTGATCGAGGCCGACGAAATCGCCTTGTAGCCCGGCATAGAGCACTTCTGT
>JAEUQO010000035.1 GCA_016789605.1 Acidobacteriota bacterium
CCACAACTAGGCGCGCGCGCGCTCAAACGCGCGGTTGAAAAACAGGTCACGCAGGCAATGGCCGGCCATCTTGCCACCTTGACCAGCACGGAACCGATGCTGATCGAAGTGTGGCCGACCAAAAACGACTTGCACATCCACTTGAAGGAGCTGCGCGAAGCGCCGCCGCATCCCAATACCGATTTGAACAGTCTGCTCGAAGACCCGGCGGCAGCAGTGGAAAGACTGACGCAGTTTCTGGAGCGCACCGACGAAGAGCTGTCGGCGTTGCAGCCGACCGGCGCGATCTCGCTTGACGCCTTACAACCGGAACATTACCGCTATTTCGCCTTGCGCGAACAACTGGGACGGTTGCGTCATCTGGTCGAGCGGCTGGAAAATCATCTGGCCTCGGCGGCGCGCGCAGCCACGCGGTTGACACGCAATTACCCGCGCCCGCCGCGCCGTCCGCAAGAAGTGACGTTACATTCCATCTCGCAGTTCAGTTCAGGCACGCCGCGCCACGAATGGAAAAAGATTTTTGCCGCAAACGACATCAACGCCTATTTGCAGGAATTGGCGCAAGCGCCCCATAACGACGAGCAAGGGTTGCAAGAACATCTCGCCGAAGTTGCGCGCGAGGCGGCATTGCTGTCGGCCCTGGTACACAGCGCGCCGCAAGAAGAACATTCTGCGGCGCTATTGCTGCTCCATTCGCTGCACTCCTGGTCAGACGACGATTGCCGCGAAGAATTGAAAAAAGGCTATGAAGAAATGTGCCGGACACTCTTCGGCTGGGAAGTCACCTTGCTTGACGAACAAGAACTGAAAGAAGGCGCCAGCGAATACCGCAATTGGCTGTATGTCAGCGGGCCATTGGCGGCATCGTTGCTTGCTCACGAACGCGGCACGCACCTCAACATTCAAAATGGCCACTTGCTGCCGTTGCTGGTCAAAGTCTTTCCGCTCGCCCCAGGACAAGCCCCCGGTGCCGTGCTTGATGAATTGCTAATTGGTTACGATGCCTGGTTCGATGAACTGGCTGAAAGAGAGTCGCTCACAGCCGATGATCTGGCGCAAAGCCCGATGGCAGTGCATCCAGTAACCCGCGTATACAACCGGACAGGCCGTAACTTCGGCTCAACACTGGATGTGCGTTCTGGCCTGGTGGCACAAGGCTTCCCCACTGCCAAACAGATGCGCACTTTTCTGCTGGCGGGCTTGCCGTTGCCCCCCGAATTGCAATAACGCGTTGCAATAACGCCGAGAGAACGATATGCCTACTTATCGCATTCCAGTCCTGGTTTGGGAAGATCATAGCGGCTATTTCACGGCCAACCTGGTCGAAGATCAAGAAGCGCCCGCTGGTGTTGGCGCAACCGCCGCAGAGGCTCTTTCACAAGTCAAAGAATATCTGGAATGGGTTTACCAAAACCAAAGCTCACACTCGCTGCCGGATTTCCTGGCGGCCAAACTGGTGACCATCCGCGTCGAAGTACGCCCCGAATACCAGTATGACAGCCGCGTTTATCCTTGCGATGAGGTGATGACGCTGCGCCTGCCGTGCGTATACGGACAAAACGACAATGGCTCGCTCTGTTGTTCATTGCCGACGCTGGGCGTGCGGTTCTTTTACCAAGCGCAGGACAAACTCAAAGACCTGGTCAAACACTATGCGCAAGAGCGCTTTCGCGGCCTGACGCCACGCGCGTTGTCGCGCTTTCTGCCAGCCAAACAGACCTCGCTGGAAGAAATCGTCTTGCACATCAATCGCAAAGAACGCCGTAGCGGATACACTCCTTCACTTGAGGCCTTGGAAACGATTGCCGAACCCTTAGGCGACAAAAAGCTGCGGCGACAGTTTTCGCGCGCCTGGGAACGTGATTATCAGGTAACCGATCTGGTTCGCCGGTTGAGTCACGAAAAAGCCAATGTGTTGCTGGTCGGAGATTCCGGCATCGGTAAAACGACGTTGTTGATTGAAGCCGTACGCCAGATCGAGAGCGCCGCCGCCAAAAACGAAGACGATGAGGACGAAAACGACCGCCCTCGATTCAAGTTCTGGCAAACATCGGGCGCACGGCTGATTGCCGGAATGCAATATCTGGGTGAATGGCAAGCGCGTTGCGAACACGTGATCGAAGAGTTGTCTGGCATTAACGGCGTGCTTTGTCTGGAAAACCTGCTCGATCTGATACGCAGCGGCACAGGTAACGCCAGCGAAAGCCTGGCCGCGTTTTTGTTGCCCTTTATGCAACGTGGCGAGTTGCGCGTCGTCGCCGAAGCCACGCCGGCGGAACTTGATGCCTGTCGCCGATTGTTGCCGGGATTTGTGGACGTCTTTCAGTTGCTGCAGCTCTATCCATTGACAGAAGCCGCGGCGCTCACCGTTCTCAACCGAATTGCCGGCAACCACGCGCGCAATCACAAACTGGAAATCCCTGACGGCGTTACAACCTTGATCTATCGCCTGTTCAAACGCTTTCAACCGTACCAGGCGTTTCCTGGCACGACCGTCGCGTTCTTGCACGAACTGGTGGAACGCAACCTGCGTGCAGGCAATAAAGCCATCGCCCAGACCGATGTTATCGCCCAATTCGTCCGGCAAACCGGGCTGCCGGAATTGTTCTTGCGCGACGAATTGCCGTTGGCACGCGCCGAGGTGTTGGCCACGTTCCGCCAGCAAGTGATCGGTCAAGAAACAGCTTGTCAGGCCGCCACCGATCTGGTGGTCACCTTCAAAGCCAGTCTCAATGATCCGCAACGTCCGCTGGGCGTGTTGCTGTTTTGCGGCCCAACCGGCGTCGGCAAAACCGAATTGGCGCGCGCCTTGGCGCGTTACTTTTTTGGTCACGGCGAACACAAAGACGCCCAAAGCGAACGATTGGTGCGGCTGGATTTGAGCGAATACGCGGGTTGGGGCGCGGCACAACGCCTGTTGCTGGGTCCGGATGGCGAACCAAGCGAGTTTCTGAAAAAAGTTCGCCAGCAGCCGTTTTGCGTGGTTCTGCTGGATGAAGTCGAAAAAGCCGATGCCGCCGTCTTCGATGTGTTGCTGAGTCTGTTTGACGAAGGCCGCCTGACAGATCGCTATGGTCGGGTGACCACGTTTCGCAGCGCCGTGATCGTGATGACGTCCAATCTGGGCGCGGACAAATTGGAAACTGTCGGCTTTGAAACCAAAGGCGCGCCGTCATATTCGCGCGAGGCGATGAACTTTTTCCGCCCGGAGTTTTTCAATCGCATTGATGCCGTCGTGCAATTCAATTCGTTGTCAAAAGACATGATGCGCGCCATCGTCAACAAAGAGCTAGGCGAGATTGCGGGGCGCGAAGGACTGTCACGCCAAAATCTGCGGCTGGCGTGGACGGCGGAACTGGTCGAGCATTTGATCGCGGTGGGATTTGACCAGCGGTATGGAGCGCGTCCATTGCAACGCACCATCGAGTCTTTGTTGGTCGCACCGTTGGCCAAACATTTGCTGACCAACAAAGACCTCAAAAATGGCACGCTGCAAATCACGCTGAACGACGACAACATTCCCCAATTTGACTGGTTGGGTAATGCTACGGTTCCGTAAGGCGAACTTTGGGCAATACGGCTTTTGCCTTGTCTTCGGTGATTTTTGATTTGCCAATCAGCAGGACTTCCAAACTCGGCAGCCCCTTGAAATGCGTCAGCCCGGCATCGCTGATCCGCGTGTCAAACACGCTGACCTTTCGCAAACGTCGGAAGTTTTTCAGCACGACCAGTCCCTGGTCGCTGATTTTCGTCCCGCCCATAAGCAACGTTTCCAACTGCGTCAACCTCGACAATTGTTTCAATCCAGCGTCGCTCATCTGTGTGCGAAATACGTTGAGCAAGCGCAGCCTGGTCAACGGTTTGATGTAGGCGATGCCCGCATCGCCGATTTTGGTCAGCCGCACATCAAGCTGACGCAGTTCGGGAAAGACACGCAACATTCGCAGGTCGGCATCACTGACGCCGGTGCCGTGCAAATCTATTTTGACGACAGGCTGCCCGGGCAATTGGGCGTCCATTTCAAATGTGCCGCCCAATTGCTTGATGGTGGTAAGCGCGCGTTCGCGTTCATCTGCTGCCAACGCCAAAGAGCAAAACAGCAATAATGACACGACACTAAACACGAAAACTCGGAATGTCATAAGCATCCTCGCAAACCGGCGTCACTGTTTAACAAACGTGCGTTTGCTATTCACCTCGCCGTTAGGGCCGTTGAAGTGCAATTCGATCACCAAGGTTTTGCCGTCAGCAGAAAGCTGCCATTTGCGTTTCATGGTCGCGCTGATTTCCCCATCGGGCGAATCAAATTTGGAGTCTTCGCTGACTTCGATGCCATTGCCGTCGGCGCTCCATTTCGCAGTGCGTTTGCCTTTGCCAGTTGCACCGCCACCGCCGCGCGGCGTGAAATCTTCTGCCACGCCATTCAACGTGTAACTGTCTTTGACTGATTGTTTCTGTTCTCCTGTGATCAGCGTCGTTTCCAGCGAGAGCTTGTCCCCTTGCAGCGACACCGTCATGGTCTGTTGCATATCTTCCGGCAAACCTTCGCTTCTGCTTTTGTCCATGACCCAGGTGCCGCTGAGGTCTGCTTTCACAAAGGCGTTGGCCGCCGTTAGCAACAAGGCCAAAATCATCGTGGCGCGTACGAAATTGCTGAGTTTCATTGAAAAAATCCTCCTCTGCGATTGTCTACTGGTTGACTGTTAGAATCTGAAACGTGTTGTTGTGGTCACGGAGTTGATCATCAGGGCGAAGCAGGCGCGCGGGTCGAAGCCATCGCCGTCAGCGCCCAGGTTCCGGCGCGCTTCTCGTATGTTTCCAACCAGGCAAACACCGCGGCCTCTTCCTTTGGCTTTCCTTGCTCGTCGGGCGCTGTCAGACGCACACGCTTTTGCACGATGACATATGCCAGACTGCCATCTTCCGCGACGCGAATAACCGGCGGCACGACGTCATCCCACTCTTGAAATGTGGCGCGCGCAAAATATGCGCGGAAGCGCTGCAAACTCTCTGCTCGACTTGGTCGCGTAATGCGACCGTCAGAAAGATTGATAAATTCGTCCGCAAACATCGAAACAAGCAGTTCCGGGTTGTTGCGCAAATGCGCAGTACGTTGCTGCTCATGCAATTGCAGCAGTTCGTGCATGGCGCTGATCTTTTTCGGAACCTCAAAAATGCGCTCGTCCACCTGATTCAAGTGGATCGTTTTGAAATGCAGTGTGAAATCACCTGCGGTATCGGTGGCTACAACTTTGG
Organism: Acidobacteriota bacterium; assembly: GCA_016789605.1. Taxonomy (GTDB): domain Bacteria; phylum Acidobacteriota; class Blastocatellia; order RBC074; family RBC074; genus RBC074. Next base: position 5,257 of record JAEUQO010000035.1, read on the forward strand.
ACGGCAGCTTGAGCTTGCCAACTTGCGTCCACTCCTTGAACGCGACGCGCACGGTGGCGAGCGGTTGTTGCCGCGTATCAGCCAGCAGCAAGCCCACCAGCAAGGAATCCTGTTTGCGAAAGAACAACGTCGCCGGGTTGCCAAGCTCATCGGTAACCCGCAATTTGCTGCAGGCGGCGCCGTCAAACTCTTCATCCGCTTGCAGCACAGGATGAGAAAACCGCGCCAGCGGCGCCAGGGCAATCCATTGAAACTCGTGGCTACGAATCATCATCGCCAGCGCTTTGTCCGCCGGATTTGCGTGCCCGGTGGATTCATCCCGCGTCCAGAAATGCTGTCCATTGACAAAGGCAACAAACGGTTTGCCCTGAGCGCGAAATTGTTTGAATTTCAATCGGTCGCCGCGCGCAGAATAGATCTCGGTTTGATACGGGCCAGTCGGCGAAAGGCAATCTGCCAAGGCTGTAATGCTGTGGATTGCGGCACGCGCGTCTGAAGCCCCCAAGGCCGTTACGGAACGCGCCACAATGTCAGCCACCGATGACGAGGCCGGTTGTGCATTGACAGCCACCGTCAGCAACCACCAACAACCTGCTACGAAAAGGAATCGTTTCAACATAAAAGTGTTGCGCTGGCGCACGCTCAACAGCCTGATCCAGTCACGTCATTTGCCAATAGCGACCGCAATGCTGCCTGAGCTAATTGCCAGACTTCTTGTACCTGAGTTTCCTGCGTCCGTATTTGGCTGATTACCAATCGAAGCACAAAGCGCTCATTCAGCTTGGTATGGGAAAGAAATACTTGCCCGGTGCGGTTCATCGCCTGGAGCAAAGCGCTGTTGAGCTCGTTCAAATCGGCTTCATCGTCAAACCCTGGCGGATGTGCGCGAAAACAAACGGTGCTCAGTGGCACAGGCGCAAGCCGTTCAAACGCTGGGTGCGCATCAACCTGTTGGGCAAACTGCTGTGCAAGCCGCAGATGTTCGCGTATGCGATCGGCAAGTCCGTTGACACCAAAATAGCGCAGCACAAACCAGAGCTTCAGCGCGCGAAACCGGCGGCCTAGCGGGATGCCGTAATCCATGTAGTTTTCGACGCTTCCCTCTTGGGCGGTTTTCAAATACTCCGGTGTTAAATTGAAGGCGCGCCGCAAAACGTCACGGCGACGGGTAAACAACACGCTCAAATCAAGCGGCACAAACATCCATTTGTGCGGGTTGATGACGATTGAATCGGCTTGCTCCCAACCGGCAAACAGCGCTGCCTGTTCAGGCAGGATTGCCGCCGCCCCACCGTGTGCGGCGTCCACGTGCAACCAAAGCCGTTCGCGCGCGCAGATATCCGCCACGTCAGGGAGCGGATCAACGCTCGTACACGAGGTAGTGCCGACAGTCGCCACCACACAAAACGGCCAGAAACCTGCACGGCGGTCTTCGCGAATAGCCTCAAGCAACGCGTGTGGTTTCAAGCGATACGTTTCGTCAACCGCGACACGGCGCACGCTTTGCAATCCCAACCCCAAGGTCGCCGCGGCTTTATCAATCGAAGAGTGACCGTGTTCCGACGTGTAAAGGCGCAAGCGCGGGAGTTCTGGACGTCCAGCTAACCCAAATTCACGAATGTCTGCTTCGACGATCTGTTCGCGCGCCGCCGCCAATGCGTGCATTGTGCTGCTGGAACCACCATCGTAAATGACACCCCAGAATTCGGCAGGCAATCCCACCATCTGACGCACCCAATCGAGCGTCACCTGTTCCAATTCCGTCGCCGCCGGACACGATTGCCAGAGCATGCTGTTGACGTTGAAGGCCGCACTCAGCAATTCGCCCAAAATGCCCGGCCCGCTGCCGGAAGAATTGAAATAGGCAAACGAACGGGGATGGTTCCAGTGCGCCATCGCGGGCATCACAAGGCGATCAACATCCGCCAGAATCGTTGACATCGTTTCGCCTGTCAGGGGCGGCGCAAGCGGCAACTGACCCCGTAATTCGCCCGGTGAAACAGCCGGAAAAACCGGTGTAGTGTCGAGATTGCCTAAAAAGTCTGCGACCCAATCCACCAACTGGTGGCCATAACGGCGAAACTCTTCGGCAGGCATATCGCCCAACGACGCCGCCGAGCCTTCTTTGTCAGACGCGGTTGCCTGCATGGTGTTTCCCGGTGTTATTCGCGTTCCAGCTTGAAGCTGCTGAACTCGCGCCAACTGCCGTCTTTTTGCTTGCTTGCATCCTGAATCTCGAAGCGTTTGTCCGCGCCGCTCAACCGATAGACAGATTTGCCTTCGCTTTTGCCTGGCAATCCCCAAAGGGCGGTAAGCGCATCGCCATCCAGTGTGGCTTTGATCGGATAGGAATTGCCCTGCGAATCAAACCAGTGGCCTTCGTATTTGCCCTGCCCTGCGGCTTGGTAATAGGCGTGCCCGGCAAACGTCTGTGTCTTTCCGTCTTTGCTTTGCATTGCGTATTGCAAATCCAAGCGCAAAAACTTTTGCCCCAACGTCCATTCCCATTTCGAGATGACCTTCGCCTTCATACCAAATGCCATCCCTTCGCCTTGCCAGTTACCGGCCAACCGCGTCAAAAACGGATCTGCCGACGCAGTGCTTTGCGCCAACGCAGACACTGACAACCAAACGAACGCCAACATGCCGAGCGTTTTCTTCATACGATCACCTCGCTATTTGCCTGCCCAAGCCAATCCGTCCGGGCCTTTGCCGGGTTCGATCTTTTTGAGCACGCTCAGGTCTTCCAGATTCACGACCGTCACCTGACCAGCTTGCATCGTCGCGACAAAGGCTCGCTTGCCGTCAGGCGTAATCAGAATGCCGACCGGGACTTCGCCCACGGCGATGCGTTTGATTTCTTTGCGCGTAGCGACCTCAAAAACGATCAGCTCGCCCGTTTGCGGATCAGAGACAAGCGCGCGTTTTCCGTCCGGCGTGAATTTGATGCGAATAGGCTGACGGCCGGCCTGAATGGTTTCGCGCACTTTGTTGGTGGTCGTATCAATGATGGAGATTTTGCCGTCGGCATTTTGACCAACCCAAAGCTCTTTGCCATCCGGCGACAAATCAATGGCTTCAGGCTGGGGCCCAACGGGGATTTGGACGACTTTCAGCGGCCGCGCGGACAAATCAAATGCCGTCACGTTGTTTGAACGAATGTTGGCCGTGTAAATCTTTTTGGCGTCGGCTGACATTGCCAGCATATGCGTCGCGTCTTGTCCGGTGCCCATCACCCAATCCACTTTGTCGGCGGCGGGGTCATAACGCGCGACGACCCGGTTCACTTCGCACGTGAAATAGACTTTGCCATTGGCGACAGCAATGCCGTGCGGACGCCGCAGCGCGCCCAAATCCACGCGGCGCAATTCCTTTTTCGCGGCCAGATCAATCACCGACAAAGAGCTGCCCAAGACCTGCGCCGTGCCGTAATTGGCCACAAACGCCAGCTTGCCGTCCGCTGAAGCGATAACTTCGTGCGGCCCTTCTCCAGTCGGAACTTTTGCCAGCACCTCATACGATTGCGGATCAACAATCGCCAACGTGTTTTCCGCTTTGTTGAGCACCAGCAAATAGGAACTGTCTAGCGGCGCAGCTTTCACCAGACAACGCAGCTCCCAATAACAAACCAGCGCGGTCAACGCGAACACCAATCCCAAAAACAGTCCGGGCGACAGAATTCGTTTGTGCAAGGTTCTCTCCTACAGTCTGACCTACAGTCTAAAAAGATGGGTGGAACGTGCGCGCATCTTAGCACGCGCACAGACACGCACTGCTGGCGCTCCGCGCCAGAAATGGCGAAATGATGGGTAGAAATCACTCTCTTCGCAGTTCATTCAAATCGAATGGAAAATTTTCCAGGCGACAGACCGCCATGAATCGTGCGACCCGCCGCAGATCAATTGGCGCAACAGATTCTTTGCCGATACAATCCGCGCCATTCATCAACAAGGAGAACCCAACTTCACATGAACCTGCTGAATAGAATTTTGTCCGTCACGTTGCTGACGGCGCTGACCACTTCATTGTTGGCGCAAAACACTGCCCCGGCACAGCCCGGCATTCTCAAAACTGAATACATTTACGAAACGGCTCCGTTCCCGGAATGCCACGCTTCAACCATTGCCGAAGCCAAAGGCACGTTGGTCGCGGCCTGGTTTGGCGGCACCAAAGAAAAACACCCCGATGTTGGTATTTGGGTTGCGCGGCTGGAAAGCGGCAAATGGACGACGCCCGTCGAAGTCGCCAACGGCGTGCAATCCGCCGACAAACGGTACCCAACCTGGAACCCGGTGCTGCATCAGCCGAAAAATGGCCCGCTGCTGCTCTTTTATAAAGTCGGTCCTGATCCGGCGAAATGGTGGGGAATGCTGACGAAATCAACCGACGGCGGAAAAACCTGGAGCAAGCCGGAACGTTTGCCGGACGGCATTGCCGGCCCGATCAAAAACAAACCGGTAGAACTGAACAACGGCGAATTGCTCTGCCCGTCGAGCACAGAAGACAACGGTTGGCGCGTGCATTTCGAACGCACTGCCGATCAAGGCAAAACCTGGCAACGCACTGATCCGATCAACGACGGCAAGGAATTTGGCGTCATTCAACCGACGGTCTTCTTTCACAAAGGCAATCAATTGCAGGCGCTCTTTCGCAGCCGCCAGGGCAAAATCGTTGAATCCTGGTCAACTGACAATGGCAAAACCTGGAGCAAATTGACCGCCACCAGTTTGCCCAATCCGAACTCTGGCATTGATGGCGTCACGCTCAAAGATGGGCGTCATTTGCTGGTCTATAACCACGTCGTGACCAAACCCGGCAAATGGGGCGACCGGGCTCCGCTGAATGTCGCTTTGAGCAATGACGGCAAAACCTGGAAAGCCGCGCTGGTGCTCGAACCCGGCCCGCCTGAAGCTGAGTATTCCTATCCGGCAGTCATGCAAACCGCCGATGGACTCGTACACATCACCTATACCTGGAACCGCAAAAAGGTGAAACACGTGGTGGTGGATCCGAGCAAGTTGAAGCTGCAGGAAATGAAAGACGGCGAGTGGCCCAAACCGTAAAGGAGCGCAACATGTTCACACGACGATTGGCAATGATGCTGTTGCTGACGGTGGGGCTGTGCGCCTCCACCGCCAGCCTGACAGCGCAACAAACACAAAACAAAAATGACGTGCGCGTGATGAGCTACAACATCCGTTACGGCACGGCCAAAGACGGCGAAAACCATTGGGACAAACGGAAAGAGTTTCTGATCGAAACTGTCAAAGCGTTCAATCCTGATTTGCTCGGCACCCAGGAAACTTTGGGCTTTCAACGAGATTATCTGGCCGAAAAGCTGGGCGATTATGAAGTGTTGGGCGTGGGACGCGACGATGGCCGCGAAGCGGGTGAGATGACGGCGCTCTATTTCAAACGCAGCCGCTTTGAAAAACTGGACGGCGGGCATTTCTGGCTAAGCGAAACGCCTGACCAGCCCGGCAGCAAAAGCTGGGATACGTCGTTGACGCGGATGGCGAGCTGGGTCAAGTTGCGCGACCGCCAACAACCCAAAGCCAAACCGCTGGTGTTTTTCAATACGCACTTTGACCATCGTGGCCAACAGGCGCGTCTGGAATCTGCGCGCTTGTTACGCCGACGAGTGGCAGAACTCAGCAAACAGTGCCGGGTGATTTTGACCGGAGACTTCAACACCGATGAAGGCAGCGAACCATACAAGGCGCTGTTTGGCGAGCAAGACGGCCAGCCGTCTCCGTTGCGAGACACCTACCGTCAAGCCAACCCCAAACGGTTGCCCGAAGAAGGTACCTTCTCGAATTTCAAAGTCGGGCAAGTCACCGGTCCGCGCATTGACTGGATCGGTGTGTCGAAAGAATGGCGCATTCTCAGTGCGGCAATAGATCGCACGGCACGCGAAGGACATACGCCGTCAGATCACTTTTCGGTGACGACTGTTTTGCGGCCCTAACCAGCGCGCTCATTCGTACCGCAAACACTCAATGGGGTCGAGGTTCGCAGCTTTTTTGGCGGGCCAGACCCCAAAGAGCAATCCCACCGCAGTAGAAACCAGCATCCCGCTCATCACTGCCCACAAAGGAATGCTGGCAGGCAGTTCTGGCAGGAAAAGCATAATGATGTAACTGATGGCGATGGCAACCAACACGCCTAGAACCCCGCCCAGACTGGTCAATGTCATTGCTTCAAACAGAAACTGGCGCACGATGTCACCACGACGCGCGCCAATCGCTTTGCGCACGCCGATCTCTCGCGTGCGTTCGGTCACGCTGACCAGCATGATGTTCATCACACCGATGCCGCCAACAAGCAGTCCGACCGCGGAAATGGCAATCGCAAACAGGCCGACATACATCGTGATACCGTCAAACTGCTCGATCATTTTCGAGGCGGTTTGCAGTTCAAAATTGTTTGACTGATCGAATTTCACGCCGCGCTGCCGCCGCAAGATTTCTTCCACTTGATCCAGGCCCGCCTGCAACATTCCGCTTTTGGCGCGAATATGCAAATTCAACTCTTTGCTGATCGGCGACAGTTTGCGCCCTGTCTGAAACGGAATGAACAACGCGTTGTCTTCTTCGTTTTCGCCGAAAAAGCTGTTCTGCCGTTTTTCCAGCACGCCGATGATTTCAAACGGTCGTCCGCCCAGATCAACGATCGAACCAACAATCTGTGGCTGATGGGCAAAGAGCGAAGCCGCTACGTTTGGCCCGATGACCATGACTTCGCGTTTGTGTTCGTCGTCAATTTCGGTAATGAAGCGGCCTTGTTGCAAAGACACGTTGGTGACCTGGGCGTAACTGGCCGAAATGCCCTGCAAAAATCCGGACCGGTATTTTTGTCCGGCATAACGCAAGGTGCTGTCCAGGCGCCACAGATACAAGACGTTCGCGACTTCTTCGATCGCTGGCGCTTGCCGTTTGATCGCCTGGCCATCGTCATCGGTCAGCGGTTTGCGCATGTATTCGCTGCGGTCGCGGTCGCCCATACGCGGCCCGGTCGAAAGATGGAACGCGTAGATATTGTTCGTTCCATACTCTTCAACCATTGCGACAATGCGTCCGCGCAAGCCCGTCAAAATCGAAGCCACCGCCACCACGGTCATCACGCCGACGACAATGCCGAGTACGGTCAGCGCGCTGCGAAATTTGTGCGCGCGAATCGTGCCCAGTGCCAACGCAATCGTTTCTGTCGGAATTAGCGATTTGATCTTCATAGGATTCAATCCATCAGCCGTTTTAACTCTTGGTCAGAGCAACAATCGGGTCCAACCGTGACGCCTTAAAGGCCGGATAAATGCCCGCGATCAATCCAATGCCGCCAGAAACAGTCAGCGAAAGCACCACATATCCCAGCGTGATCGTCATCGGAATTGGCGTCGTCTGCCGAACAATCCACGACAACCCCGACGCCAGCCCCAGTCCCAGCACGCCACCAACCGAAGACATCAACGAAGACTCGATCATGAACTGCAAAAGGATTTGCCGTTTTTTGGCGCCGACGGCTTTGCGCAAACCGATTTCAAACGTTCGCTCTGTAACTGACACCAGCATGATGTTCATCACCACAATGCCGCCGACAATCAACGACAACAGCGTGATCGGCGTGACAACCAGCGCGATCATGCCGGTAAAACTGTCTACTTGTTTGTTTACGGCATCGGTGTTCACCAGCCCAAAATCGTCATCTTCGTTGCCGATCAATTTGTGATGATTGCGCAAGGCGACGCGAGCTTCTTCGATGGCTGTTTCAAATTGCTCGCGGTCGGCAGCTTTGCCGTGCAACTGTAAGCTTTGTCTTCGCCCGAACAATTTGCCAAAGGTCGTGACGGGAATGTAGAGATGGTTGTCTATGGATTGCCCCATAAATGGACCACGCTTTTCTTCTACGCCGACAATCGTCATGGGAACGTTGCTGACTTTGAGCGTTTGGCCGATGGGATCGCGCCCTTCAAAAAGTCGCTCTTTGACATCCCCGCCGATGACACAAACCAGAGAGGCGTGTTCGACTTCGTGCGGGGCCAGAAAGCGGCCTTCGCTGATGGTCTTGGCCTCGATCTCGACCATGTTGGCAGTCACACCGTTGATCACCGTGCCAAAAATTTCGCGGCCTTCATGTTTCAGATTAAGCCGCCAGTTAGCTTGCGCGCCCACAGCCAGACAGGTGGGACAATGCGCTGCCAGCCATTCGTAATCTTCGATATTCAGGATTTTGTTGCGCCGCTGTGCGCGCTCCCATTCGTCATCGGTCCATTCACCCTGATGCGCAAAGCGCGCAATCATAAAGTGATTCACGCCGAGGATTTTCGAGACGGTCGAAAGGACATAGCTATTGAAACCGTTGATCGAAGCGCCCACGATCACCACAGAGGCAACCCCGATGATGACCCCGATCAACGTCAAAAATGAGCGCAGCTTGTGCGCCAAAATGGATTGCAACGCAATCCAGGCTGCGTCGGTGTAAAAAGATAGGACTTGTTTCATGGTCGTCGTGACTCCACTAAAAGAACGACCCGCCTCAAGCGGCATTAACACATCACGGCGTTTTTCTTTGCGACGTGCAGAGCTTCCGCCAAAATGGAAAACGGACGCAAACCGTGGATTATGTATCCGGGTTTGCGTCCGTTTTGTCAGTTCAGATTGATGGTCGTCTGGGCCAGCGACGGCCGAGCCCCCGTTAGGCCTCTGATTGTCCCATCACCATGACGGAAAGAGTGCGTTCGCGGGCATCGTCGAGTTCAACGAGAAACACGCTTTGCCATTGTCCCAAATCCAATGCGCCATTGACGACGTTCAAATACACAGACGTCGGCAAGAACAACGCTTTGCAATGCGAATGTCCGTTGGCAGGTTCATCAGGTGGGATATCAACGCGGCGGCTGAAGTCGTTATGTTCGTAATTGCCATCGCGCGGCGCCAGCCGATCCAGCAGCGCGCGCAAATCATCCAGCAGCAATGGTTCATGTTCGTTGACGATAATGGCGGTCGTCGTGTGCTTGGTTTGCACATTGACCATGCCGTGGCGGATGCCCGATTGGGCCACAATCTCGGCAATGCGAGCTGTCAGATTAATGAATTGCAGACATTCATTGGTCTGCAACTGAAGCGAAACGTGATGCGCTCGCATCACAGCGCTGGTCTTTTCTTCAACCATTGCGAGTTGATACATAACCTCTCCTGTAAAATGACTTCAAGTGCTCTGTAGAGTAAAGCTTACGCCCAAAAAAGAAAAGCGGGCGTAGCGTCAGCGTTCGCGCGCAGCCCGGATCAGAGCTTCCATGTGATTGAGATATTCTTCCAAGGCCTGACGGCCTTTTGCCGTCAAGCAATATTCGGTTTTGGGAATGCGTCCGGCGAAGGATTTGGTGCAAGTGACATAGGCCGCCTCTTCCAATTTTCGCGCATGCACGCTGATGTTACCGTCCGTTGTCTTTAGCAACTCTTTCAGTTCACTGAAGGTCAGCGATTCGTTGGCCGCCAATGCGCTGACAATGCCTAAACGAATGCGCTCGTGGATTAGGTTGTCCAATTCCGGCACACGTTCGGCTGCGCGCATCGCTTCGAGTGCGCGCGGGCCAGGCCGTGATCGTTCGTCTTGCGTCTTTGCAGTTTGTCTACCCACCGTGTCTCCTTGCGATGATGATGCCAAAAACGATGTGCACCAGACCAAAGCCAGCCGCCATCAGCAAATTCCCCCAGGTGATTGGAAGAAACAACGCCAGCACACCCAAAACCATGAAACAGATGCCCATCACCGGCACAACCTTGACCGAAAACGCTCCGCCCGTTACAACCCCCGTGCCATACAACAGCAACCACATTCCGGGTAGCACGTCATACGCTCCAACACGCGCCAACGCCACAGACAATAGCGCACCAGCGATCAAGGGCGGCGTTAAACTGAGGGTGAATTTACGGGCAGGAGGAGAAAGTAATTTCAGTTGCGCAGCGTTTGCTTTGCGCTTCATCGTCCAGCCACCAATGACCAACGCCAACGGCAATTCACACGCCCAGACATACATCCATTCGTGTTCGTCGCGTACGCGTGTCGCCAGCACTGCGGCAATCAACGCCGTGATGCCGACAAGCACACCGCCCCATCCCGGTACTGCGGTAAAAGAAGAAGCCCGCTCCATCGTTTCACGGATAAAGCGCAAATTATCCATCGCGCGTCCATGCAACGAGGATGGCTCTTCGGGTTCCGGCTCAGGAACTGGAGGACGAAACGGGCGAACTGTACTCATAGCGCGGCGATCATATGCAGACAAACAATCTTTGACAAGTGCTTTTTGGCATAAAGTAGATTTTATAGATCACAGCCCAAGAGGTTCGGCTGCAGTTACAAAATCACCAGGTTTTACGGCCACGGGTTTGACTGATTTTGACGCGGTAATCATCACCTTTGACAGTAATGGTTTTGCACATTTCGTGCAGGCGGGAGCGTAAACGAACGCCGACGCGATCGGTCAGCGTTTCTTCAGCGGCGTTTGCGGGGTCATCCAGATAATTCGAGGTGAAGATGGTCACCTTTTTGTCGTTGTAGCGCGTGTTGATGATTTGCGTCATCGTATCGCGCACCCAATCAGTAGGTTTCGAGGCGCCGAGTTCATCCAGTACCAGCACGTCGGCCTGATAAACCGGGTCAAGCACGCGCAGCTCAGTCATCTTTGATTCGCTGTTGTAGCTATCCTGGATTTCCTTGAGCAGGTCGCGAAAATCGTAAAACAGACAGGGAATGCCCTTGTTGAGCAACGCCTTCAATGTTGCCACGGCGAGGTGCGTTTTGCCGACACCGCACGGCCCCAACATCAACAAACCAACTTCGGTATTCGGATATTCTTCCACCAGGCGTTTGGCCGCGAGCGCAGCCTGTGCTTGTGAAAGCTGAAATTCCATTGAGGAGTTTTGCGGCTGATACGTATCGAAGGCGCAGTTCTCATAGCGCTTCGGAATGTGTGCCGCCTCGATCATTTGTGCGCGGCGATCAACAGAACGGCAGCGGCAAGGTTTGACCCCTTTGCCTTCTACCAATTCCCATCCGGTGTCGTTGCAATGTTCGCACACGGCGAGGTGAAGATTGCGTGAATCCAATGCCATCTCGAAATCAGAAGCCTATTAACGGGTGATGTAAACGATTAAGTTGTGTTGCTGGAAACGGGGCGCATTATAGGTGCGCCCTGATGGCCTTTCAAGACAGTGACCCGCGCAAAAACTGCTACTCGTTGCAAGCACGCGAGATAAAATTTTCTGTCAGGGAGCGACCCGACGATTTTGCTTTTTGATTTTCTCGAAGGGTACAATCGCGCGCGCAATCAGAGTGACGCTGTTGATCATTCATACCGATTGCGAAAACAACGAAACGCAATCCGCACTGCATTCCGCAAGCTTTATCAGGTGAATTTATGATGCAGAAAGTTACGAATCTAAACCGGGTCTTGATGGTCGTGTGTTGTGTATTGGTATTGGGTCTGTCGGCCTTTGCCCAAAAGCCGACGACTCCTGCCAAACGCTATACTGGCACAAGCGAATCCTGCGAAGGCGCGCTCGACATCGTACCGAGTAAATCAATGTCGTTTGTGCGCAAACGTCGCCCCGGCAAGGCCGAGGGGAAAACCGTCACCCAACCCGCAGACGCGAAATCAGACAAAAAACCCGCGCCCGAAGAGAAGAAAGGGCGCTAACGTAGAGCCAGCCAATACCTGCTCGACAACGTCACGCCTGCCTCACGTATGAAAGCAAAACCAAGTACAGCAACCACAGAAAGCGGGACACGCCTGCTTGAATTCGCGCTGCTTGCGCTCCCTATTCTGGCCTTGACGCCCAATTTTTATGCGCCAGCCGTGCTGGACCATCAGGGTTTGGCCACGCAGGAATTCGTCTATATTGCGGCTGCCACCATCTTTGGCCTATTAGGTGCATTCGCGCTGTTTCGCCAATCGGCCACCGCCCTTGCCGTTCCGCGCACAGACATCGTTCTGTTCGCATCATTGTTGCTATTTATTCTTTGGCAAGCCGTGTCATTGAGCTGGGCGCCAGCGGTAATGGACGGAGTTCGCGTGATCAGCATCTGGGGCGGATTCGTCTGGTTTCTGGCGGCTGTAGTCTTTTGCCTGCGCAAACAAACGGCCCAATGGCTGATCTATCTGCTGTCGGCAATCGCGCTGATACTCGCGCTTTCGGTTATTTATGAACGCCTGACCTTTGGCGACGATATGCGCGGCATCTTTTTCAACCACGGCATTTCGGCAGAACTCCTGGTGACGATTCTGCCGTTGCTGCTGGTCACCTATCTGACCACGGAAAAAACCTGGCAGGCGGCGGCGGCGCTGATCATCATCGGCGCCAGCCTGATCGCGGTCTTGCTGGGATTGCGGCGCGGCGCGATTATCGCCACTGTCATCGTGATCTTGTTGCTGGTTGTGGCGCTCGGCACCAAACAACTGAAACTGGCCAGCAAACAACGACTCTTGCTGGCGTTGGCGCTGGTCCTGGTTGCCAGCATTGGTGTGGGCGTGAAATACCGTCAGGCAATTGAATTTCGTATACAGGGCGCAACCCAGTTGGACTCACTTGAAGGCGGTTTGACCACACGTTTACGTGGCTGGCTGACGGCGTGGGAAATGGGCAAGCGGCATCCGCTGATAGGTGTCGGTGAAGGCGGCTATTCCAGCCTGTATGGTCAATATCGGCGTTATTTTGTCTCGCAACCGCAATATGCCGACGTCGTCAAGGCCGCTGGCCCGGAAGATTTTGACGAAATTCGCAGCCCGCTAACCCACAATGAATATCTGCAACTCTTTGTTGAGTTGGGTATCGTCGGCGTGCTGCTCTTCGTGGTGTTTTGGGCGCTCCTGACCAGAAAGCTATGGCGAGGTTGGCGCGGCAGCGGCAACGTTTACGTCCTGGCCGCGCTGCTGAGTTTGTTAGCCTTTGCGCTGAGTTCTATTTTTAGTTCGTTTTCTTTCCGCTACACGCCAGGGCCGTTTGTGCTCGTTTGCGTGTTGGGAATTGGCTTTGCCTTCTCACGCAAAGACCAAGACGCGACGTCTGAAACCGATTCGGCTCTCTCATTCCCCAAAGTTGCAATCTTGGCAGTAACCGTGCTGGCCATTATCGGAACCGTCGTTTTGACAGGCCGCAACTATAACGTGCTGGCCAGCCAGCGAATTCAGGGACAAACTGACCTGAGCGTTCCGCAACTGGATTTCGCTTATTACCCCAATAATCCCGCAGGCAATGAACGGCTGGAACGCCGCTATCAACAAGCCCTCGCACTTGACCCGGACAATGCCGGTGCGCACTTGGGTTATGCAATGTTGCTGCTGCAACTGAAGCAACCGGCCCAGGCGATTCCACACGCCGAATTTGCCTTGCAACACGGTTACAGTCGTCCGTTTGCCTATGTCTTGCTCGCCTTTGCCCACGAACAAGCGGGCAATCTGAGCAAAGCCGAAGAAGTCTTGCAGGACTGTCTGGCGTCCTATCCGCTATCTATTTTCGTGCGTGCGTCTTATGCGGAGATTCTGCGCAAAGACGGCAAGCTCGACCAACAACGCGAACAGCAACAAATCATGTATGCGCAAAACACTCTGTTGTCGCAAAGCTGGGAGTTTTACCTGCGCACCAAACCGCAGGAAGCCTCTACTGAGGCAGGCAAACGTGGCCTGCTTCCGCCAGAAAGCATGCGACCACAATTAGCCTTCACCTTGGTTGGCATGCGCGGCTTCCATTATTTGAAGTAGCGTTAATCAGGTAGAAACTGGCTGAGATGTTCGCCCCAGAGAGCATAGCCCGCGACGCCGGGGTGAAACCGATCCGCACAAAAATGGTCCGGGCGGATGCCTTCAGACATTGGCGCATACACAACCCGATCAAGCGTACGGCTGAATTCCGCAGTAGCGCGATCCAGCGTTTTCGAATAGCCGCCCAGAAAAGAGCGCAACGGTTCGGGAAAGGCAGGAAATTGGTCCAAGGGCGGCACGCCTGCAAGCACGATGGGCCTGTGTCCGACTTGATCGCGTACGGCGAGAATCAGTTCGTTCAAATCGGTACACCAGCGAGAAGCAGAATGGCGATCCAGAGCGTCATTCACTCCTAAACCAATCACCACAGCATCGGCTCGGCGACCTGCCAATTGCGGAACCAATTCTGCAATCGTCGTGCGTACGGTTGCGCCTGAACGTCCCAATGCCAACCAACGCACACTGCGCCCGGTTCGGCGGGCCCAGGCCTGTGCAGTTTGCCCAGTCAATGCCAATGCGTGCGTCGGCGCGCCAATTCCCGCAACAGGCGATTCTCCGATCACAACCAAATCAAGGACAGGCTCACGACCTTCGATGACGCCTTCAATCGGTGGAGCGGCTTCAGGCAACCGAGGTGTTAGCAATTTGACCCAGATGCCCTGCGCGGCGATGATCGGCAACCACACCCAATGCAGATGGCGTGAAGTCATTTTGTTGCCCCGGCTTCTGTCAGCGCTTCGGCGCGGTCCAATGCCAACAGAATCAACACCACAAGCGGTATCACAATAATCACGCTGACGATCCCCAGGCTGCGCTCACCGATCCAAAACGTCATAAACAAATTGAACCCAAGCACACCCAGATACAATCCGACCGCACCCAGCGCCTTGTAACGATACTGGCGGATGCCGCCAGAAAGATCACCCAATCGTCGCATCAGCGTTTTTTCCAGAATGACAAATAGCCGGATAATCACAAAGGCCACAAAATACCAGCCCAGAAAATTGGCCAGCGTAATCCCAAAATAGCTGCCGCCGCCGGGGTAGTAATAAATCTTGCCAAGAAACCAGCGTTCACCGTGAATCGTCACCGGATCAATGATGATGTCCAGGTACATCATCAGAAACGCCGCCAGAAAAGCCGTCTGCCATTGCCAGCGAATCACTTCCCCGTTGCGCACTTGTACGTCACGCCAGCCCGCCTGCAATTTGCCGCGCAAGGTCGTGGCCAATTCCCAACTGACATACGAAAGGAAGGTAAAGGAAAGCGAATCCATAAACGGTACACCTGCAATCCAGAGTTCGCGGTCGCTGGTGTGGTCAATGTAGTAATACAAGCCGAAGGGAAACCCGGTTGCGGCAACGGCGGAACTCCATTCACAGATAAACGCTACCAGGTAAGCCAGGACGGAAAACACCGCCGTTCGCTTCCATCCCCAATGCGTAAAGGCGAGAAACAGATAACAAGCGAAAAAGACAAACACATACGGCCGTAAAACGACCGTACCGATCAGCAGTTGAAGGAATTCAAGCATGGGGCACGTATCTCAGAGCGTTGTAAACAGACAAGAAAATCGGCGCAAAACAGATACACTGCCTTGCGCCGAAGTTGGTAGTAAGTTTGCAAACAAGCGGTTAGCGCTGACGTGGCAAACGCGGATTCGTACGCGGCCGCTCACGCAAATTGCGCGTGAAGAGTTCCATCACTGGTTCCCAAGCGCCCTGTGAAGCAAACGGCACATATTCAAACCCACGTTGGTACGGGTCATCGCGCAAGGTCTTGGTGTAATCAATTCCCAGGGCGGAATAGATCGTCGCCGCAATGTCTTCATTGACCACCGGGCGATTGGCCGACCAACCAGCATTCTTCACGGAGCTTCCATCCTCGGTGGTTTCGCCGATGATGGTTCCGCCCGCGACTCCACCGCCGATAAAGACGGTAAATTGCTGGAAGAAGTGATCACGCCCCGCTGTATCGTTCAAACCGACGCCGTTACGACCGCGTACGGTGCGACCGAATTCGCCCATACAAACGATAAGCGTTTCATCGAGCAAGGTGCCGCCATTGACGCCGGGCAGAGACGACAAGTCTGTGAGTAACGCAGACAGGCCATTATCCAACTGCGCAGCGGGCTGACGAATCGCGGTGTAAATGTTGGTATGGTTATCCCAACCGCCAATGTTGACCTGAATAAACCGTGTCCCCAGATTGGCCTTCACCAGATTGCGCGCCACAATCAACGAATTGCCGAACCCGGTTGCCGCACGGTTTGCTCCATTCGGAACGCCATACCGTAACGCCTCGTCATTCGAAAACTTGAAGACGCTATCAATCTCAGCGTTGTACATCATGGCGCGGCTTTGTTGGTAAAAACCGTCCATGTCCACCACGTCTTCTCCCAGCGGCGAATTGCTTCGCAATCCACCATCCAGGTCCATCAGCATTTGATACCGACGATCAAACACCGTTTGCCCATCCGAATGGGTCAAGCCGGCTAACCCGCCCTGGGCGGCAGTTGCGCTAAACGGAGTGTATTTCGCATTGAAATACCCGGAACCGACTGTCATCCCGCCATTGAGCGAAATAAACCCGGGCAGTTTCTGATTCGGTTTGCGTTGCGCCTCAAATTCGAGCGCCACCACGCTGCCGACATTGGGCGCAATTTTGCCCATCAGAGAGGTCGGATTGCGCGCAATCTGCGTCCACATCTGTTGCAATGAATGCACCAATGCTGGCGAACGCACGCTGCGGATGATGGCCAGTTTGCCAAAATGATTGGCAAGGTTCGGCATCAATCCTTGCGGAAAGAGAATGCCGTTATAAGCCGTTGCATTGAAATCCGCAGGCAGCCACGGTCCCACTTTCAGGTCAAAAGTGTCCACGTGACTGGGCGCGCCTTGCATGTGAAGAAAAATCACATTGCGCGCTTTGCCGTTCAACTTGGCTGCTGAGGTATCTGCCTTGGCTTCGGTTTTCAGCGCTAAGGGCGCCAAAAATGAGCCGGTGATACCGGCGCTTGCCAGTTTGAAAAATGCTCTGCGCCCCAGATCGGGTCCCCACAAAACAGGATTCGCTGGGCGCAATGGTTGGCAAACTTCGCAAGAATGTCCTGGATGAAGATGTTTATCCATAGGTTCACCTCTTTTCTCGATTCATAGCCATTGGCGGCCAGCTTAGTAATTAAACAGGAAATCCACTTTGTTCAGCAGCACCCACTGAATGCTCTCTGTCGCCGCTGTCTTCCCTTGCGAGGTAAAGTACGGCTTTAGTTTGTCCATTTCTGCCTGGGTGGGATAGCGCGAGAGCGTATTCAGATATAGCTGTGTCACGATTTGCTCATTTGAGAGGCTGGTATCAGCCAACAAGCGGCGCACCGTGGAGGGGATTTCCGGCGTATTGGGAATGGTCGTGATGCGATTGCCCTGATGAATTCTGCTTGTCACAAACGTGTTGTTCATCATGTTCAACGCTTGCAAGATAGACGAATCACTCGAGCGCAAATTCGAGTCACGATTTCCCCGCAGGAACGAATCGAGAAACACACGCGAAGTACCATTCGACCGTGGCTCCAGCGGGTCAGACAATTGACTGGCCCACTGCGCTTCCCCGATCTTCTGATTGGCTTCATTCAAAATCGGATACCCGAGAATGGTCACGTTTTGATTGGTCGCCGCATCGCGATAGGTTGTGACCGGCGGCTGTCCGGTCGCCTTGATGATGGCGTCGTGCAATTCTTCGGCGTCGAGACGGCGGGCAAATTTCCGCGCGTAGTACGGCACATATTCCAGCTTCCAGGTCCCCGGATAACGCGAGGAAAGCTGATACGCGTTGGATTTAACAATCAGGCCGATGATATAGCGCAGGTTGTATCCCGTGCTTCTAAATTCTTGCGCCAGCGCTTCCAGCAATTCGGCGTTGGCCGGTTGCAAAGCCCAGCCATCCGGCATTTGCGCATTTGGATCCAAACGAGCCAAATCGAAACTATTGGACGGAGAAACCAAAGCTTCGACCATCAGCTCTTCCCAAATGTAATTGACGGCGGCGCGGGCAAATTGCGGATCGGTGGTCAGAATCCGCGCCAGGGCTTGGCGGCGGTTTTCGCTGGCCCCCACAGTTTCCGTACCATACAAATATTTGGGCGCCACGGTATTTCTGCCGTTGATTGGCGCGCGCGTTTGGCGATTTCCTGAATTGGTATTCAGCTGATATTCGCCTGTCGCGTTTTCCGAAATCGTGTATTTCGCATAAAACGGATTCTGATTGATTGTCACTTGTTGGCGGCGCACGCGCGCAAAGAACGAAGCCATGCCCCAGGCATCCCAACGCGTGACTTTCGCGCCCCACAAATTGATGGCGTCCAGGTGCCCCGCACCGTCGTGACACAATAGACAATCCATCGAACTCAATCCCAGAAAGGCCGTCGCCACTTGGACGGCTGCGCCATCCATCGTGTCCTGTGCCGGTCCCATCGGAACATTCCACCCAACCACAAAGTTTGTTGCCCCGTCGAGATAGCTGTCGCCATTGGCAGCGATCATTTCCGAAGCCATCTGAGCGTAGCTTTTGTTTTCGTCGAGCGAATCGCGTAGATATTTGTGGAAGGCTTCGCGGCCACCGATGTAGCGCGTAATGTTGGTCGCCGTAAAAGTATTTTTGAAGAGATCGCCATAAAACTGCGCCCATTTGTCCACAAATTCGGGCGAGTCAAGCAAGCGATCAATCACGGCATCGCGCTTATTGACATCAGTGCTTTTGACAAAACTCTCGAGATCCGACGCATTGGGAATCCGACCTGTGAGGTCCAGATAAACACGGCGCAGGAATTCTTCGTCGCTGCTAAGCGGAGCTGACGGCACCTGATCAACCGCCATCTTTTCAAACAGGATGTTGTCAATCACCGTCCGGCGTGGAACATCCTGTGCCGCCATGAGCGCTGAACCTTCGGCGCCGGTCAGCCGTTTGCTGATGGCGTCTGTCGCGGCAGAAATCGAGGCACGATGGCGCGCCTGCACCCCTTTGAAGTTTTCCGGGGCCTGTAGGAAGGAACAATCTGTAGCTGTCACTTCCGGGTTTGAAACCTGACGCGCAACTTGCCGACCTCTTTGCGCCGAGGTGCCTGGCAACCAGCCGAGCCGGTCTCCGACGCCTATCAGCAGGGTCAATAAAAAGGCCAGCGCTGCCAGTCGCTTAATCCGTCCTGTACCAAAAACCAATTTCCTATTGGGCTTACCGCCTATCATCGGCATAAAGTCCTCCCGTAACTTGAGTGGGAATTCGCCAAGGCGAATCCGCCGATCTTGCTGTACTGCTAAGGTGGTCTGATTTGAGGGGCAGTTCTGCTCTGAGGACATTGTTTTCATTCGCTTTTGGGCGACAAGCGAAGCCAGGCGTCGAATTACAATTCCAAGCACGCCGTTACAATGTTGGGACAAGAGGAACTGCACATCGCCTTGCTGTAGAAGCACGGACAGCACGGCTAAAGAAAAAACGCTCACGAAGTTTAGCACAAGAGTCTGATTTCATGAACGATACTTAATGATTTCCCTCCCTGCGGCCCACTATTTGTGCTACTTTTCTGCTGCTGGTTACAGAAAATTCCTCGATTTTCACCCAACAAGGAGCGTCCCTATGGAAACACAAGCCGTCGAGGCTGCCTTAAAGCCGTCCTCCCAGTCTTTCTCTATGCCTGCGCCGCCAACGTTTGCGACTGTTGAAGAAGAGCGATTGCACCGCAAACAACGGCTGGCCGCCGCCTTTCGTCTGTTTGCGAAGTTTGGTTTTGATGAAGGCGTCGCCGGACACATCACCGCTCGCGACCCGGAAAAGCCGGATCATTTTTGGGTTAATCCGTTCGGTCTGGACTTCAGCCTGATTCGCGCGTCCGACCTGGTTTTGGTCAATCACAAAGGCGAAGTCGTGGAAGGCGATGCTCCCGTAAATGGGGCTGCGTTTGCCATTCACGCTTCTGTACACGCTGCTCGTCCGGATGTGGTTGCCGCCGCACACGCCCATTCGATGTATGGGAAGTCCTGGTCGTCGCTGGGCCGCTTGCTCTCGCCAATCACGCAAGACGCCTGTGCGTTTTATGAAGACCACACCATCTTTAGCGATTTCACAGGCGTCGTATTTGATCAGGCGGAAGGTCAGCGCATCGCTGCCGCTCTAGGCAGTGCCAAAGCTGTCATCTTGCGCAATCACGGATTGCTAACTGTTGGCCACACAGTAGATGAAGCCGCCTGGTGGTTTATCACGATGGAGCGCAGTTGCCACGCGCAATTGCTGGCCGAAGCCGTGGGCGAGCCGTATCTGATCAATCACGAGCACGCCAAACTCACCTGTCAACAGGTTGGTTCGCGTCTGGCGGGCTGGTTCCAATTCCAACCCTTATATGCGCGCATCACGCGCGAGCAGCCGGACCTGCTCAACTAACCCGATGCGTTTCGCAACCACACGTTCAGCTTGTGCAAGATGACGCTGCCGTCTGAACGTGTGGTAGAGCTCAGGCACGACCTCTCATCCGGCCAACCCTCTTCACGCTACCGTTCCGCCGAAATTTCCTACCGTTGGGAAGAATGACATAGCCCGGTTCGCTTCCCCTGCGTATGGTTTAGCCACACAGACACATTTTGGTGTCACGTTAAACACGACCTTAAACGCGAAGGAGAGGAACGAGATGAACCGACCAAACATTTCCCGCTGGAGCAAGCTTTTTACCATCGCCGCCTGTGCGCTGACCGTTGCCGCAACACAATGGGCATTTACCGATACAGCGCGCACACAAAGCCAATCGCCAAAATCCGCTGCCCCTGAGCCACCGCCAGCGACACGACAGCCAGCCGAACGCTTTGATCTGCTAGTGCGCGAAGACATTTTTGCCGGACTGGCAGGTGATACCGCTCGTTTTGACAAAGGCATGAAGCTGACGGAAGAAACGTTGGCCAAAAATCCCAATCACGCAGAAGCATTGGTCTGGCATGGCGCGGGCACATTCACGCGCGCGGGTTGGACCTTTCAGAAAGGTGATCTGCAAAAAGGCGGCGAGTTGTGGCAAAAAGGCCTGGATGAAATGGCTGCCGCCGTCAAACTCGCGCCCAACAGTGTCAGTGTTCTGATTCCGCGCGCAGCCGTTCTGCTCGAAGGCTCCAAATATGTGCCGATGCCAGCACAGGCGCGCGAACTGCTGGAAATCGCCGTCAACGATTACGAAAAGGTGTTACACCTGCAAACGGCGCAAAGCTCCTTTCAGAAATTGGGCACGCACGCACGCGGCGAACTGCTCATCGCGCTGGCTTCGGGTTGGCACCGATTGGGCGATCAGGACAAAGCGCGCAACTACTTCCAACGCATCATGCAGGAATTGCCCGGCAGCAGTTACGCTGAGCAAGCCAAAACCTGGTTGGAAACGAAAACACTTCCCCAAAGCCGCAACGGTCGCTCCTGCTCTGGCTGTCACGCCTAAGGAACATTCCATGAACCTGACTCTAAGTGGAAACCTGACCGAGATAGCCACTCAAGGCACCGCGCCGCTGTTTTCCGCTCCCGCGCTGATTGTCGTGCGCGATTTGCTCAAACGGTATGGCGATTTGACGGCGGTGGCGGGTATCAGCTTCGCGGTGCAACGTGGCGAAGTCTTCGGCCTGTTGGGCCCAAATGGCGCGGGAAAAACCACCACGGTGGAAATTCTCGAAGGCCTGAGAGCGCGCGACGGCGGTGAGGTAACGGTTTGCAGTTTTGATCCGGCGACCTCGGCTGCCGACGTCAAACGCCGTCTGGGCGTGACGCTGCAAGCCACGGCGCTGCCCGACAAAATCCAGGTGCGCGAAGCCCTGGCGTTGTTTGCGCGTTTCTATCCGCGCCAAGCCGACATCGCGCAGCTACTTAAATTGGTAGCTCTGGAAGAAAAGGCCCGCAGCCAATTTGATACGCTTTCCGGTGGCCAGCAACAACGGCTGGCCATCGCGTTGGCGCTCGTCAACGATCCCGACGTCGTCATCCTCGATGAACCCACCACCGGATTGGACGCGCAAGCCCGCCGCGAATTGCACCAAGTCATCCTGGATTTAAAACGCGCAGGCAAAACCGTGCTGTTGACCACGCATTACATCGAAGAAGCCGAGCGGCTTTGCGACCGTGTCGCAATCATTGATCACGGAAAGATCATCGCGCTGGGTTCGCCGCGCGAATTGATCGCGCAATCGCGTGGTCAGTCGCGCATCGAATTGCGCACGACCGAACCTGTTCCCTTGCGCGTCTTGCGCCAGTTGCCATTTATCGAAAGCGTGACGGAAAGCGGCGGCGTGTATTCATTGCGTAGCGTAGATGTGTCACGTGCGCTGATCGCATTGGTTAAATGGCTGGAAGTCGAACAACGCGAACTGGAAGATTTGCACGTCACCCGGCCAACACTCGAAGACACATTCATCGAACTGACCGGCAAACGAATCAGAGAATAAACATGCTGCAAGCTTGGTTGAACAACATCACACTCGACGTAAAACTGGCCTTTCGCGACCGACAGGCAATCTTCTGGAGCTACGTTTTTCCTGTCTTTTTTCTCTTTCTCTTTGCCAGTGTGTTTACGCGCGGGCGGACTGAAATGGTCGGCAACTTACTGCCGGGGTTGCTGACGATCAGCATCATGTCCGCCAGTTTTTTTGGCATGAGCGTCATCCTGGTCACGATGCGCGAACGCGGCGTCTTGCGGCGTTATCAATTGGCGCCGCTAAGTCCCTGGTTCATCATCACCAGCAAACTTACCTCGAGTCTGGTCATTTCTTTCTCGACGCTGTTGCTGCAATTGCTGCTGGCCAAACTGTTTTATAAAGTCAGTTTCGTGGGCAATCCTGGCGCAATAATTTTCGTCCTGCTGCTTGGTTCTCTTACGTTTCTCTCGCTGGGATTCATCATCGCCAGTCTGGCAGAGAACGTAAAAACGGCGCAGGTGCTGGGCAATCTGCTGTTCTTTCCGTTGATGTTTCTGGGTGGCGCAGCCTTTCCCGTACAGTTCTTGCCCTCCAAATTACAGCAACTGGCAGCGATGTTGCCCTCTAACTATCTCATTCGCGCGTTATCGAATGTCATGAACCAGGGTCAAAGCCTGCTGAACACAGCAAAACCGTTGGGAGCCTTGTTGCTGATTTTGCTGGTAGCCGTGTTTCTGGCCGCTAAACTATTTCGTTGGGAAGCGCGCGAACCAATGCCCTGGCAACAAAAAATCTGGGCGGCTGCCCTGCTCGCGGTCTTCGTCGGAGCCGCCCTCTTTACTCATAGCGAATGAAACCTGTCAGGTTGACCACTCACCATAAGCGCAAGAAATTGAAAGATATCGTTGATCGCCGCCTTGGCGTTAAGGTGTCTTTTTGCCTGGTGTCATTGTGGTTGCTCGTCTGGCTGTTCCCCGCCGCCTCTTTTATCACTCACGCGCAACAAACGCCCGCTGATGATGGGTTTGCCATCTGGGGAGAATCGCGCGAACGGCGACGCGATTATGCGGAATATTTGAAAAAACAAGCTGCCGCCGATCCGCACAACCTCCCGCTGCAACTCGACCTGGCACGCGCAAACTACGCGCTGGCGGTTGAATACGACATCGTTTCACTGGCCGAAGCCGAAAGATTATTAAATCAAGTGCTGGCTGCGGAGCCTGATAATGCCTTGGCTCTGGCACTACGCGGTTCCCTGCTTGGCTTGAAGATCGGCTTCAACATTGTCCCTGCTGGCCAGCACCTGGCCGTCTTGCAGCAATCCAATCAAGCGCTGGATCGCGCCGTACAACTGTCGCCGGATAACATCGAAATCCGTCAAATTCGCGGGTTTGCCAGTTTATATGCGCCCTCCATTGCCGGGCGTGATGCGATTGCCGTCGAAGACTTCGCGCAGATCATCCGGCTGCTGGCACAAAAACCGAACACCGAACGCCGCCGCGCGCAGGTCTATCTGACGCTGGGCGACGCGTATCGCAAACTGGGCAACCGTGACCAGGCGCGCGCCAGTTGGCAACAGGCGCAGACGTTGCAACCGAATACGTCACTGGCGACCGCCGCCGAAGCCCGCCTGCAATTTATCAGCCGCCCTAACGAACAATCCGCGGTCAATACGCGCGAGATCGCAGCCTTTTTCGGCTTTGTTTTTGGCACGGCGATTTTCGTCATTTTGACCGGTTTGCTGATACGCGATCTGCGTCGCACTTCGCATCAACGCCGGGGAATGTGGGCCGCGTTGCTGGTGGCCGAGGCGGCGGCCATTTGGAACAGTCTGAATTTGCTGCTTGTCATTCTCGGAGCCTTTAGACAACCCGCCGCCAGCGCTTGGCAACTCTGGCAACGAAATGATCTGACGCTGGCCTTGACGTTGTTGCCGATTCCCTTTGGCTTGGTCGCTGCATATCGGCTCTATCCAGCGACATTTATGGATATCGTGCTCAAACGCGGCACAGCATTGTTCACCTTGTTTAGCCTGTCGCTGTTGTATGGACGCTTTGTCGCCGTTCCCGCCAACCTGGCCCTGGGAAAAGTCTCCAACGAAAGCTTGCGCTGGATTTTTTACACCACAATTTGGCTGTGGCTGTATGCGCTATACCCATCGTTGCGCGATCTGATTTACCGGTTGGTAGATAGGCATTTATTCAGACGACGCAACTATTCCGGCTTGCTGGATTGGTTTGACGAACGATTACGCGTCGCAACGGAAGAAACGTCTCTGCTCGAACGCGCCTGCCAGTCAATACCAGAAGCCTTTACCGCCGAACCGGCGCGGTTCGTTTCTGTGACAGACGCTTTTGCTAAACAGCTTTTAGCGGTGTTGAGCACGCGCACTACGTCTGTGCTTTTGCGGCAAGAGCTGCGCGACAAAACGCTGTCCGACATACTCGCCGCACAACGTTGCGAATTGGTTATGGCAATCTATGCGGGCGCGGAACCGGTCGGCGTGATTTTGGTCGGCGCACGAACATACGAACAAAGTTTCCTGAGCGAAGAGTTGAGCGTATTGCGCGCAGTTTCGGCCACCATCAATCGCCGTCTCGAAAATCTGCGCTTGCACGAAGCGCGACGCAAACACGCCATCCAAGAAGAAGAACTGCGCAAACTGGTCGCGCAATCAGAACTGATGGCGTTGCGTGCGCAAATCAATCCGCACTTCTTCTTTAATGCGCTCAATTCGGTCGCGTCGCTCATTACCGAAGACCCGCCGCGCGCCGAAACCTTGCTCGAAAACCTGGGCGAATTGTTCCGCCACGCGTTCAAACCGGGCGCAGAGATCATTCCCTTGCAACAGGAATGGGAACTGGTCGAAACCTATCTGGCAGTCGAAAAAGTCCGTTTGGGAGACAAACTCCAATTCAAGCCGTTCATCCTGCCCGAAGCCCGCGCGGCCAGGTTGCCCGCGCTGACCATTCAACCGCTGATTGAAAATGCAATCAAACACGGCATCGGGCGCGTCAATACCGGCGGCGTTATCACCCTGTCGGCCAGTTTGCGACAGGGCCAATTGCACATCATTGTGGCCGACACCGGCGCAGGCATTTCCCCTGCGCAAATGGACGACCTGCTCACGCGCGGCGTCGGTTTGGCCAATGTCAACCAGCGGCTGATCAAGCTCTATGGCCCGACGGCCAGGTTGCGCATAGACAGTGCGCCGGAACAAGGGACGACCGTCGCCTTTTCGATTCCACTGACGTCCGAACCCCAACTGGCTACCAGCGCCAACACCGGCAGCAAGAGCAATGAACGAATTTATGAGCAAACCGATTCGCACATTGATCGTGGATGACGAAGAATTGGCGCGCAAACGCTTAAGGCGCCTGCTGTCCGCTTTTGCTGATGTCAGCCTCATCGGCGAAGCCGCCAACGGCGCAGAAGCAGTTCACCGTCTGGAAAGCGAGCAACCGGATTTGGTCTTGCTGGATGTGCAGATGCCTGATCTGGATGGTTTTGCCGTGCTGCAGATGACAGAGGTTACGCCACTGCCCTTGGTCATTTTTGTGACGGCGTTTGATCAATACGCAGTGCAGGCGTTTGACGCCAATGCGATTGATTACCTGCTCAAACCTGTGCCGCAACCGCGTCTGGCACAAGCGTTGGCCAAGGTACGCGCCAAACTGACGGAACGAACAGAAGCATCAGCGCAACTCGCGCGCTTTTTGCAAACGTTACAACCGCCAGCGCAAAACCATTTGCAACGCCTGCCCGTGCGCACCCAACAGCGCATTTTGATTTTGCCGGTCGCACAGATTGCCGCGTTACGGGTGGAAGACGGCGTGGTCGCGGCGCTCACTGCTGAAGGAGAGTTTTGGACGAAATATACTGCGCTGACCGAACTCGAAACCGTGCTTGAACCGCAAACCTTCCTGCGCGTTCATCGCCAGGTGATCGTCAACCTCAACCACATCCATGAAATTAACGCCTTTGACAACCACACGGCACGCTTGACGTTGACCGGCGGCCATCAGGTCAACGTCAGCCGAAACCATCTGCCAGCATTGCGCCAGATGTTGCGCTGGTAAACAAAAAAACAGAAAGCCTTGTTCATTGTCGGATTTAGATCAGATTTCATTTTGGTGTACGGGTTTTGCCACAGAGGCACAGAGCCACAGAGGTTTCCAAGTCTTTCTCTGAGCCTCCGTGACTCTGTGGCTAATCCGTAAAGCGAATTGAAAACCGATCTAGGAAAAGACCTTTCCGCAACCATACGATGAACAAGGCTCGCAGCAGTATCGTCAATGTGCCGCTTGTTGTTAGCGGCTCATGAACAAAGCACGATCAAATTGTTTCGGATCGCCGATGGCGGCGAAGTGAAAGTTTTTCAGGTAAGCGCGACAAACGCGGTTGATGTCTTCCGCTTTGACGCGGTTGACTTCATCGGCCCAGGTCAGAAACCGACGCCAGCCGCCGCCAAGCAATTCATATTCAGCCAGCTTGGCGGCCTGTGCGTCGTTGGTTTCCAGCTTCATGTAGTAATTGGTCAGAAAGCCGCTGACGATGGCGCGCAATCCGCCGTCGGCCAACACTTGCCGTTGCATGAAATCAATCTGGTCAAACATGACGCGCACGGCTTCGTTCGGACGCGGCGTCGTGACAGACAAGTACGCCGAATTTGCTTCGTTCGACAGCAACGTCGCATCTGCGCCATAGGTCAGATTCCGTTTGACGCGCACTTCCTGATAGAAAAGCTGGCTCAGGATGTTGACCGCGATGGAAAACGCCGGATAGTCGGGATGGTCCAGCGGCGGCGCGGCAAACGTGCCGCGAATGTAGTTGGTTGCCACAGGCCGTTCGACCACCTGAAATTCGGTTTCGCTCGCCTTGCTGAACACGGGCGGTTTTTCGGACTTGTAATCGCCTTTAGCCAAAGCCCCGTAACTGGCTTCGACTTTGCGTTTGACTTCGTCCGCCGTGACGTTGCCCGCCACGACAACCAGCATGCGCGAAGTTCCCAGCAATTTGGCGTGGTGCGCTTTCAAATCTGCGGCTGTCAGCGCAGTCACGGATTCGACCGTACCGTCTGGCGAGTTGAAATACGGATGTGAGCGATAAAGCAAGCGGCTGCTAAAAATCGCGACTGAGCTTTCCGGCAAATCGTACTGCTGGCGCAAGCCGTTGACGATTTGATCTTTGACCAGCGCGACCTCTTTTTCGTCAAACAACGGATTGAGCACAATGTCAGCCATCAATTGCCACGAACGGTCGAAGTTTTGCCGTACGCAGCGCATGGCCACCACGCTGAAATCGTATCCGCTGGCGGCGTCAATGACCGTGCCCATACGGGCCAATTCGCGATTGAGCTGGCTCTTGGGAAAGTTCTTCGTGCCCTGCGTGGCAGCTTCAAACATCAACGATTCAATGCCAGCATTCTTTTCGCTGATGTTGCGTGAACCACCACGAAAGTAAATTTGCACGGCGACGACTTCGTTGCCGGCGACGCGGCGGTGAATGGTTTTCAGCCCGTTGGCAGTCGTGAATTCGACCGTATCAGACGCCGCAGCCGGTTGCGCCGCTTGTGCCAGGGCACCGATGACGCAAAGCGCAGCCAGCAGCCACGCGCTGAGTACCGTTTGATAACCAAGTGTGAGCGAGTGACGGCGATAATTGCTTCTCATCATGTTGTCTTCGGTTTCTTTTGTCCTGCGGCTTTCGGGTTATTCGTTTTGGGCGCGGGCTTGCTTTCCGGTTTGGGACTGGCAGGTTTCGCGCTGTCGGGTTGCGAACTGGGAGCTGCGCCAAGTGGATCAAGACGCGTTAGCAATTCCTGTTCGGTCAGTTTCAAACGCTTTTGGTCGGCATCGGCCAGCAAAACCCCAACGACGCGTGCGCGATGTTTGACGTATTTGTTGACGTATTGCTTGATGTCAGCGCGCGTCACTTTGCGCAGGTTCTCGACATAATTCGCGTAATAATCCAACCCGGAACTAGCCCACCAGAAACTGACCCCGTGCGCATACTCGGAGGGTTTTTCGCGGCTGTAGATTTCGTTGACATCGAGCAAGGTCTTGGCGCTTTCCAGTTCCTCGTCGGTGAAATAATCCGGCGCATCGAATTTCGCGATTTCGGTGTTGATCGCCTTGAGCGCGTCACGCAATTTGTCCGGCGTGGTTTGCGCAAACAAGGTGATCGGCCCGACATTGCGTTGCGTGTAGTAATTGAACCCGGCGCTGGTCGTCAGGCCGGAATCAATCAACGTACGCGAAAAGCGTGAATTGGGTTGTCCCAGAATAAATGAGAACACGTCTGCGGCATACGTGGCAGGCGCATCCGTATCCGTCGAAGGTCCATGCCAGGCCAATTGCAACGAAACCGCATTGACCGGTTGATTGATGATGATGGCTTCGTCTTTGGGCAACGCCGGGTGACGCGGCACAGGCTCTTTCACAAACGGATCGTCGCCAGCTTTCCAATCGCCAAACAGCTCTTCGGCCAATTTGAATACATCCTGCGCACTGGCATCACCAGCCACCACAACGGCGGAGTTGTTCGGCAAATAAAACTTGCGCTGAATCACGCGCATCATTTCGGGCGTGGATTTCGACACCGTTTCAGGGTCGCCCCCCGGCCGTTTACGCGAAGGATATTTGTACCAGAGCTTGTCGTTGACGCCTTCCAGCAAATAGAAAAACGGATTCGAGCGGTGCTGATTCAATTCGTCGAGCACCACCTGGATTTCCTGATCCAGTTCCTGCTTGTCAAACAGAGGATAGCGAATGGCATCGCGCATCAACACCATGGCTTCGCGCAAACCGTTGTTCACGGTCGTGGTGAAGTAATTGACGACTTCTTCGCGCGTGGTGGCATTGCTGAGCATGCCGAGTTCTGCCGCCTGATCGTGATAGCCTTCGGCGCGCGATTTCTCGTTCGATTTGAAGAACATGTGTTCATACAAATGCGACAGGCCATTGTATTCGGGCGATTCGGTGTAAGCGCCGTTCTTGACTGCGATTTCGACGGTCACCAGCGGCACCGAACGGTTTTCAATGACAATCACATCCAAACCGTTTTTGAGCGTGATTTTCTGCCATTGCGGTTTGGCCGCAGAGCCTTCAGGCAAGGCCGCCGCCGCCAGCAAGAGCAACATGGCCAGACAACTGACCAGGGCAGTACGTATTTTTCCTCTCACGTAATCCTCTCTCTTCCTTAGTCGGTCACGTGACCAGACAAGTGATTCCGGTAAAGCGCAAATGTGTTAGGCAGAATACACGGATCGGGAAAGCTAACGCCAGAACGCAAACCAACTCTTTTTCTTGCGCCGTCCCAGCAACGCGTCCACGTCGGGGTCTAGCTGATAAGGAATGGCACGATCGCGAATCAAAGCGGCGGGATTCTCTTCGACCATGGCGCGCGCATATTCTTCACCACCGATATCAGTCGCAGCCGCAACCGCCGCCGACAATAGGGGTCGACGACGATCCTGGTGATGTGCATCGGTGGCAATAAAATGCGCGACACCGGCTTCGACCATGCGCTTGGCGCTTTGATAAGCCTCGGGGCCAAAACTCTTGGTCAGGCTGCCCGCATCGAGTTGGGCAAATGCGCCGCGTTCGATCAGATCCACCAGCAATTTGGGATTTTGTTGGATGCGTTTGTTTCGTTCGGGATGAGCAATGACCGGCGTGATACCGGCATTGAGAATCTGGAAGATGGTCATTTCGATGTTCGGCGGCAGGCTCTGAAAGGGAAATTCCAGCAACATGTATGAACTGCCGTTGAGCCGAATGCGCGTGTTTGGGTCTTCTGCCTCCTGAAAAATCTCGTAGCTGTAACGAACTTCTCCGCCCGGCACAATTTCCACGCAGTTGCCAGCGGCATCCATCACCTGCGCAATCTTGCGGCGAATCGTCTGGCGATCAGGCGCGTGATGAACGCCATCAAACATATGCGGCGTCGCCACAATGGTTTTGATCCCATCGGCGGCTGCCGCCCGACACATGGCAACGGATTCTTCCAAGGACGTTGCGCCATCATCCGTTTCCGGCAGGATGTGGCAGTGAATATCAACCATCTGAGTTAGCTGGATTGATTGCGGTGTTGTAGGCATGCGTAAATTTCTAAACCTCTTGCAGCAAATCTGGAGGCAGCTTTTCTGAAGTCGCGAAGTGCGGGTTCGCGGGGGAGTTGCATTATCGTAGATTAAAGACCTCGGTTCAAGACGACATTAAAACTTGTCGAACCATAACAAAGAAAACAACTTGTTTGGCGTCTTGGTCTGCGGCTGGAAAGGCTTGCTCGCCCTCTAACCCTGTGTTACGGTTCGCCGCGCCAAATCAGGCGACCATCCAACAGCAAAGTAAGACAAAATTCCACCAGTGCGGAGGCAACGTGCAAGCGTTACAAGCAGCCCTAAAACCGGCTTCGAGCAAAAAAGTCTATGACGTCATCATCATTGGTTCCGGCGCATCCGGCGGCATGGCAGCCAAGGAACTCACCGAACGGGGTCTGGACGTGCTCGTCCTCGAAGCTGGCCCATTGCTCGATCCTGAGCGCGATTTCGCGATGAACAAAAATACCTGGGAATCCATGTATCGCGGATTCGGCCCGCCCGGTTGGAAGCAAAAAGAACAATGGATGGAAGACACGGCGGGAGATTTCAGCCGCAGCTTCTATGTCAGTGACACCGAACATCCTTACACCACCGAACCGGGCAAACCGTTTCTCTGGGTACGCGCGCGCGTCGTCGGCGGTAAAACCTTGCACTGGGGACGTCTGTCATGGCGCTTTTCCGATTTGGATTTCAAGGCGGCTTCGCACGACGGTTTCGACGGCGACTGGCCGATTGATTACAAAGAGATCGCTCCCTATTACGACAAAGCCGAAGAATGGATCGGCGTCAGCGGCAACAATGACGGATTGTGGTGGCAACCAGACGGCAAGTATCTGCCGCCCATAGCGCTCACTTGCGGCGAACAGTTGCTCAAAAAAGGCGCTGCCAAACTCAACATCAAACTCATCCAACCGCGTGTCGCAATGTTGACCGCCGTCAAACCACAGCATGCCAAATACGGGCGCGCCAAATGCCATTACTGTGGCAGTTGCGGCAACGGTTGCACGGTGGGCGCAATGTTCAATTCACTGTCTTCGACGCTGCCGGTGGCGGCGGCGACGCGCAAAATGACCTTGCGCACCAACTCCATCGTGCGCCACCTGATCGTGGACGAAAACACCGGTAAAGCCAAAGGCGTCGCCGTCGTTGATCGTCAATCGCATCAGGAAATGGAGTTTTTCGGCAAAGCCTTTATCGTCGCGGGTTCAACGCTTGAATCCACCCGGTTGCTGCTCAATTCCAAATCGCCAAAGCACCCCAACGGCATTGGCGGATCGTCAGGCGTACTTGGGCGCTATCTGGTAGACCACTTTGGCGGCACGGGCGCTTCGGGTGTGTTGCCGATGTTCGCCGGACGCGACACCGTCAACGAAGACGGCAAATCCTCTGGCATTTTCATTCCGCGTTTTCGCAATCTGGATCAGACAACGAAGCATCCGAAATTCCTGCGCGGTTACGGGTTTGAAGGCGGCTCAGCCATCGGGCGCTTTCCCGGTGTGGCCTATCGCACGCCCGGCTTTGGCAGCGAATTCAAACGGCAAGTGCGCCGCTGGTATGTCGCGCCTGTCGGGTTGACGACGCGTGCGCATATGCTGTCGCGCTATGAAAATTTTGTCGAAATTGATCCGGGCGGAGTCGTTGACGCGTGGGGCGTGCCAGTTTTGCGCGTTCACATTCAGCATTCCGACAACGAACGCGAAATGGGCAAAGACGCCGCTGAAACTGCCGCGCAGATTCTGAAAGAAGCGGGCGCTGAAGAAATCGGCATCAGCCGTCAATTGACGGTGCCGGGGCGCATCATTCACGAACTGGGCACCGCGCGTATGGGAAGCGATCCTAAAACATCCGTGCTGAACAAATGGAATCAGGTTTGGGACGCCAAAAACGTGTTTGTCACGGATGGTGCGGCATTTGTTGGCGCTGCCAATCAGAATCCGACCCTGACCATTCTGGCGTTGACGATTCGCGCGTGTGAATACCTGACGGATGAACTCAAACGCGGCAACCTGTGAAAGGCGATGGCAATGTTTACCCAAAAAAAACCCGCAACCACTCTGCGCAAACTTCATTCCTTGCACGCGCTGCCTGACGGGCGCGCCTTCACCGGCAAGATCGAAATCGGTAAGGCGCGCTATCAATTTACCTTTACGCCGCAAGAAGCCTCTGCGCCAAACGGCAAACTGACCTTGCGCGGCAGTGTCAAAGTCAAACCGCCTACCGGCTCGGCACGCACAGTCAATCAAGTCACGGCAAGTCTGCTCGCGACACAAGGCAGCATTGTTTCTGCGCCGCCGGTGCCGAAATCCCTGCCCGCCGCCTTACAACTGGAACAACCAACCCGTTCATTGCCAGCCACCGACGCCACGGACGAACAAAGCTCCGTCGGTGTGCTGTATTTCAAATTGTCGCCGCTGGATGGACGCGCGCTAGGCGTGCCGCTCGATTTGAGCGCCGTGCAGTTGAATGCGCGGTTGTATGCAACGGCAGAAGTCGAACGGGATTTCCAATGGTTGGTGTCGGCGCTGGTGTTGGCCAAAACCGAGGCGCAATTGACAGGTTATCTGGCAGAAATCAATCGCTCGCTGAAAGCCTGAACCGCACAAAAACAGAGAGCCGACCGGCACGGCTCTCTGCATCCCTGCTAGAACTTTCCAGATAATTCCAAAGTAGATTCAACGAAGGGGGCTGTGATTCAACTCACACGACAGCTGTGAAGTGATTCACTGCCGATTTTGTAGAACCGCGTTATCTTCCTCGCGTCGCAAAAACGAAACGTTAGAAATCAATCAACGACCAGGGGGGAAGATGAAAGCTGAAACTTTGAATTTGCTGTTCATTCGCCGAGTTATGAATGCCATGTTGCCAATCGCGGCGATGTTGGTGTTTGTCGTTGCCGCGCAGGCTCAGAATCCGCGCGCATATGTCTCTGTCTCAGGAATCGATGCGGGAACTTGCAACAATCCGGCCAATCCTTGTCGCTTTGTGAGTTACGCGCTGTCAGTTGTGGACGCCAGAGGCGATGTCGTCATTTTGGATTCCGGTTATTACCGGCCATTTTCGATCAACAAAGCGGTGACGATTGCGGCGGCTCCGGGTGTGTACGCTCAAATCCAGATTACGGAAGATGGCGGAACGGGAATCCAGGTCAGCACAGCGGCAAGTGATTACGTCGTGCTGCGCGGGTTGGCGGTTCATTCACCGGGCGGAGACGCCGGCCAGATCGGAATACGCTTTAACTCTGGCGGCTCGTTGCACGTTGAAAATTGCACGATCAATGGGTTTACGCTGAGCGGAATTACCTCAAGTGGCGCGGAGTTGTTCGTCAAAGACACGACCATTCGCAACAGTGGTTATTCGGTTCATGTGGTTAGCGGCAACGGTAACGTCACCAGAGCCGTGCTGGAAAACTGCCGGATTGAAAACGGAATTCACGGAATCCATGCCAACTCGAATGCTCGCGTGACGGCGAAAAACACAACTGCGGTGGGAAATTCCGGCGCCGGATTTTTAGCCTCCCTGCCGGTCAATGGCGGAATCCCGGCGGAAATGAATCTGGAAAATTGCGTCAGTTCCAACAACGCAATCGGCATCAACGCCAACGTCAACACGACCATCCGGGTGTCGAATTCGACTGTCACCGGCAACACCACCGGGTTGACTCATAACGGCGCGCTGCTGTCGCGGTACAACAACACTGTCGAAGGCAACACCGTCAACGGAAACTTCTCCGGCTTCTTCACCGCCAAGTAATTTCCGGTTGATTCGGTTTTCCGATCAATGCCGCCGTCCGAATTCCAACAAGGAATCGTGCGGCGGATTTTTCTAAGATAAGTCGAAAAAAGAACGGGTCGCTTTTCACTATAGACAACAGCCGACTGTGAGTCGGCTGTTGTCAGGTAAGCCTACTTCGTCAGAATTTCCTTGAAGAAATCCACCGCGCGCTGATCGCCGCTTTGTCCCAGCCAAAAGATCGCTTGTTTGCGCACCGCCGGGTTGGCATGCGTTTTGGCGATTTTCATCAGCAGCGGCACAGATTCGTCTTTTGGTCGCTGACTGATCGCAAAAACGGCTTGTTTCTGAATTTCGGTATCTCCGTCGTTGCTGTCCACGACTTCCTTGAGCGTCCCCAGGCTGCGTTCGCCAGCCTTTTGCCCCAACCAGAAGATTGCTTGTTTGCGCGCTTCACGGTCAGTGTCGGTGTTGGCCACATTGACCAGGAAGTTCACCGCGCCGTCTTTGTCTTCGTTGATGGAAGCGGCAAAGATAACCTGATTTTTGACTTCGCGGTTGCTGACGGCAGGATACAAACCTTGCAGGGTTTGCAGCGCGTTGCCGTCCTTGCCAACGCCGATGGCGAAAGCGGCTTGCTTACGCACTTCGCGCGCTTCGGATTCGTTGCGCACCAGATCGGCCAGAAAGGGCGTTTCGCCGCCGGTTTGCCCCAGCCAAAACACAGACTGGGTGCGAACTTTTTCCGGTGCGGTGGCTTGCGCGAAATTTTTCAGCAAACCGCCGACGCGCGGATCGTCGTGTAAGGCAATCGCCATCACGGCGTGTTCGCCAACTTTGCTGTTCTGCTGCCCTTCCACGAAACTGCGCAATAAACGCAAACTTTCGTCGTTGCTGCCGCGCGCCAGCCAATACACGCGATAGCCGCTGTATTCGCGCTCGCGTTCCAGGTTGTAGACCTCTACGCGCGACACCACCTCGCCGGTCGGTTCGTGCAACAAGAACACCGCCAGGTTGCGTGTTTCGCGTTTTCCGTCAAACGAGACGTTGGTGCCTTCGCCAGAGCTTCCCTTCCCGCTCCAATCCAGGTCTACGGTAACGCCTGGTCTGACGTCGAATGCATATGCCGTCCAAAACCGTGCTGACGTGCTGCGGCCAATTCTGCGCGCCGCTTCCAACCGGCTCCGCAAATCGGAGCCTTCGACCGAAACGAACCCCGGTCGTTGCCAGGACGCAGGCTCAGCGCCAATCGGCGCGGCAACACCCGACAACACCCGCCCAGCGTAATTTATTGACGCTGCTTCAGCGGTAGGTTGCACAACGCGATCTGGCCCTGACAGCAACAACGACAGCGCAAAAACCAAACAGATTCTGTTACGCATAAAGCCAGGCTCCTTTCTTATTTCAAAATGTCTTCGATGAATTTGACGGCTTCCGGGTCTTTGCTTTGGCCCAACCAGAAGAGCGCTTTCTTGCGTGCTTCCACCGAGCTATCGCGTTTGGCGACCTGCATCAGCTTTTGCAACGCCGCTTTTTCATGCGACTGGCCGAAAGCAAAGAGCAATTGATCTTTGATCTCGTTGCTTTGCTCGCCGTCATACATCTGCACCAGTGTTTCGATTCCGCGTCCGTTGCCTTGCTGCCCGAGCCAGAAAATCGCCTGTTTGCGGGTTTCCAATTCGCCGGGCGTGCGCGCGACTTCAAGCAATTTGGCCGCAGCGCGTTCGTTGTGCATTTGTCCCAAGGCAAACAACACCTGATTGCGCAATTCCTTATCCGTGCCGGAATCAAAGATTGCGATCAAATCGTTCACACTGGTTTCGCCGTGCGTCTGGCTCAGCCCAAATACGGCTTGTTTGCGCAATTCGATATCGCCACCAGCACGCGCAATTTCAGTCAGCTTGGCGCGCGCTTTCACGTTGGAGCTTTGCGACAAGGCAAAGAGAATCTGTTTTTTGACGTCCAGACTTTGTTCGGAGCCGTACAACGTCATCAGGTTATCCACGACGCTGTCGTCATCGCGTTGTCCGAGCCAGAAAATGGCCATGCTGCGCACTTTGGCATCCGTCTGTACACGCGCCAGTTCCATCAGCAACGAAGCCGATTTCGCGCCGCCGTGTTGGCCCAGCAACGCGATGGCCGCTTCTTTTAACTGCTTGCCGGTTTTCGCATCGGATTTGAGCATGTTGGTCGCCAGTTCAATGGCACGATCCGGGTTTGATTGAAACAGGCTTTGCAGGGCGATCATCTTGATTTCGGCATCGTTCTTATCCAGTTCGTTGTCAATCACCTGTTTATTACCTGTCTGTCCGGCCAGCTCAACGCGCATTGCGCGAGCATCGTCAGCCCAGCTTGAACGGGGGTGTTCGCGCAAAAGCCGCTCCAAATGGCGGTCGGCTTCGGCCAGACGGCCCTGTTTTTTCAGCGAAAACGCCAGCCAATACAGCGCGGCGTCAACGTCTTTGTGTTTGGGAAAATCCGCCACAAAGGAATTGAACGTCGTCGCGGCGCGGCTCCAGTTGCCTTCTTCGACCAGGTCACGGCCACGACGAAAGATTTGCATTGCGTCGTCTTTCTGATTGGCTCCCTGCAAAAAGCGATTGAGTTTGCCCAGCTCCTGCGCCGAAACGCCGGATGTGCGCGCGCCATCAGCCAGCACGAAAGCTGCCGTTAGCGCCGACAGCAACAGCGCCAGCAGCGTGCCCGTCAGCACTCGAGGCGAGCGAATTGAGTTTGCCATTTTGGTGTTCATCGTAATTGTTCCCTCCGTACCTTGCTTGAATGGTTTGGCGTAAGTTCCTGAAGGGCGTGCGCCCTCAAGTGATTAGGCCTGAACTAAATCGTAACAGCCGTCATCAGAACACGTGACGCTTAAACATTCCGATGAAGATTCGCGTCCTGACTTTGTCGTGTACCAATGTCGCGTGTTCTGATTTAGATATGATTTCATTTTGGTGTACGGGTTTTGCCACCGAGGCACAGAGCCACAGAGGTTTCCAAGTCTTTCTCTGAGCCTCCGTGACTCTGTGGCTAATCCGTAAAGCGAATTGAAAAACGATCTAGTGTGGTTGATAGACAGACAACACGGGCGGCGCGGCATAGACCTGCAATGCCGCAACCAGCTCTTTGCGTTGTAATCGCGCCTGGATTTCGCGCACCGTCCCGGCAACAGGTCGTTCCGGCAAATTGGCGATGTCCAGCAAGACCGTTTCCAAATCGCCCAGCACTTCCTGCGCGGGCAAATTGCCTTTTGTCTCAGCATCTCGCCGCAACAAGATGTTTTGATAGAGCAACCGTCGCGACCATTGCTTTTCGTAAGAGACATCCATCGTCTGATTGCCGCGTACGGTTTTCACCGGGCGAACATTGCGAAACGACCGCAACAACATCTGCGCCTTTTCAAAATGCCGCGCAGCTTCTGGTTCGAATACCGGGCCAACCGTCGGCGCCGGGATGAAATTGGCAGCAACCATCATTTCAGACGCAGCCGTATCAGAAGCGACACTCTGTGCGGGAGCAGCGCCGCGCGATTTGGGGTTGCGCCGGATCGGCGTTCCCTGTTGCAGTGTCGCGCTGGGTTTGGGTGAAGCATTGCCGGTCTCTGGCGTCGCGCTCGGAATCACGGTCGTGGGCAGTGGCGTCGGTGACGAAAACGCGATGTCTGACTGGCCTGCGTCACGAGCGCTTAGTGATGGACCTTGCTTACGGTTGGCATTCCACCACCAGCCCAACGCCACCAGCAAAGCCACGGCGGCGGTTGCAAGCGGAACCGGTTGCCACAACGCCAGATTGAATCCTTGCAACCAGTGCTGAAATCGCCGGACCGGATTGGGGCGCACTTGCGCCAGATTCGCCTGCAATTTCGCCTCGTATTCCGGCCAGTAACTTTCGGCGGGCATCAGCGCCGCACCGGCCTGATCCACCGCGCGCAAGGTTTCTGTCAGCGTTTGATACTCGGCCAAACAGCGCTGACATTGCGTCAGTTCGGCGCTTACTTGTGACCGAACTTCTGGCGCCAGCTCGTCAAACACCAGATCAAGCAACTGTTCTTTTGTCTGTTCGCAATTGTGCATACCGTCCTCTGCTGCCGTGGCTTATTTATGGGTCGCATACGTAGCGTTTTCGGCTTCACCCAGTTTCAATCCCAGTCCTTCGCGCAAACGCTGCAACGCGCGGAAGAGCGCTTTCTTCACCGTTCCCGCCGAAATGCCACAAGCCTCGGCAATTTCTTCATAGGTCATGCCTTCACGATGCTTGAGCAGGAAGATCAACCGTTGTTGCGCGGGCAATTCGCTCAGCCCTTGCATGACTTTTTCCGCCATTAGTTGTTGATGCAATCGCTCTTCCGCGACGACTTGCGGCTCTTGCACGACAATCCCCAGATCGTCCAGCGAAACCACCGCGCCCAACCGAAATGCCTTTTTGTCTTCGTTAAACACTGTCTTCCTGCCCCGTTGATGATTGAGAAAAGTATTGATCGTGATTTGCCGCAACCAGGTATAAAACCCGGACTCGCCACGAAACCCGCCCAGAGCGCGAAAAGCCTTCAGCCAAACTTCTTGCGAAAGGTCTTCCGCCTCGTGCGGGTCGCGCGTGTAATGCAGCGCCAAAGCATAAATTCGCCGCTGATAGGCGCGCGTCAATAAACAAAAGGCTTCGTGGTCGCCTTTCTTTGCGCGCGCAATCAGCTCAGGCAGTTCAGGTTCCCGAATCACCGGTTCTTGTCCTTGTCTGACGTCTCAAACGTGTTCGTTTTCCGAAAGTCGTTCACATAGACACAGGATACGGATTTTGGTTGGCATCACACGGCAGATTTTTTGGCAGGAATTTTGCGGAAGGCCATCCGCGATCAAGGCTGAGAGTCAGAGGCCTAGGCTAAAGCAAAGCGGCACGGCAGGTTACGATTTCACCATGCCGTGCATCCCCGCTTCGTATAACCGCCGATCCATGCGCCGCCGCTTTCGTTCGGCCTGAGGCAAAAGCAAGCGCGTATGGGGAATGACGCAAAAATATTCACATACATCCCAGAGATCGTCTTCGGTGGTCATCCATTGGCGCGCGTCAAAGCGTTTCAAATTCACCGGACGCGTCGAATACCCCCGCAAGGTCTTTTCGCCTTCGAGATTGTAGTAATGCTCGAAGTAGCTCATCACCAGTTCGCGAATCGTGCGGTAGACCGGTTCACGAAAGCGCAAGCCCGCGTAATTCGATTTGGCCATCGCACCCCAACAACCAAGCTCGCGGTAGACAGCCAACAGGTGATCGTCATCGCGCACGGCTTCCAAATCCACGATCAGCGGTTCGTGCCCCTGAACGCGCAATGCCGCCGCCGCCAGAAACGCGCCTTCGGCGCAGTGCGCCACGCGATCTCGCAAAACGCGACGGGGCCCACGGCACGTCTCGCCGTCTTTTTCCTTGTTGTACCCCAGCTCTTCATCCAAAAAGCGTTGCACCTGTTCCGGGCGTTTGAGCCGTTTTAACACGCTCAATTCAGATTTCGTCAAACCAAAAGTTTCAGGCATGTCTTTCTGTTGTACGCGCCGACCAGCGTTCGCCACAGCGCAGGACGCGATATGGTTGTTCCAATCGCGTGCATTCGGCGACGAATTCGTCAGGCGTTTCGGTGTTAAAAGTGAACATCTCGTAATGCATCGGAATGACCACCCGTGCGCCAATCTGTTTGGCAAATTCGGCGGCTTCGCGGCCCCAGAAATTCCCGGTCACACGGCGTTCCGGCAAACGACCATTGATCGGCATCAGCGCCACATCAATCTTGCGTCCATCAGCCAAAGACAACAATCGTTCCGCCATTCCGTCGTAAGGCACGCAATCTCCCGGATGAAAGATCGTCCACGGATGTTCCGCTGAGCCAAACGAAACCAGGTAGCCCAAACAGCGGTAGTTGCCGTTTTCGTCGGCTTCTATTTGTTCGTGCGCGGCGGCCAGGCCGGTAAACGTAAACGCCCCTGCGGTCACCTGGCTTCCTTCGTTCACGCCCAATGGCCAGGCCGGATTGGTTTTCAACCGGTCGGCGACAAAAGCGCGATTGGCTTCAGGAATGACCATCTGCAAATTTGGATTGGCCGCTCGCAACGGCCAAAGCGTTTCGTGATCCAGGTGATCGGTGTGGTTATGACTGGAACTGACGACTTCGATGAAATCCAGGCGTTCTGGTGCGACGGGGATTTCGGTCATGCGAATGTGCGGTTTGTCAGTCGTGGCGTATTTCGTGGTCAGCGAATTGGAAAGGTACGGATCAAGCAACAGATGATGTTGCTGCCATTTGACCAGAAAGCCGGATTGTCCCAACCACCACAGGTGAAAAGAGTCTGACGCATTGCTGGCAGACGAAATGTCTGCCAGCAATGCGTCGTGTTGCAAAACCGGTTGCATCAACGGTGCGACCGGCGAAAACGAAACAGGCTGCGCCATCAGCTTTTCGTTCCCTTCTGTTTCATTGCTTCGGCGTCCCATTCGACGACGCGACCTTCGAAATAGCTGACATTCGCCATCAACGCAGGCGCAGCAGCGCGGAAGCCAAATGCCGCATCTTCCAGCACCGGTTTGCGCGTGCGCATTGCCTGGAAGAAATTCCTGAAGTGATCCAGCCGTTCGTCGTATTTCGGCGGCAGTTCAAACCGCTGTTCGGTGATTTCACGCACGACAGCGTCGCGTTTGGGAAACTGCTGGCGGTATTGCTTCATATACGCTTCCTGCACCGCTTCGGGAAAAGTATCAATCGAAGTCCCCGGTTCAGTCGCCGCCGGTTTGCGTTTGATGACCAGATCGTCGCCGATTTCGATCACACCATCATTACCCACAAACCGATATTGCCACGTTCCCCAACCGGCCTGATCGGTTCCCCCATCGGCAAAGCTGACGCGGAAGTTCATCGTGAATGCCGGATGCGCATCTGTCTTGGGATAGTCAAACAGCCCCAGCAACACGTCCGGCACATCGCGGCCATCATTCCACAGACGCAATCCGCCGGTCGCAAACACACGCGAGGGCCCTTTAGAGCTGGTCACGAAATGCGCGCTGGTAAATTGGTGGACGAACAGGTCGCCGCCGATGCCCGTGCCGTAATCGCGATAATTGCGCCAACGGAAAAAGCGTTTGGCATCCCAGGCGGTTTTCGGCGCTTTGCCCTGGAATCGTTCCCAGTCACAGGTTTGCGGCGAAGCATCAGGCGGAATCGAATATTGCCAGGCGCTCATTGCGCCGCGCCGCCACAAACTGGAATCCACCAGATTCAGTTGTCCGATCACGCCCGACGCCAGCAACTCTTTGGCTTTTTTGTACAGGATCGAGCTGACGAATTGGCTGCCCACTTGCAAGATGCGTTTGGTCGCCGTCTGTGTTTCGATCACGGCGTGGCCTTCATCCAGCTTTTGCACAACAGGCTTTTCGCAATAAACGTCCTTGCCTGCTTTCATCGCTTCGATGGCGATCTGCTGATGCCAGTGATCCGGCGTGGCAATGATCACGGCGTCAATGTCTGAACGCGACAGGATTTCGCGATAGTCGCGCGTCGTCACGACGTTTTTGCCAAACACCTCTTTCACACGTGCCAGACGCCCATCGTACAAATCTGCCGCCGCCACCAGTTCAACGCCATTCACACGCAGCGCCGTTTCAGTATCGCCAAAGCCCATGCCACCCGCACCGATCAAGCCCAGGCGAATGCGATCATTGGCCGACACCTGACGCTGGGAATCAGGCTCGGATTCGAGTTGAACAACCTTGGGCGCAGCAGACAGCCGTGCCGGAGTGCTGGCCGCGATTGTCCCCGCCGTCGCCAGCTTGATGAATTTGCGGCGGGAATTTTTCGTCGTCTTGTCTGACTTTTTCATAATGAGGCTCCTTGAATTCAAACTATCCGACTTGTAACTCAGCGCGAACGCGCGTTACGCCCGCGACCAGGTTTTGCAGTTTTTGCCGTGCAGCCCAACGCGCAGTCTGGCTCAAGCCACAATCCGGCGCGAAAGATAGTCGTTCTGCTGGCGCGTATTGCAAACAACGGCGCACGCGCGCAGCAACTTCGTCTACGGTTTCGATGTAATAGCTTTTCACGTCAATGATGCCGACCGCGACATCTTTGACTTCGGCCAAGGGTTGCAACACGTCCAATTCCGCAAATTCGCGGCTGGCCATTTCCAAATGAAGTTCGTCAACATTCAGGTCAAAAAACGCCGGGAACATCGGCGCATATCGGCGCAAACCAACCGCCCGGCCTTTGTAATTGCCAAAACATAGATGCGTCGAAAGACGGCACTTCCCGGCGACGGGCGCCACCGTGCGATTGAAAATGTCTACGAAACGATGCGGGTCTTCGCGATGGGCGTAACAACTCATCGAAGGTTCATCCACCGTGATTTCACGACAGCCCACAGCCACCAGCGCCTCCAATTCAGCGCGCACAATCGGCAGCAAAGCTTCGGTGACAGCATACCGATCACGATAGTCAGCGTTTGGCAACAGCCGTCCGCTAAGCGTATACGGGCCAGGCACGCTGGCTTTGAGCGCAACAGCACCCGTTCGCGTCGCAAGCGGAGCTTGAGCCAGACGCGCCAATCGTTGCCATTCTTCGACGACGCCCAAACCGCGCGGTGCGGTGAGTGCGCCGATGATTTTGTGTTTGCCGCGCTGATCGTGTGCAGGCGGCCCGAAACGGCGCGGCTGCGCGGCTTCGAGTTCGATGCCGTCAAGGAATCCGTAAAACGACAAATTGAAATCAAGCCGCGTTTGTTCGCCGTCGGTAATGACATCCAAGCCCGCCACAAGCTGGTCGTGAATGGCAGTGATAACGGCATCTTCCTGCAGTTCAGCGCGATCTGCTTCACCGAATCGCTCGAGATGCTGACAGGCAAATTCCAGCCAGCCTGGAAAGGGGTAACTGCCGATTACAGTCGTGCGCAAAGGTTGTTCTTTCATAAATGGAAGTTGTTCTCTCTGACGTTCAGCTTACTTGCCAGCCCGCATCAACCGACAGAATTTCGCCCGTGATATAGCGCGCATCATCGCTGAGCAAAAACAGCGCCGCGCGCGCCACATCGTCGGCGTCCAGCAGGTTTTCGCTGAGCGGTTGTTTTTCGCGCATGAACTCCAGAATCACCGGATCGTGCTGTGCGCGCTGACTCATCGGCGTCCGCGTCAAGGCGGGAGCAATCGCGTTGACGCGAATTTTGTGCGACGCGTAATAGGCCGCCAGCGCTTTTGTCAGACTGATGAGCGCGCCTTTACTGGCAGCGTATGCGTGCGTGGCAAAGTGTTTGGCTTCGGGCGCAACGGCAAGCACGCTCGTCATCTGCAAGATGGCTCCGCGCTGTCCGTGCACGTTGGGTGTTTGGTTGAGCATCACGCGCAAAACTTCGCGCGACATCAAAAACGCGGTTTTGACGTTCACCGCCATCGTCACGTCCCAACCGTCTTCTGTGCACTCGTGCAAAGGTCCGTCGCCGAACCGTCTGCCACTGATACCAACAACGTTAAACAGCGCATCAATGCGTTCGTGTTTTGTCAGGCACGCAGCGACGGCAGCGGCCACTTGCTCGCTGTGCGTCAGATCGGCGACAAAAAAATCGCCGTTGACTTCGGCAGCCAGCGCGCGGCAGCTTGCGTCGTCATTGCTGACGACAAAAACATGCACCCCGGCTTGCGCAGCCAACCGCGCTGTAGCAGCAGCGATGCCTGTCGAACCGGTAAGCAACCAAACTTTTTCGTCTGACTTCATTGATACAAATGCGCTAGGCTGCGCCGGTAAGCGTCATAAAAGCGTTCGAGCTGTTCTGCGGCGCTGGTGTTGCCGACGAATTGATG